>CAYYHV010000240.1:0-11704 GCA_964471695.1 uncultured Pirellulaceae bacterium
AAGCCATCGGAATCATAGCCGTCTCGATTGAACCCGTCGCGGCCATAGCCGTCTTGGTTGAATCCCTCGTGGTTGAACCCGTCGTGGTCATGTCCGGTGGGGTCGAAACCCTTACTGTCAAACCCGTCTTTGTCGTATCCGGCTCGGTTGTATCCCTCGTGGCTGAATCCGTCTTGGTCGTAACCGTCTCGATCAAAACCACTTTTGTGAAAACCTTCGCGGTTCATCTCATCTTTGTCGTAGCCGTCGCGATCGTAGCCATCAACGTCGTAACCACCGCGATAAGAATGCTGCGACTTACCTTCGCGATTCAAGCCATGCTCATTGAAGCCTTTGTGGTTGTACCCGTCGCGGTCGTAGCCTTCGCGATCAAAGCCGTTGCGGCCATAGCCGTCTTGGTCACGTTCATGGAATGAGTCGTCGTGACCGTCGTCATGCCCAAATTCGTCGTTGGGCTTTTTGGCATCAGCAGACCATTCTGACTTTTCTTCACCCGATACGTCATGGACGTCGTTCTTCCCATCCGGTTGATAGTCGGAGGTGGCCTTGACGCCGTGATCATGGTCAACGAAGTCATCGTGACTGTGGTCGGTTTTGCCTTCGAGATAACCGTCGGTAGGACTGTCACCGTGATCAATGGGAGGCTGATGCGAATCTTTGTATTTGTTGTCTGCGTCGTGTGCGGCTTCGGAGTCGTTGAATTTGCCGTCGTCCGGCATCAAGTCACTATGAGCGTTGGAATGGCCTTGCGCATGATCCCCATCATGAGCGCTCAATAGATCTTCGCTGGCTCTTCCCGCGTAAGCATCATGATCATGCTGTTGTTCACCAGGATTGAACATGCGATCGAACGAATCTTCGGTTCGAAGGCTGATTTCATCGCCATCTTCATAGATGCCATTGAGGATGTCAGTATTACTATGGCCATCGTTAGGGTGATCATCGTGGTCAAAGAAGGATGAGTCACCGATGTGGTCGTAGTCATGGGCTGGAAGGGCGACAGCATCCGAAGGGTCTTCGATGTCACAGTCATGCTGAGTCGCCGACATCAGCATTCGAGGTTCTAGAGAGTCGACCTCAAAATCGGGATTATCCACAGCCTCAGGCTTCTTGCCGTCCTGCTTGGTTTTGCCGCCCAGCAGCTTGCCGAGCTTTGACCAGACTTGGTTATCGTCTTGTGCCATGAATCATTCTCCGTAGTGACTGCGGTTTGGGGGAAAACCGCCGGGCGACCGTGCCCTCGTGTGAACTGGATAGAGAATCACCTCGAGAGGAGACCATCCATCAGCGTTTATTCGGAGTCGAAGCCTGCTATCCTGATTGAGTTTGAGCGATTTCGTTTTGTTACGTTATTGTGCGTTTGCCAAGTTATGCTAACAGCAAGCGTATGCGGATTAACTTTTTGAGCGTGATGAAGGCGATAAGGTCTCGTGGCGAACCGCATTACCGTTTCAGGTGATCGAGAAGTCCAACGACTGAGCGATGTTGGCGCCGTAAATTTCTGGTGCGCAGTGGAAGGTCGTCGGTGTTGGCCGTCTTGGAAAAGGCGTCCTACGTCAGATACGTCGCATCATGTTTGATGAACGCGCACCTTGGTGGAACCTGAACGCTTGGGCGGGTCAGACCGACGAGGTGGATTCGCCGATCTGATTGCGTTGAGAAAACTTTCGTCGAAAGGATCGAATGCAAGCGAGTGTTTCAACCTGAATGGAAAAGCCCCACAATTCAGTTCGGCCTCACCCGCAGGTCAAACGTGGCGCTAGTTGCCCCGAGCCGCAACGTGGCCTGGCGTCGCGGAACGTTTGCCAGCCGAGTCGGCAAGCTTACGCATCTCATCGTTATGCATCGCTACGCTGAAGCCACCTGGAAGTGATTCGTCAGAGTTGTCCACGATGAACAGGCAGCGAACAGCGCTCATCGTGGTGTCGATCATTGGCGAGACGGATTGAAGTGTAGCAGTGACCGTCTTGTTAAGGGGAGCGGCGGCGCGAAGTCGATAGTCTTGTCCGGCCTTGAGTCCCCGAAACAGATCAGCAGGGATCCACAGTTCGGCTTCGAGCATGGCGAGATTGCAGATCGTAATCAGTTTGTCCTGAGGAGCCAGCGATTCGCCTACTTTGACATGAAGCTTGGTGACCTTCCCATCAAACGGAGCGCGAACGTAGTGTTGTTCGAGGAGCGCTTCAGCCAGCTTCAGTTCTTCCTGAGACTGAGCCCGTAGTTCCTTCGCCGAATCGAAAGCCGCGACAGCCTGATTGTAAACGGCTTGCGCTTCTTCCAGTTCGAAGCTGCTTCCTGCGCCTCGGTGGACGACCTCCGCGATCCGATTCATCTGGGATTGCGCCACACGCGCGTCGAGTTGAGCCTGTCGAACGGCGGCCATGCTCTCTGCTTTGATGCGAGCGACGGCTGTGGAAGCTCGCGCCACGCGGTCATCGATCACGGCGAGGATGTCGCCCTTTTTGACTCGTGCCCCTTCTTCAACACGGAGGTTGAGTATGACTCCCGATACTACGGGCGACATCGTGACGTATTCATGCGGAATCGCGACTCCGTGCATGTGTAGAGGCGCGGAATCACCCAACGACGAATGGGCATCATTGAAAGACTGCCCGCTCGAGTTGGCACTAAAAGTTGCGATGCAGGCGAAAGCACAAATTGCGATTAACTTACGCATTATCGGAGGCTCCGAGTCGTTCGGTAGGAATGTTAGGTAGGTTTACTGTTTGGCCAATTGGGTCAGGAAGACGTGAGTCTTGCGTACGACGTAGTTGGCAATCGTTTCATTTTGACGGGCCAGCAGGACACGAGCCGAGCTGCCATAGCCGAGGTCTTTCGGAAGCTCTTCGTCAAGGGCTACGTAAAACTCAAAGTAGGGCTCGATCGGCTGCAGCGTCATGGGATTGACGACAACGTCGCCGCCGCCGAGCTGAGTCAGGCTGAGGAAGTCCGCGAGATCGGATTCGGCTGGATTCAACTGCGTGATCTTACCCTGAAGTATGGTTCCGGGCATGGACGCAAACTGGCACTTCACAAGTTCACCGACCTTAATCTGGCCTTGGAGCATTTCCTCCGCCGTCATTAATCCGCGTACGACAGGTTTGCCGCCCCAGATAATTCCGAGTCGATCACCGCGTTGCACGAAGTTGCCTTCGTCCAGTCGTCGAAAACCAGCGACAAGTTGTCCATTGGTTTCGGAACGAACATTGAGTGATTCGAGTTCCCTGTGGGCAGCATGGGCTTCTTCACGAATCTGCATCACGCCTTTTTCGATCATGGCGGATTGCGACCGATCTGTCTGGCGTTGGCTGATGACTTTCTGTCGAAGTACGGCCAACTTGGCGTTCAGTTCGAGGCAGCGCGTGCTGATTTGAGGATTGCTGATTTGGTATATCGTGTCCCCTTGGGCGACTTGCGTGCCCGGAGCGACTCGTACCTGCTCAAGGAAACCAGGGACTTGGGCGCGGACGACTTGTTCGATTTCTCGAGACAGGAATCCCCGCGTCTCGATCCCTCCGGGAATGGGAACAAAATACAGAGCGGCTGGTACGGCCAGCAATAACAGGGCACTGTAGGCGAAGGCACGGACTCGGTTGCCTGCCATCTCTGGACTCTTCCATAGATAGGTAAGCGAGTTGGTGTAAATGCCACCGACAACTTTAAAAATTTGGCTGGCACCCAACCACAAGCCCACCAGGAAAAACTTTTGGGCGACCATGAGCGAGATGCTCAAGATAATCATCGTTCGATAGATGTTGGCACAGATTCCGTAGGCAATGAGAATCAGCCAGGTCATCGGAGCCACTTTAGGGCCTTGGGGTGTGACGCCCAGGAAGATGCGTTTGATCAGTTTGTTGACTTCGAGACTGGCTTTGGCGCGTAGGTTAGGGATGCCAACAACATCCGACATGACGTAGTAGCCGTCGTATCGCATCAGTGGGTTAGCGTTGAACAATATCGTAACCACTGAGGACAAGACAACGATGTGGTGTGCGCAGGAATTAAGTAGTCCCGGCGACGTCGTGGCCCAGACAAACAATGCGAGGCAAGCAGCGATCGACTCAAAATACATTCCACCGAGGCTGACCAGGATCCGTTGCCATCGTTGAGGGAAACCCCATGATGCGCTGGCATCCACGTAGGCACAGGGTGTCATGACGAAGAGCAGGGCTCCCATATCCGGGACATTGCCGCCGTATTTTTTGCAAGCGTAGGCGTGACCAAACTCGTGCCAGACCTTTAGGCCGATTAGCGAAAACCAGAGATAAGCCAGGTTGTTGAGGGCGAGGATGTCCCCCATCGGTTCCATGAAGTCACCCCAACGTTGAATCAATACATAGCCTGTGGCCACAATCATCGTCAACCAGATCGCAAAGAACGCCTTCGAATAGAAGACTTTCATGAATGGCAGAGTCCGGTCGAGAAAGGCGTCGGGATTGACGAGCGGAATCTTCCAATACATCAGATTCTGCAACAGCCCGCCTTTTTTTCGCGCAGCGATGGCTTTGTGGCGCTCGTAAAGTTGTCCACCGTCCGTAATGGGAAGGTTCAGCAGCCCCAGGGCCTGGAGTTTCACAACGTATTGGAAAAACTGGTCGCGACTGTCTTCGGTGACTTGGTTGTTGGCAACCATCGCTTCGAAATTCTGATTCAGTGTGCGTTCCGAATTCAGGCAGCTAAGGATTGCATAGTCTTTCGGGGCCAGTCGATGACTCTGAAAGGAAACGGGATCGTGCAGAATGTAACTGGCTTCGCCGCGAAACAGATGGCGACTTACCTTCACATCTGCTCGGGGGCCGATACGGACGTCTCCCAGCTTCTCCGCGAGAGTCGTAGGGCCTTGCGACTTTGCCGTGTTAGCTCGCTGCATGTTTGCCGTTTCTGATTCGCGAACCGCGTCAGCAGCTTGAATTCCGCCTGACGCTGAGTTGTTTTGTTCTTCGTTGATCATGCCTTACCAAGCTCCCATGCGGATGGGGTCCGTGATGCGGTGAAGGGCGATCCACCAAACGGGTTGCCAACCCGTCTTGATTTTTGCGACGCCTTCCATGCCGGCTCGCATCCATTCGGCATCGCCTTCGACATCGGCTTCCGCGATGAACAGATTTTTGCCGTCTACCACTTCGGCTGACGGGACGACGCGAGTCACTCTGACTTTTTGTCGATCGCCGGGGCGTGACACGCTGGCGAACTGGCCAATCTGTCCGCTTTTGACATAAGTCGACATGCTGTCGGGGATCTTGAGTTGGACGAACCAGCCCTCTTTAGGTGCGACCCGCATCAGTGGAGTCCCCATCTGCTTGACGGCTCCAATCTCGGTGATCAAATCACCTCGAATGACTTCGCCGTCGTCAGCGGCTCGAATTTCAGCCATGCGGATTTTCTGATCAATCGCGGCTCGTCGCACCGATTGAAGTTGGTACTCGGCACGGGCCACGGCTGCTGAGGCGGCGTCACCGTCCATGACGGCGCGGTTCAATGCGACTTGTGCAACATTCAACTCGGCAGAAATTGCCTGACGTTCGATCATAAGGTCACGCGTATCAAAACGAGCAAGGACCTGTCCCTTTGTGACGCGATCACCAGGGCGGGCAAGGACTTCGCTGATCATTCCGTCGAACGGAGCCGTAATTTGTCGGCCTTGGGAAACTTCGATGGTGCAGGGGACGGTGAGTCGAAAAGGCATCCAACCAAAAAGGAAGATGGCGAGTCCCACCAGGGTAGCGATCGAAGTGATGCGACGTGCTTTCGATTTTGGTTGGGCAATCGAGCGCTTTGTTTCTCGAACGGTTTGTCGGATTTTTTGCCAAGTCGTCTGACGAGCGCGAGCAAGTAGCTCGACGGCAGGACCGAATGGCGTTAGCGTTGATTTGGCTTTCTCGACGTCGGCGTCAAGAAACGGTTTGTTGGCGTCACGGCGAAGGCTGATCACCGAATTGACCGTTTCGTCGTCAAGCTTAAGGGGAATTGAGAATACTGGGCTCGCCGCAGTCTGCTGATGCCAGTGCCGATGTAGAAGATACCCGTCGGATTCGGCGGCACCGCCTTCGTTCGATTTTTGAACGAGAATCGATTCGCGGTGATCGAGGCACTCTTCCATTGCCTGTTTGACGTCCACCAACCCAGGGCTGTTCGTTGAGAATTCGGACATGCCCGATACGGCGAGTAGCTCGATTTCATTACCCTCGACTCGTCCCATCGCAACTTGTGTGCAATCCAACTTCTGCGCGAGGCTATTAACGAGTGAGAAAGCCATTTCCTCAGGAGTCGAGTAATTGGCGACTCGGAGAATCGCCTTCATTGCGAGTGATTCTTGGTCGAGTGGGCGAGGCGCAGCTTCGTCTTCTCGATCTTTTTCCACATGAATTCGACTGACCAGGTCGGCTATTTCTACTGCAGCCTGTTTGATGGACTCGTTATCCGATGAGGGGAGAACGACAACCAGGGCGCCGGCCAGTTCGCCGTCGCCATTGTGGATCGGTGTCGAGACGGCCACCGTGTCCTTGGAACCGGGACTTTGGAATCGCCGTGCAATGCTGCGGTCGTCCGATTGGGCTTCAAGCACGATTGCGTCGATCAATGACAGCAGAGTATCGATGTCCAAGCCTGGGGTTTGAACGTCCTCGCTAAAATGGGAAGCACCACTTCGGACGTCTATCGAACCGTAGAGGCCACCGAAGTGATCGACCATGAAATGCGTAACGGCTCGGAAGTACTCCGTGCGCGAATTCGTCTTCTCAAGGATTTGATCCATCATCCGAATCGCAACAGTAAGTGGTTTGCGCGGCGCGGGACGACGTTCAGTGGTTTGAGTATCTTGCTGTGTTACAGATTCAGTCTCTGTAGCCGTGGCAATCGTAGCCATTCGTTAGTTCCTGCTGGTGTTCCAGTCTTGGATGCGTACTTGTGAAGAAGCGATTAGATCAAGTCTTCGGGCGATTCGACGGATGCGCCGGGCAACTTGATGGAATTGAAGAATGACATTCCGCATTCAAAGGCGGTTTCGCTCAGCAGCGAGCATCGAACGCAGCGGCAGAACATTTCGGGAATGTCCAGATTCCGGTCTTTGATGACGATTCGATATACATCACCGACGTGCAGCGGCTTGCTTGCGACAAGTCGGCATCCACTACGCGAAATGTCTTTGCAGATTGCCTGAGCAGGTTCGATAATTCGATCCGACACGTTGGCGGGCTCCACCAGCGAAGGAAACGATCCAGCAACGCGAGTATTGGCTCGCTTTTGCTGGATTGCTTGCTGGGTATTCTTCTCAAGTGCCTCGATGGCGTCGATGGACGAATGGCCTTGGACCGAAATGTCCTCGGTACGTAGGGACGCGTTCATTGCATTACTTTGATGGATGTCGGGGTGGGATGTGTCAGAATACGGTTTTCCGACGGTAGGTCATCCGAAGAATAGGTTGCGAAACAACCCCATGTAGCTTTTACGCGCCGCAAGAGAAAATGCGGTAGGAAGAGTGCGCCGTAGATTCGTTATGACCCGACCCACGCTCGATTGGCGTGGATGGCGTGCCTCGCAGAATTCAGCTGATTCGTCAAAAGTCGTGGTGCTGAGATTCTTAGATTGCGAAGTTCACTCAGCCGGTAAGATTCAATTGGTTATCTCTGGCTTGTCGTACAAACGTCTCCAACGATCTGGCGATGCCATCGGTGATCTCCGTTCGTGGTACGCCGGGAAAGGCTGCAGCCACGGAATCGTCGGCTAAATCACATACGAACAGGTTGGGTGAGGCGTCTTTCATGATGCCAAGATCACAAGCCGCTGAATGTCCCCTGTCCGTAGCAACTTTTGTCGCGAGATGGAGAAATTCTGAGACCTCGATCGTGCGTCCCCGAATGTTGAATGCGCCGATACCGTCGAAAGGCATCAATGTGACGGCGGCAAAATGAGCGCCAACGTCTTCGACATAGTGATAGTTCTCACGGCCCTGGTAGGGCATGCGGAAGGGGACGCAGTTTCCCGCGGCCGCGCCGGCGGCAATCGACTTGAGCGCCGTTGTTGGCGCGGAAGTCTTGCCTTGATCACGCCCGGGCCCAAACGTTGTGTTCAATCGCAAGCTGACTGTCGGGACCTTCGTCTTTTCATGGAAGAGCGCCGCGAGATGTTCTCCCGCGACTTTCCAGACGCCGTAGAGGTTGGGAGGCGCTAGCGTCGCGGATTCGTGTACGGTTGGCGTGTCGTAAATGGCTCGTTTGCCATACACGGCTGCGGAACTTGCAAACACGAATCGCTTCAAATTACTCAGGGCGGCAGCGCTATCAAACAGATTGATGGTGCCGCCGACATTGATTTCCATGCCTAGCTGCGGGTTGGCATCACAAGCCGGTGATTGGAGCGCGCCAAGATGAACAATGTGAGTCGGATCAAAGTCGGCAACAGTTTTTCGGACTGCGTCTTGATCGCCGATATCGAGAGAGACCAGTTGGATTCGGGAATCAAGTTTCGAGCCCTGCCACATCTTCAGCAAATCAGTATTGCTCGATCGGCTGGCGACGAGGATCTGCTCGACGTCGTTACTTTGTAGCATCTGGTGGATCGCTGTGGCGCCAATGCACCCGGTCCCACCGGTAATGAAAATCTTGGACATGAGATTGGATATCTGGGCTAGGCGTTAATGGCAAGGATGGCCTTGGGCGTCTTGGCGCGAATCGAGTCGTCCATTGCCTGTATGGCGTTTTCGAAGGAATAGAGTTGTGAGTATTCGTCGACGGGAAAGATGCCGCGAAGCAGCAAGGCTTGTGCGAATTCAAAGTCCTCTCGATTCGATCCCATGACACCTTTCATGATTTGGCCGGATCGGGTGAAGGGAGTCGCGTGGAAGGTGACCTCTGAACCAAAAGTCGCAATGACGCAGATTTGCCCTTCAAGCTGGACAGACAATCCTGCCATACCCAGAGCGGGTGGCGCTCCCGAGCATTCGATTAGAACGTCGACCGTCCCGTCTTCGTACTCGTCGCCGAAGAGGTTGCCTTGCAGGTCCTGGATTCCCGATTTTAGCTGAACATGGAGTGGTTTTTCCTGCGACACGACAATGGGGATGAAGCCGCGACTTTCGGCCAGTGCCAGTCGTACGGCCCGATCCTGTTCCAAGCCGGTAACGGCGACGCGGGCACCAGCGGCTCGGGCCAATTCGGCTGCCATCAGTCCAATGATGCCGCACCCAGAGATGACGACATCCATACCGGGCCGGATGTCACATTTGCGATGGACGCCCTGCGCAACGACAGAAAGCGGCTCGACAACCGCGCCTTGCAGAGCAGAGATTCCCTTGCGGAGCGGCATGCAACGTCCCGTGTTGACCACCATTTTCTGAGCCATCGCTCCGTCGCGGTGGAAGCCGAAAATCTTCTTCTTTCGGCAGTAGTTCGGCCGGCCTCGTCGACATCCTCGACAACGGGAGTCTCCACATCCTCGCATGGGGACGATGCAAACTTCGTCACCGACTTTGAGACCATTCTGGCCTTCGGTGTTGGGGCCAAAGGCAACAATTCGGCCACTGCATTCATGGCCAATCGTGCGAGGCCGATCGACCCATGAAAAATTCGGCTTTCCAAGGCTGGCGCTGTTGTCTGAGCCGCATATCCCAACGAAAAGAGGCTCGACGAGCACTTCGCCCTCGGCTGGATCGGGGAGCGATAGTTCCTCCAAAGCCAAATTGGTAGTTACCGAATCCGCACCGGGTTTGATGTACTCAGCCGCGTTGAGGCGAAGTGCTGTGATTTTCTCAGCCACTTGGAGCTCCGAATCTGGAAAATTGAATGTGTCAGGATGATCGACGGATCTAATCACTGTGAGTCGCGCTGGGCGATTGGGGTACCCATTGATCCGGATCACTCGGGGGAATGTTGTTGTCGGGATTTCCTTCGAACCACATCATATTCATGACCGGCTTGGCGATCTTCAGGAGGTCCGAGATTAAGTCGTCTGGGATATCGAGTTCAAGCGCTTTGAGGTTCCGCTCAACTCGATTCGCAGTGCTCATGCCAACGATCGTCGTCGCAACGTGCGGGTAATCCACTGCGTACTTCAAAGCCACCGAGGCGAGGTTTTCGCCAGCCGCGTCGCATTTTGCCGCCATCTCAATCGCGGCTTGCTTAACTGCGTCGGGACTACGATGCCATTCTGGCGGGGCGTTATGAGTCAGCAAGCCTTGGAGTAAAGGGGAGGCGCTCATCAATCCAATGTTTCGTTCACTGCAAATGGGGCGCAGTTCTTTGTCAAGCTCGTCTTCGACGAGGCAACAATGTCCCCATGAAAGGATGGTATCGATCTCGATTTGTTCGGTGACCTTCCGAAGGTAACGCACGGGAAGCCCCGTGATTCCAACGAAACGACACTTGCCGGCTTCCTGCATTTTGCGAGCCGCGGGAATCGTCTCGTTGATGACTTGTTCTTCCGTGCCAAACTCAACGTCGTGAATCTGGAAGACGTCGAGATAGTCGGTTTGCAAACGCTTTAAAGATTCGTCAATGCTGTCGATGACTCGCTTCTCGGAGAAATCGAATTCGGTGAATTTGTCGCGGCAAACTTTGGTTGCCAAGATGATTTTGTCACGCTTCCCGACGAGCGCTTTCCCTAATCGGGTTTCTGCCAGCGTGAATCCATAGAGCGGAGCCACGTCAAAATAGTTGATGCCACCATCGATCGCGGCATGAACGGACGCAATTCCCTGAGACTCGTCGGTCTTTCGATAGATGTCGCCGAGTGATGCGGCTCCATAGCCAAGTTCAGAAATCTCAAGTCCCGTGTTTCCAAGCTTTCGGTACTTCATCGTGACCGTCGCCTCGTTGAATAAGTATGATCAATTAGTCCACGATCGTAATCGAGTTGCCCATGGATCGGCAGGGGATGATAAGGGACGCGTTACGAAAAATACCGCATGACGGTAGATAAGTTGACCTTATTGCGAAGTTCTATTGACGGTCGTCCGTACGATTTCTAAAATACGCGATATTGAGACTCTGTCTCATTAAGTGAACCCCGCCAGCCAACGGAAAAATGACGCGTTTCCCGCCTGTTTTGTCATTTTCGCCAGTCTCGCCAGCCAAGTTCGATTACATCGATTGATCTCAGGATTTAGGAAACTGGCGATGAATTTTGGAATTCGTAAACGATTGGCTTTCACTTTGGTGGAACTGTTGGTGGTCATCGCGATCATCGGAATATTAGTGGCGCTTTTATTGCCGGCGGTTCAGCAAGCTCGCGCGGGCGCGCGACGTATTGCGTGTATCAACAACCTCAAGCAAAGCGGCTTGGCGCTTCACAACTACGCGAGTGCTCAACGGCGATTTCCGTCGAGTTGGCTGCCGCCGAAGATTTATCAGAACGAAGGATCAAGCGCCGCGGACGGTTGGTCGACTCAGGCTCAATTGCTTCCTTACCTTGAGGAAAAGGCGTTGTTTGAGCATGTCAACTTCGAGGCCTCCTATAACGATGCATTTATGCCAGATGGTTCTCGATTGGCCAGCTTCCGTCCTACGCCCTACCTTTGCCCATCCGAGCCAAAGGATGTGCTGCGAACGAGCAACGATCAGCCATATCATTACCCGTTGAACTACGCCGTGAACGTTGGCGTTTGGTTTGTTTACAACCCAGCCAACCGCGATGGGGGCGATGGTGCATTTCGGCCCATCAAGGGAATGAAGCCGGGTGAGTTTCGAGACGGAATGAGCAAGACGATGGC
>CAYYHV010000241.1:0-11684 GCA_964471695.1 uncultured Pirellulaceae bacterium
CAGGGTTATTCTCTCCCAAGCCATCAAGCGACTGATCGAACTGGCATCCTCACGTAATGAAACCGATCAAGTGGATGAGTGGCAATCGCGACTCGACAATCTTTAAGCAAGGTCGACGCGAAGGTCACCGCTCAAACTGAACTGCCGTATCAGCGCTGCGCTCGTTAGCGGCCTACGGCTGCTGGCCGGTTGAGAACAACGGCCAAGCGACGATTAATCCCAACACTAGCAACAATGCCGTATGTGGTTCTGGAACGACCTGCCCGCATTGCACACTGCCGAAAAAGGTAGTGCCAGGTATGCCGAGTCCAAAATCAGCCGCGATTTCTACGTCACCAAGTTCAGAACAATCTATTCCAGGGGCGAATTAGAATTTCGGCTCCGTGAGTCTGACCAGAGAATCCTGTGCAATAGACACTTATCGCCTACTTTTTTGCCTGCCGACTAACCTCTCATCGGCGCAGTAACTCGTCGATGAAGTAATGAATGAGTACAATACTCGCGTTTCGCGTTTTCATCGGCTCGCAGCGAGCAACTAAGCATCAACGAACAATTTTCTGCGCGAATTGGACGTACTTTGACGAACACCAAGTCCCAAGCAATGCGACTTCAGCCGATTTAGGCTGCGCAGGCTGGGCCTTGTTTTCGAATTCCAATTTGCGAAACTCCAATCGCAATGAACGACCCCCTCTACCGCCGAACCGCAGAAACAACCTGCTGGACGCTGATCTCCCTGGCCGCGCAAGGCGGCGCCCTGGAAAGAGAAGCCTTTGTTAGTCGGTATACATCAGTAATTCACGCGTACCTCTCTGCTCGTTGGAAGAACTCCCCGATTCAATCTGACATTGACGATGCTTGCCAGGAAGTGTTCATCGAGTGCTTTCGGTCGGACGGCCCCTTGGCGAAAGCGGACCCGAACCGTCGTTTCCGCACGTACCTTTACGGAGTCGTACGAAACATTGCTCGCCGCGCGGAACAGAACCGAGGCCGGCACCCGGAAAAGCAGCCGACGACTGAGTCACATTTTGACAAGATTGAGTCGTCGGAGGAAAGCCTCGGCCGCGTATTTGATCGTGCCTGGGCACTGCAAATACTTAAAGAAACGGCCGAGACGCAAACCGAAAAGGCCAGGTCGGCCGGGCAGGATGCAATCCGGCGAGTCGAATTGCTGCGGATGCGATTTGAGAAAGAGCTTCCGGTTCGCGAGATTGCTCGCACGTGGAACATCGAGCCGGAGTCCTTACATCGGGAATTGTCCAAGGCCAAAAAAGAGTTTGGCAAACTACTTCGAGAAACGGTAAGCCAGCGCCACGATTCGGCAACGGAAGCGGAGATCGATGCCGAGTGCCGCGAAATCGTCTCGTTAGTTTCCACCAAGTGACTTTCGCCACACAACTGTCAACTGTGTCTCAAGAACAAATGAGCGCCGGGCAAAGATCCTTCTAAGACAGGACGGGGGCAGCTATGCTGTGATACGGCTCAAGGATTGCGTGCAAAACGGCTGGCTATGCCACCACTTTTACTTTCGGACTCACTTTCAATGACGAAGCCTGAAGAAACTAACGCAGACGCTCCAACTCCGGAAATAAAAGCTCCGCTCGAAGATCTGACCGACGCAATCGGCGCCGCATTCGCAGCAGCTTCCCTTGAATCTGACACGATATCGAATCCATCCCAGAAATTTGCGCAAACCAATCCCATTTCAAGTATGGGACGTCAAGTAGGCCCCTACAAATTGCTCCGGCAAATCGGCGAAGGTGGGATGGGTACGGTCTGGTTGGCCGAGCAGGTACGGCCGGTTCGACGACAAGTGGCATTGAAACTGATCAAGCCGGGCGCGGCAGACAGCCAGATGATCGCCCGCTTCGAGGCGGAACGACAAGCCCTGTCAATGATGGACCATCCGCACATTGCCAAGGTGCTGGATGTCGGGAGCAGCGAAGACGGCTCGCCCTATTTCGTGATGGAGTTGGTTCAAGGCGACCCGATCACTCAATACTGCGACACCAACAAACTGACTTTGAACGAAAGGCTCGAATTATTCATACAAGCCTGTGATGCCGTTCAGCATGCCCATCATAAGGGGATTATTCACCGCGACTTGAAACCATCTAACATGTTGGTGCACGTTCACAATGATAAGCACACCGTGAAAGTCATCGACTTTGGTTTGGCCAAAGCGCTCGAGCAGGCGAAACTGACTGACAAGACGGTACTCACCGAGTTTGGTCGAGTCATGGGGACGGTTCAGTACATGAGCCCCGAACAGGCTCAACTTGACTCGATGGACATCGACACTCGTACTGATGTCTACTCACTGGGCGTCATCCTGTACGAACTACTTACTGGTAGCACACCGATCGACAAAATCACGCTGAACGACAACGCA
This sequence comes from uncultured Pirellulaceae bacterium, assembly GCA_964471695.1. GTDB lineage: Bacteria > Planctomycetota > Planctomycetia > Pirellulales > Pirellulaceae > CAYYHV01. The sequence continues at coordinate 2,390 of CAYYHV010000241.1, forward strand.
TTGCTTCACGTGCTTGAAATGGTTCGTGAGCAATCCCCACCCTTGCCGAGCAACCGATTGAGTTCATCCATCGACAAGCTGGATTCGATCAGCGCCATGCGAAAGATTCAATCAGGTAAGCTGCAGCAGATCCTCAAGGGCGAGCTGGATTGGGTAGTGATGCGAGCGTTGGAAAAGGATCGGGCTCGTAGATACACGACTCCCAATAACCTGGCGGCTGACGTTCGCCGCTATCTCGATGGTGATGCCGTCGTGGCTCGTCCGCCATCCGCGTCCTACCGACTGCGTAAATTCGTTCGCAAGAACCGAGTAACCGTGGGACTGTTGGCCGGCTTGTTTACCTTGCTCACAGGCGGTGCAATCGCAATTGCTTCATACGCCGCCAGTGCCGAACGGGCACGTGCCAAAGCGGTCGTGGCACGTGGAGATGCGGAAGCCGCAGCCGAACGGGCGGAAACGATCCTTACGATCGTAGGCAGTTCTTTTTCTGCAACGAATCCCGATTTTGGTGCCGCCGAGGAGATGACTGCCAAAGAGGTCCTGCTCAACGCTAAGGAAAGCGTGAATGACTCCGAATTGGATGAAATCGGAAAAATTCGACTATGGAATCAATTGAGTCGAAGCTTCAAGGGATTGGGAGAGAACGAGCTAGCCATCGAGACGGGAAGACTCGGGTACGAATTGGCGTTGGACACATTTGGGCCAGAACATGTCGATTCGCTGGATGCATTGTCGAATCTCGCATTCTTGACAAGAGTCGCGAGTCGCATGGACGAGTCCATTGAGCTTTACGATCAGGCCCTCAAAATTTCAACCGCAATGCGTGGTGAGAATCACAAGGATACGCTCTATGTGATGCACGGATTGGGATTCTGTTATCTCTTCTCTGGGCGAACCGATAAGTCTCTTGAATTTTTCGAACGGGCCCTTCGAATAGGAAGGACAAGTCTGGGACCGGACGAGAAAGAGGACCTGATGTTCTTGGCGTCTGGACTTGCAAGTGCTTGTATGCAGGCTGGCCGAGTCGACGAGGCGATCGAGTTGTCGAAGGAAGCATTGCAGTATTGGGAAAAGACTCTGGGCCCAGATGATCGACGCACCATCGAATCCCAAATGGTTCTCGCCGGAAGTTATGTGATGGCCAATCAAATACCGGAGGCCATTCCGATTTACGAGAAGTCAAAGCAGCGTTTGCAATCTCGACTGGGAGCGGACCACCCGGACGTACTGCTCGCCGTTAGCGGATTAGCCGATTGTTTCGCGCGAGAACGAAGGTTTGCGGAAGCGATCGACTTGTACCAGCAAGCGTACCAACTGCAGAAAGACAGGCTGGGACCTGATCACCACAATACACTTCATTCGATGGCAGGGCTGAGCTACGTATACGGAGCGGATGGTCAGCACGCTAAAGCGATAGAACTCAATAAGCAAGTAGTGGAACTTCATCGTGAGAAATTCGGTTCGGACCACTCTGCAACGCTCAAGTCGATGGGCTCGCTTGCCCTCTCCCATGTCCTGGCAGACGACGAAACGAAGGCTGTCGAGCTTTATTCGCAAATTTACAACACTCAAGTGAGCAAGTCCGGATTAGGTGATCCTGCCACGCAAGACACGATGTACCATCTCACATGGGCGCTGGCAACCAACGAGGGTATGCACTCGCAACTGGAGGAAGAATTTGTCAAGTCCATGCGGGAGGCCTGCAAGTTGAGCCAACATGGTTATCATTGGCTCGCATTGGCCATTGCCGAGTATCGTTTGGGAAACTTCACACAGGCCACCGAGTCCGCCAATACCTCAATTGGAATTCTTCCGCCGCCGGCTCATCCTATCAACTTGGCAGTAAAGGCGATGTCGCACCTCAAGCTTGGCGAATCTGCGGAAGCCGACAAGTTTCGCCAGGAGATGGACAAGGCGATGAAAAGTGGTGCGTTCGATTGGGATACGAACTGTTCGACGTTTGAAACTGAATTGAATGAACTGTTCGAAGCAATCTCCGCACAATAGAGCGATTCCAACAATTGCGTGGGCCGTTTGTAGTCCCGCCTTCAGGCGGAATCTTGATGCCTCCGGCTAAAGCCGGTACTACGAACGACCGTGAAACATCAGGAACTGCTCTAGAGCGTTTTACGAATTGTTGAAGCGGAAGTCGCCAGTCTCTTGTCGTCGGCAAATCCAACGACAACAAGGTCAAGCGTGGTCTGATGCAATCAGCCTTCGCCTTCGATAGCCTCCCATCACCAGTGCGACCAAGGCACAGCACAAATGGGAGCTCGGCTCTGGAATCGCAGTCGCATGCATTTGCACAAGGACGCTGTTCGACGCACCCAAGTCGACATTAGTATCGACCGAGAGTGACGAAATCGTGCCGTCGATTCTGAGTGCGAAAGCATCTTCAGATTGGTTTACATGACCCGATGTCCTGACAATGTTGCCAGGATCGATAGTGACCATCGTCCCTGGTGGCGTCACGAACGGATCGATGCTCGTTCCAATTAGGGTCAGCGAAAGCGAGTCATCAAAATCAAACGACATCGAGCCATCAAGGAATGCAAATACAAACACCGGGTCCACTGCGGCAACGTCGAGTTCCAAGTTGAGGAAACCCGCTTCATTCGAGTTCCAGTCAAAGGTTCCACCCCCGCTAGTTGCGGGAATTGCAGGATCAGTAAAGCTAATGTTAGATCCGAATTGGACACCTGCACCTCCGTTGAACGGCCCGTCTGTCGACGTTAGCAGAACATCGCCCCCAGCAAACGTACCGTTGACCACACCGTCAAAAACTGCGTCGGAAGTATCCCAGGCAATTATCATATCTGCGTTGGTTGGGACATTGGTGATCAGGCCAATCATCAATGCGGCAAGAAATGTCGTTCTGGAAAACCATTGGCGAAACAAATTCATCTTCTTCTCCTTGATCAGTTGAAATTTTTCATCCAAGCCATTCGAAATCGCATCGCCCAAACCGGGCACGTTGACGGGAGAATCGCTTACTGAGAGTGATTCAGCCGAAGAGATGTTTTCGCGCCAGATTCCTGAGAAGAATTACGAAAGAATCCGATCCTCCGTACCTGGGGGCAAGATTCGAACATTGAGCCAGCCATTAAGAGAAGTAGTCTCTCCCCCGGACTTTCGCACTCAGCAACATCGTGGCCGATCGCTAAAAACTTCGAAAGATTTTCAGGAACTCCGGCGCGAAACCAGCAGAATGGCTGAACCAGCAATAGACGGCGGCATCGGTCGCACCAAAATTCACTCAACATGACACATTCATTGATAAGCCAAGAGCCATGAAACGAATCAAGACATTTATCCTGATCCTGCTGTTCACCAAAGGTCTACTCGCGCAAGAATCGGGCCTGGATTGGATCGAGGCCAGCAACCAGCATGCTCAACCAGTCTTGAAGGTACTGGCCAAGTATGAACCGGAATCAGCCGCACGAATTGGAATCGATGGTTATGACGATCAAACGATTGATCTGGGACCGCGACTCTTTGAGCGTCGACGCGAAGACAACCAGCGGCTTGTCCAAGAATTGACTATTGCGCTGGACAAAGAGCAGCACCCCAAAGTCCGGCAGGACTTGAAGATTCTCCTGGACTCGGTCAATGCAAACTTAACCAGCAGCGAGTTGAACCATCGACTCCTGCTGCCCTTTTTCGACGTTTCCACGACCATTTTTCAAGGCATCAATGCATTATTGGACGACAACGTCGCCAAGTCGCGCCATCCTGCAGCCGTCGCCAGGTTGAAAAAGTACGCGGGACTGGGTTCATCAGGAACGCCGCTTACCGAACTCGCCAGGGCGCGAACCAGTGAGCAACTTGAAAATGTCGAACTGGTGGGCCCCTATCGGCGGGAAGTGCGCCGCAGCATTGCCAATTCCAAACAACTGCTGGACGGCATCGCCATGTTGATGAAGAAGCACAAAATGGCGGATTGGGAAGAAGCTCATGCCGCGCTGGTGCGTCAGATCAAGGACTACAACACGTGGGTCGAGTCAACCGTGCTCCCTAAGGTTCGCAGCGATCATCGGTTGCCGGCGGAAATCTACACCAACAATCTGAAGCAATTTGGCGTGACCATGAGCCCCCAGGAACTGATGGAGCGAGCCCAGTTCGGATTCATGGAGCTGCGCAGTGAGATGGAGGCGATTGGCAAGCGGATCGCAGCCGATCGTGGCTGGGAGATCAATTCCTACCGTGATGTGATACGCGGGCTCAAGAAAGATCAATTGGGCGAAGGCGAAATCCTTGATGTCTATCGCCGACGATTGGCAACCATCGAAGAGATTATCCGACGCGAGAACATCGTCAGTCTTCCGACGCGAAAGGCCAGGATTCGACTGGCCACGGATGCGGAATCTGCATTTATGCCAGTTCCCAGCATGCGTCCCCCGCGATTGATCGGAAATACCGGTGAGTATGGCGAATTCCTAATTCCCTTAAGAAACCTCAACGCCGAGAGTGGCGACAAAATGGATGACTTTCTCAACAACGCGATCTCTTGGTCGTTGACGGCTCATGAAGCGCGACCCGGTCATGAAATGCAATTCTCGTCCATCGTGGAAAGCGGAGTCTCCATTCCGAGGGCTCTGTTCGCCGCGAACAGCGCCAATATCGAAGGCTGGGGAATGTATGCAGAGGCGATTATGAAGGAGCACTTTCCACTGGAAGGTCAATTCTCAACACTGCGTGCAAGATTGTTGCGAGCGGCTCGTGCTTTTCTCGACCCGATGGTGAACCTCGGAATGATGACGCCACAACAAGTCAAACGCTTCTTGATGGACGAACTCCTGCTTTCCGAGCCGATGGCGATGCAGGAAGTCGATCGTTATACGTTCCGAGCCCCGGGGCAAGCCACGTCGTATTATTTTGGCCTGATGAAACTGGCATCCTTGCGTACTCGTGCCGAGATCATGATGGGCGACAAGTTTGATCAATGTGCTTTCCACGACTTCATTCTTCAGCAAGGTCTCCTTACACCGGACTTGATGGCAGAAGCCGTGATGCAGGAATTCGTCGCGAATGCGCCCAGCGGATCAGACAAATAAGCACCATAGTCGTTCGTAGTACCGGCTTTAGCCGGAAGCACCGTGATTCCGCCTGAAGGCGGGACTACAAACGGAGCACGTTACGACAGCAACACAAGCTTGGCTCACCTCTCCCACTAATCGTTCGCGTGGTTGGCGACTCGACAACGGCAACCGAAATACGCCGGAATCAGGTTGGAAAACTTCCAATAACTTTCAGAAATTCCCGCGCGAGAACAGAACGACGGCTGAATCAACTACAGACGGAGGCAATTAGGGCCCCAGAAATCGCTCAAGTCGTTGCATTGTCAGGGGACAGCATTGATCGACAGCAACGAACCACCAACACACACGAATTCACTTGACCAAAGGACATTGAAGCAATGAGTATCAAGACCCAATGGATGACACTGGCTTTGTGCGGCGCAGCGTTGGTCGTCGGATCAGCGTTTGCTGAGGAACCGGCGTTGATTCCACGTGACGTTCTGTTCGGAAACCCCGAGCGATCCGAACCACAAATCAGCCCCGACGGCGCTTATATCAGCTATCTGGCCCCCCGAGGCGGCGTGATGAACGTGTTCGTTGCGCCTCGCGACGATGTAAGCAAGCCTCGACCGATCACCAATGATCGAAAACGTGGCATTCGCTCCTATCAATGGACTCACACTAGCAAAGACATTCTGTACATCCAGGATGCCGACGGCGACGAAAACTGGCACGTCTACGTCGCCGACATCAAGTCCACGCAAACACGCGACCTGACGCCGATCGATGGCGTCCAAGGCCAAATTGTCTCGGTCAACGAGTCCTTCCCCGAACGTATTCTGGTTGGCATCAATGACCGAACCCCACAGCTTCATGACCTCTACGCGATCGATTTGGAATCCGGCAAGCGGACACTGGTCGAAGAGAATCGCGGCACGGTCACCTTTCTAACGGACCACCGGGATCAGGTGCGGATGGCCCTGACTTTTTCTGCCGAGGGCGGCATGACGTGGCTCGAAAAGACCAACGATGGCTGGAAGCCTAACCAACAGATCGGCCCGGCCGATGCGTTGACCACCGAACCGGTCGGCTTTAACAAAGCCGGAGATCAAATGTATGTCATTGATAGCCGCGATCGAAACACCGCCGCCCTCTACGCGTGGAACCTCGACACGGGCGAGAAAAAACTGCTTGCCGAGAACGAACGGGCGGACGTCGCCGAAACGATCAGACACCCGTCAACCAAAGAGGTGCAAGCGGTCGCGTTCACCTACGACCGCAAAAAGTGGGAAGTCCTGGACGATGCGATCGCCGATGATCTCGCCCATCTGAAAACGGTTGAGGATGGCGAATTGAACATCACGAGCCGCACGCTCGACGATCGATGGTGGACGGTCAAATTCACACTCGATAACGGCCCAGTCAAGTACTACTTGTACGACAGCGAAAACAAGACGACCCGATTCCTGTTTTCCAATCGCGATGATCTTGAGGGCTACACGTTGGCAAAAATGCACCCGGTCGAAATCCCAACGAGGGACGGCTTGACACTGGTCAGCTACCTGACGCTGCCAGTCGACAGCGACGATGACGGTAATGCCTGCCCCGCATCTCCCCTGCCGATGGTGCTGCTCGTTCACGGCGGCCCCTGGGCACGGAACAACTGGGGCTACAACCCGCACCACCAGTGGCTGGCCAATCGCGGATACGCGGTTCTAAGCGTCAACTACCGTGGGTCGACCGGATTTGGCAAGGAGTTTCTCAACGCCGCCAACGGCCAGTGGTCTCGTGCGATGCACAATGACCTGCTCGACGCGGTCGAGTGGGCGACGGAACAAGGGATCGCGGCGCCCAAGCAGGTTGCGATCGCTGGAGGCAGCTACGGGGGCTACGCGACCCTCGTCGGACTCACCTTCACGCCGGACGTGTTCGCCTGCGGCGTCGACATTGTCGGCCCAAGCAATTTGGTGACGCTGCTACAGAACGTGCCGCCCTACTGGATGCCAATAATGCCCATCATGAAGGATCGTATCGCGGACTATTCAACCGAAGAGGGCATCGTCGAACTGAAAGCTATGTCACCTCTCTTTAAGGCCGATCGGATCACACGTCCGTTACTGATCGGACAGGGTGCCAATGACCCACGTGTCAAACAGCAGGAATCCGATCAGATCGTGGCAGCACTGAAGGAAAACAACATCCCGGTGACGTATGTCCTGTATCCCGATGAGGGCCATGGGTTTCGCCGTCCGGAGAACGCTAAGTCGTTCAACGCGGTCTTCGAAGCCTTTTTGGCAAAGCACCTTGGCGGTCGTGTTCAACCCGTTGGCGAAGATTTCGAAGGCTCAAGCATCAAAATCCTCGACGGTGCTGGAGACATCCCTGGTATCTCAAGCCCATAGCAACCTGAAGACACAACCTCTCCGAGGCGAAGGCCGTCGCGACTCACGGCTCGGAGAGCCATGGTGGTGTTCTTGAATTCTCAACGGGACGGGATCAAGTGAAGACGTTATCGCGTCGCGATAATCTCCTCGCTAACGCGTTTTGAAGTTGCACTGTTTTGAATCAGCGAGCGGAAAATGGGACTGGCTCCGCCAAGTTTTCACGGTAAATCCAGAAAGAAGAGCTGCTGGCGGTGCCTGTCCCATTTCTCCGCGATCGTGACGGAAAAGCGTGGCCCGTCGAGAAAAGGGACAGGCACCGACGGTTCACTTTGAAAAGAGTTCAAAGCTGTTCAGGTCGGAGCCAGTCCCTGTTTCGACTCCCTGTTTCGACTCCCTGTTTCGACTCCCTTGAGGCCGATCTGAGACAACCAACCAACACATAAAAATGAAGGCTTAACACCATGAACCCTATTCAGAAAACGATGGCCGCGTTGCGAGACAAGCTGGAACGATCGACCACCACTACGAAAAAAGGAAAGCAACGTCCGCATCGTGAAATTTTTTCGACCTTCGTCGTTGAGGCACTGGAACAACGCAAAATGTTGGCGGCCGACACGGTAATCAACATCGATACGTTTACTGACTTGGACGATATGCCGGTGGTTTCACTTTCAACTCGCGCCTTGGAAACCTTGAACTTCAGCCAAAGTGGGCTCGACGACGTCATCGGAGGCACGCGGGCGCTGTCGCTGACAAAAACGGGAGGCTCTCTAACCGCTTCGACAGCGTTGTTCAAGATTCCGACTGAGGATAGCAACGGTGAGGCAGTTGATGGAAAGTACAGTGTCTCTTTTGGAGGAGCCGCTACTGACGGGTTTGCTGTTCTTGACTACGGAGTCTATGCCGATGCGGCTTTGGAGCTGAACCAGTCGTTCACAACCAATTCAGTGATCCAACTTGATCTGGAGTCAAATGACCTTGGTGGGGAATTCACGGTCGGACTCCAGGATGGGGCGGGATCAACCGCGACTTACTCGGTTCCGTTTGCTCGTGGGGTGGAAGGCGTAGTGATTGAATTCCCACTCCACGAATTTACAGGCATCGATCTGAACGATATTGACGGAATCCAGATTCTCACGGATCCGGTAGCCGAAGCCGATCTTGTCGTTGACGAAATACGAGTGGTCGTACCGCCAATACCTGAATCGCCCAGCCTGGTTGTTACCACAGCGGCGGACGTTGTGGATGTATTCGATAATGAAACCTCGCTTCGCGAGGCGATCGCCTTTGCGAATGACGTAACCGCTGGCTTGAGCGCCGATGGCGATGCCGATAACGATGGCAATGCGAACGACACGATTACCTTTGCCGGCGGAATTGGGGAAGCCTTCGAGAACGGCGGCACCATTCGACTCACACAAGGCGAACTCGTCATCACGGCTCCCCTCACAATTGACGCGCCCAACGCTGCTGATCAACGAGTCATTATTACCGGCGACGCCAATGGCGATGACGTCACGGACGATGACGGGATTACCATTGTGGCCGAAAGTTTCGGCGGAACTTCTGGAGCCGCGGACGATCTGCTTGATGACAATTCACGCATCTTCAACGTGACCAGTCGTACGTCACCGCTCCTGCTGGACTCGCTGACCCTGACCGGCGGCCGAACGATCGGAGAAACCATGAAGGGTGGCGCAATTCAGTCGCAGAGCGATGTGACACTCATCAACAGCACGGTCAGCGGAAACAGCACCGCCGGGCAAGACTCGGATGGCGGAGGCGTTTCCTCCTTTGGCACAGCAACCCTGATCGATACGCTAATTAGCAACAACAGTACTCTCGGGGACATTGCAGAAGGAGGCGGACTCATCGCATCAACCGTCTTTCTTA
>CAYYHV010000242.1:0-4049 GCA_964471695.1 uncultured Pirellulaceae bacterium
TGGGCATATCGCCCAACTCGTCAAGGAATAGCGTGCCGCCATTGGCAAATTCGAATCGCCCTACACGGTCACCCGCTGCATCGGTGAACGCGCCTTTGACGTGGCCAAACAATTCGCTTTCCAGCAAGTGTTCACTGAGGGCAGCACAGTTGAGCGCGACGAAATTCTTCTTTTTCCGGGGACTATTCTGGTGAATGGCGTTGGCAATCAAGTCTTTACCCGTTCCAGTTTCGCCCGTAATCAAAACACTGGCATCCGTCGGTGCAATTCGCCGCACACGGTCGATGACTTTGTCCATCTGAGCGCTGGAATAAACGATACCCTCAAAACCGAACTTCTTGTCGAGTCGCTCTTGCAGATTGGCATTTGTTTGTTGCAGCCGTATCGCGTCGGCGGCTTTTTCGGTGACGGCTCGCAGTCGATCGAGGTTGAGCGGCTTTTCGAGAAAATTGAACGCGCCGTGCTGCATGGCTTCAACCGCTTTGGGCACCGAGGCGTGGCCGGTGACCATTATGATCTGGCAATCTGGCAGCGATTCGCGGGCGATGTTCAGAATCTGCATACCGTCAACGTCGTTCATCACAAGATCGGTGATGACGATATCAAAGTCGCCTTTTTCGATCGTTTTGGCTCCGTCCGGTCCCGAAGTCGCAACCGACGTGTTGTATCCCACACGCGTCAACGTTTCCTTCATCGCCTGAGCGTGACTGGCATCGTTGTCCACAATTAAGACGCGGATCGAGGCAGCCGGGTTGGATTCGCCTTTTTCCTTGGATTTTGCTTTCGTAGCCATGCCTTGATGATATCGCTTTACCCTTCGTTTTGGGAATGCCCGGCCCCCAAACATCACGATTTCTCGGTGTTTCAACGGATTGAACCTAACCCAGCCGCTTCGGCAGAAGTCGCGTTAATCTGCGTCAACTGTGGCGAGCGCCAAAACGGATTGTCCGATTACCAACTCTCGGCGAATCGAGCCCACAGTTTTCACTCGCCTGTTGGACGGTACGAGCCAACCATTTTCATACAGGAGCTTTGGTCGCCAATGATGATCTTTGGCGCAAGAATACAACGTGCAGTTTCGCCCTCGAAGCCGTTGCGCTATTGCGGCCTTGTCGTCGGCCTGCTTGCTAGACGTGTTGGTGATTCAGTGAGCCTACCAATTTGGCTTCCGCCGAAAACGAACCACCGTGCAATCCTGACCAATGCGGTAATCGGTAAGCAGCTTGTTCACGACGTCTCGATCCAACGAAGGGTCCGTCGCCAAGCAGACGACTCCCATCCCTATTTCTCATCACCATGTCGGTCAAGTATCGACCGATATGTGTTGGCGACTTCGTGGACGCAGAATGAGCCACCGATGGGGGGTACACAACGATCTTGCCATCGCCTGCCGACGAAAGTGCGTCTTTGATCTAGCCCTGCATTTCCGGCGTCATATCCAACTCAGCCGCCGCAACTTCCCATACACGGCATACTTCCAGCCCAGGTATCGTTATCCCTTCGGCCAACCTGTCGAATCGGCATTCCCGCGGCAAGTTGCTCTTGCATGCGTTGAATGAACATTGATTTCATCGCTCTATCGACGGTCGCATGCGAATGCGATCTTCATATTCGACATTCGGATAAGGGGGCGGCTTAAAACACAGTGCGCGTCGTTCGCGAAATTGTTTCGACTGCCGCAAGAGTTTATACTGGTGGATTAGGAGTGTTGCACCGTCGACATCTAACCTCACTGAGGCAATGTTCATCGATCTTACCCCGTTGCTTCCCAAACCGTGCCGGAGAAAAGCTTGAGTAGCAGTAGCGATTCTTGGGGTACATCCAAGTCACTGATTGAGCGAGTCCGCGAAAACGAAAAAGAAGCGTGGAACACCCTGTGTGACATTTATGCTCCCCTCGTATACGGTTGGGCTCGTAAATCCAACCTTCAACAAGTCGACGCCGAAGACATCGTTCAGGAAGTGTTTCGCAACGTAGCGACTGGCCTGAAGAAGTTCCAGCACGGAAGCGAAGGCACAACTTTCCGCGGTTGGCTTTGGACCATTACTCGCAATGTGATTCGACGATTTTTCAATAAGCGCCAGTCGTCACTTGCGGAAGGCGAAGGGGGTACGCAAGCCTTGCAGAAAATCTCCGCGGCGCCGGACTGGATAGATGCCGACAGTGCGGCCGAACCAGAACTTGACGCTTCGGAGGAGACTGCGGTGCTGCGGCGAGCCTTGAAATTGGTCGAAAACGATTTTGCAGAACACACTTGGCAGGCATTCTGGCGTTTCGCCATTGAAAACGAATCCGCGAAAGAAATCTCGGAATCACTGGGGATCTCGGTCGAAGGGGTTCGGCAAGCCAAGTTCCGAGTCCTCGCCAGATTGCGAGAAGTTCTGGGATGATTCATTCGTACACGAAGGTGTTCCTGCTCGTCATCTTTCACAATCGAACTGGCAACTATGCTTGAAAAATGCACGAACTACATGAGCGACCAGCGCTGTTTACTGCGGCAACTGGCTGAGGGCTCGAAAAACGACGACACGATCAAATGCGCTCAATGTGAAGTAACGGTTAGCGAACTCGAGCTCGCCCCGCAAATTATTGAAGAAGTCGCAACGGCGCTCAGCAAGTCCAAACCATCCCAAACGGGTCTTACGAGAATCCGCAATCTGGCTCAAGGCGCTTGGCCGAGCAACGCCAGCTCACTACAGGCCGGCGGACTTTCCGGTGGCTTGTGTGTCCGATGCCCAATCTGCGCCAGCCACATCGATTGCCCCGATGACTCGTCACTGGACAACCTGAGCTGTTCGAGCTGTGGCGAACCCTTTCGTTTCGTCGACGACAGTGCTACAGATCAGCCTCGAACCATCGGACATTTCGAATTAAAGGAACAAGTCGGCGCGGGCAGCTTTGGGATCGTGTGGCGGGCCCAGGACACACAACTCGATCGTACGGTCGCTATCAAGATTCCTCGACGAGGCGACCTCTCGGCCCGTGAATCTGAAGAGTTCGTAAGAGAGGCTCAGGCGAGCGCTCAGCTCAATCATCCCAACATCGTCAGTGTCCACGAAATTGGGCGTGCCGAAGACACCGTCTTCATCGTTAGCGATTTTATCGAGGGAATGACGCTCGAAGAGTCCATGCACCACAACGTGTTCTCATCGAAAGAATCAGCCCAGCTCTGCGCTACGATTGCCGATGGACTACAACACGCTCATGAACAGGGTGTCATTCATCGCGATCTGAAACCCGCCAACATTGCGATCGACACCCGACTCAAACCTTACATCATGGATTTCGGATTAGCGCGACGCCCCAGCACCGAAGTCACCATGAATGCCGACGGAAAGATTCTGGGCACACCTTCTTATATGTCACCGGAACAGGCTCGTGGGGAGTCCCATTCGACGGATGCCCGAAGCGACATTTATTCCCTCGGAGTCGTATTGTTTCAATTGCTCACCGGAGAGCGGCCATTTCGTGGCAACCTCCGGATGCTGTTGAATCAGATTATGTACGACGAGCCGCCGAATCCCCAGAAGCTCAATGGGGCAGTCTCCAGCGACTTGGCGACCATCAGCCTGAAGTGTCTCGAGAAGTCCCCCGAACGGCGCTATCAATCCGCCAAAGAACTGAAAGACGATCTTCAGCGTTTCCTGGAAGGTCGGCCGATACTAGCCCGACCGACGACTTCGATTGAACGCGGTTGGCGATGGTGTCAACGCAATCCGTTACCGGCGACTTTGACTTCGCTGCTCTTTGTCTCACTCGCTGTGGGAACAACCATCAGCACTGTTAATTGGAAGAACGCATCCGCGTCCGCCAACAACGCATTGGCATCGGCGACTCGCTCTGACAACGTACTGAGCGTCGTCACCAGTGCTTTTGAAAGCACTGATCCCGAACTGGGTTCTAGCGCAGACATGACCGCGAAAGACATTCTATTTCGGGCCGAAGAAGTCCTCGAGGAATCGGAGCTGGATGACCTCGGTCGAGCTCGTGTCCTCGCCTCGCTGTCCAAGTGTTTCGTTGGCGTTGGCGAATACGACTCGGCTTTAGCC
>CAYYHV010000242.1:4059-11679 GCA_964471695.1 uncultured Pirellulaceae bacterium
GTTCCGCGAAGGGGCTGCCATCGCCAGGGGCCTTGAAGCCGAACTGGCCATTCAACAGGCGAAGACACCGGTCGACAATGTCGCCTTGATCGCCGCGATGAATCGTACGGCGATTGCTTATCGGTTGGCTGGAAAACTGGATGAAGGTTTTTCCATGTGTGAAGAGGCGTTGAAACTGGCAACCGACTCACTACCCGCGGAACACAGCGAGCTACTCAACGCAAAACAGAATATTGCTTCGATTTACGAATCCAAGGACCTGATCGAAAAAGCCATCGAGTACAGCAAACAGGTCTACGATACGTGCCAGCGACTCGATCCCGACAACCGTGATGCAATCTGGTCAGCGAACTCGCTGGCAACGAAATACCGTAACGCGGAGCGATTTGACGACGCGATTCAATTACTTCAAACCGCATTCGACAAATCGAAAAAGCGACTCGGTGAAGACCACCCCTTCACACTCATGGTCCAGAACAATCTGGTTGACACTTCCGAGGCGATGGGCAACATCAAAGTCGCCGTTTCGCTGGGCGAGGACTTGGTGACTCGGCGAATCGAAAAGCTTGGTCCCGATCACCCGGATACGATCAGCTCGATGAACAATCTGGCGTTTGCCTTCCAATCCGACGGACAAATCGACAAGGCACTGGAGCTTTTTGAGAAAACGCTGGCCTCCAGTCAAAAGAAATTGGGAGAAGACCATCCGTCCACAATGACACTGGTCAACAACTTGGCGATGACCTACTGGCGAGCCAAGCAATTGGACAAATCCATACCGCTTTTCGAAAGTGTGATCGAGCACCTCGAAAAGCAAATGGGCCGCGATCACATTTACACGCAAACGACAATCGCCAACCTCGGCGTCAATTATCGTGACGATAAACAATACGATCTGGCTGCGGTCTACCTCGAAGAAGCCTACAACGCCAGCAAGTCTGACCCCCGTTTGGAATGGGTTTCTGAATCCTTGAGGGGGCTGTACGTAAAAGACGAACGCGACGAGGACTTCTTGAAACTTGTCGAGGACGAATTGGAAACGGCTCGCAAACGCTACAAAACCAGTGAACTCGGGCTGCTGGATATTATGGCCAGTATTGGACGCGACCTGGTCAGTTCAAAACACTACCAACAGGCTGAGAAATTACTGCGGCAGACACTCAAGGACAGTGAAGCACTCGGGGCCGATCACTGGCGCAATTGCCACGTCAATTCTCTCCTCGGGGCGATTCGGCTTCGTACCGAGAGAATCGACGAAGCGGCTCCGATGCTGGAAAGTGGCTATCTTGGCATGAAAGCCCAAGCCGACGATATCCCCGGCTACAACCGAACCACGTTTCTGAAGGGAGCGGCACAAACGCTCGTTGAGTACGCAGAACTCATCGAAGATGCTGACGCACTGGCGAAGTGGCAAGCCGAGTTCGACAGCTACTCGCCCACCAACTAGACATCGTGCCTCCACGTCGGCACGACGTCGTCCGCAGACCAGACACGTCGACAACCCTCTTTCTGTCCGGTCCGCATGGATTCCCCAACCCATTTCTAGGTCACGCGTCGTCGCGATCGGACGAATCCGATGAATGCGAGCAACGCTGATCCAAGCAGCATGGCACAGGCTGGCTCCGGTACCGCAGCCGCGTCGCTGGATGAGGTGAACTTGTTGGCATTCCACGTGTTGAAGTCGCTGACGTCCACCGAGCCATCGGCGGTGAAATCACCAAGGCACCAACTGTCATTGGCGGTGAACTTACTACCATTCCACAGGTTGAAGTCGCCGACATCGACGACACCATCGAGATTCGCATCGCCTTCTAGAAACGCGGCTCCTCCCGTGGCACTCGGATTGTTCGCACCGCCAACGACAAGCCAACCCAGGGCTGGATCGGTAACGTCGGCTAGTGAGACTTGCCCGTCACCATTCATGTCAAAAGCCAAATCCGTGCTTCCTGCCGCGATTGCGGCCGTCAGTGCGTTGATATCCGCACAGTCCCAGACGCCATCACCCGAGAAGTCTCCACTGGGAGTTCCACCAAGCGAGAGAGGATTCGTAAAATCGACCCAGGCGAAGTAGAAATCCGAATCGGATCCGGAGAAAACATTGCCATACCCATCAAGTGCATCAGGATTTGATGGATCAACATCCATCAACTCCCTGGTATTAATGACAAAGTCGCCTGACCCACTATCAAACTCGTAAGACATAAAGGCTCGCGAGCCCAGCGTCGTGTCACCGACAAGCGTGTCTGCCACCGACAGAATCAACATACCGGAGTCATCATTCTTCTTCGTCACCCCATCGGATTCGAACACGCTTAGCGAATAATCACCACTCGCGGTCCTGGTGATCGAAAACCTGTTGTCGCCGGCTGAATTCACCATGTTGCCGGTGGAGCCATCGACTTGACCACCAATCAATTGATTGGCATCGTACGGCACATAGAGAAACTGAAAGTTCTCACCATTGGATTGGTACGTCTGTCCTGTCGTATCGACATCGGCATCCAGTCGAACCGTCGTCGTCCAACCGCCCGAGGCATTGGGAAATCCAGCCGCAATCCGTGATGTGCTTGATCCGCTGGCAGGTGCGACAAACATCATTCCGTCCGAACTCGAATCAACACCCGCCAGTTGGATGTCAGCCTGTCCGGCTGACCAAGTGACTTCGGATTCATCTATGTCGGGCGATGCGCCTTGAAAAGTCGCACCTCCGTCGGCGGCTCCTTCGACCCAGGCGCCTTTCCAACCCGCTTCATAGGGAAAAAATGCACTAGCCACATTGAAGACGGCTTCACTTCCGCCTTCCGCATCGCCAGCATGTCCAAGGTGCAATTCCGTCGAGCCACCGCCGCCGTTCTCAAATACGCCTGAATCCATGTTGAATCCCCACCCCTGCAAGCCGCCCAGCCCGGCTGCATACGTCACGCCGCGAATCGGCCCTGTCGGACTGCCGTTGCCAAGCAAATAACCATCATCCACGCCGTTGTGACGAGTCGTCGCAAGGTGAGCGCCACGGAAATGGTTCACGCGCCACGCGAGTGTTGTTAGCTCAGTCGAATTGGGATCGATAGGAGCGAAGTCATCATTCATGGCCTGGAAGTTGTCCTGGTTGCCCGGGTCGCCAGACGGATACGATAGAGGATTGTCTGGAAAAGCCGGACCGATCGACAGTCCGATATCACCGGCATTCATTCTTGAAGATGTCCATTTGATTGGTCCGGCAGCCGGAAACTCCGCTCGAAAAACATCTTCATCAAATCCATCGACTTCCGCACCCGCGATCGGCGTAATGTTCATGTTGGTCGCGGTAACCGTCGTTGGGAATTCACCCGGAGCGTCAAATCCATTAATCAGTCGAAAATCCGGATCGCTGGTCATTGGGGGACCTTGAGCAAGAAGTGAGTGAGGTACGACGACCATCACCAAGCAAGTTAACCAAAGCTTACGTAACTTCATCTTTGCATCTCCATGAATATTTCCTAACTAATTGCCAATTACTTCCGCGAAACAAACTCCTCAAACAAGATTGCTAATCCCATTGGAATTCCAATCGAGATAAAGGTACCGAACTCGCGCGCATTGAGAACAGATACTGACGAGCATTCTCCGACTCTTCACGACAACCGCGACACTTCATACCGTCTTCATCAAGTCGTCGTAAACCGATCACGATAACACGACCTAACGAGCTGAAGCCCGAGTGCACAGACGTGCAATGTCCCACCAGAACTAGGGAAAAGCAAAGCCAAAGCGAAAGTAAATTAAACGGAGAAAAAAGACTTATTCCGATTCGATGCGCGTTGGAGTCGGAAACTCTAACGTGAATTGCGTTCCACGCCCCACAGCGCTCTGAACGTCGATCCGACCACCATGGGCTTCGATACCTTTACGAGCCGTCGGCAAGCCAAGTCCAGAGCCACCATCTTTGGTTGAATAGAAGGCTTCGAACATGTGCATGGCAGTTGTTTGATCCATCCCCACGCCCGTATCAATTAAATCCAACGCCACGCCGGTGCGAGTCAATCGAGTCCGCACGGTGAGCTGTCCGCCGTTGGGCATCGCCTCGATGGCGTTCTTGATCAAATTGACCAGCGCCGCTTCCAAGGTTTGTTCATCCATACGAATCAATGGGAGATCGGCATCCAAGTAGCGAATGATCTCGACGCCCTGCTCTACCGCCTGGGGCTCGTAAAGACTGAGAACGCGCTCGATCCGCTCATTCAGACTGCCCGCCGACATATCCAGATGACGCACACGGGCAAAACGCAAGAAATCCTCTAACAGCGTTTGCAGTCGATGGCACTGTTGCTTGACGATTTCAACTTTGGCCAAGGCACGCCGGTCGCGGGGGCTTTCCGGTTCGCCAAAATCTTCCGCCAACAGTTCCATGTTCATACCGATCACGGAAAGCGGGTTTTTGATTTCGTGCGCTAGCGCACCCGCCAGTTGGGAAATCTCATCGAATTGCTTTCGCAATCGACGGTATTCTGCGGCGTCGACTTTGTCATTAATCTCTGGCATGACTCGATTGTCCCACTTTGGGCGGTTTTAACGCAAGTCGCACCGACTCGTAATTCGGAGTCGTGGTAAAAGAAAATGGCCCGACACGGGTCGGGCCATTTTGATTCATAAATTATGTCCGGTTAATGGGACTTAGTCACGACGTCCACGATCGCCACCGCGTCCACGGCCACGACCGCCGCCGCCACCACGACCGCCACGACCACCGCCGTCACGTCCACCGCCGCCGCCTTCTTCGCCGCCGAAGTCATCTCCACCTTCGGCTGCTGCTGCAGCGGCAGTGGCGAGTTCGTCTTCAAGCCCCAACTCCTGGTACGCTCGTTTGCGGCTGAGTTTGACGCGATTGTGATCGTCGATATCAATCACGAAGACTTTCATTGAATCACCGACGCTGCAAACATCAGCCACATTGCTGACGTAACCGTCTGACAATTCGCTGATATGGCAGAGACCATCGCGACCCGGCAGAATTTCGACGAATGCGCCAAAGTCCTTAATGCTGGTTACGCGACCGTCGTAAATCTTGTTGATCTGCACCGATGCCGTAATGGCGTCGACTTGATCCAGAGCCGTTTGAGCCCATTCGGCATTCGGGCTGGCAATCGTAACGGTACCTTCGTCGTCGACTTCGATAACCGCACCCGTTTGCTCCTGAATACCACGGATGACCTTGCCACCGGGTCCGATAAGCAAACCAATCTTCTCAGGATCAATTTTCGTGCGAAGCAATCGCGGAGCGTAAGGCGATTGTTCTTCACGCGGACGTTGAATCGTCGAAAGCATGCTACGAAGGATTTCAATACGTGCTTCTCGCGATTGAGCCAACGTGGCTTTGACGATCTCTTCGCTGATCCCCTGAATCTTCAGATCAAGCTGAATACCTGTGATACCGTTTTGTGTTCCGGCAATCTTGAAATCCATATCGCCGAAATGATCTTCGGTACCGAGAATGTCGGTCAACAGGGTGTAGTTGTCGCCTTCCTGCACCAAGCCAACGGAGATACCAGCCACAGGGTTGGTGATCGGTACGCCAGCATCCATCAATGCCAAGGTGGCACCACAGACCGAAGCCATAGAGCTCGAACCATTGGATTCCAGAATGTCCGAGATAACGCGAACCGTGTAAGGGAACACGTCCGGATCAGGAAGAATGGGGTTCACACTGCGCTCGGCAAGAGCCCCGTGACCAATTTCACGACGTCCAGGCCCACGAATCGGACGACATTCACCAACCGAAAACGGTGGGAAGTTGTAGTCCAACATGAACTTCTTGGAGTACTCTTCGCCCAACCCGTCGACGCGCTGTTCATCGCGGGTCGTACCGAGCGTGACGGTGATCAGCGATTGGGTTTCCCCACGCTGGAAGACGGCGGATCCATGGGTTCGTGGCAAAACGCCGACGGCACAGTCGATCGCACGCAAAGTCGTACCGTCACGACCATCAGGTCGCGTACCAGCCAGAATCAGATCACGAATGACCACCTCTTCGAGGTCGTGCCAAGCCGACTTGAAGCGATTCACTTCAATAGCTCCGTCCGCATCCGGATCCGGAATAACGTCCGCCTTGGCGGCTTCTTTGACGGCACCGCAAGCTTCGGCGCGATCAGCCTTGCCCTTCGTCGATTGGGCTTCTTTCAATCGGTCGTAGTACGAAGACTTCAGTCGGTCGAGCAATCCGTCATCTTCTGGCGGAGTGATTTCACGCTTGACGACGCCCACCTTGTCGTACAATTCCTGTTGCAACGAGCAGATTTCGCGAATGAATCCATGAGCCGCGCGGATGGCGTCCAGCATCACGTCTTCTGGCATCTCGCGGGCAAAACCTTCGATCATCAAGACCGATTCCTGAGTACCGGATACGATCAAGTCGAGTTCGCTGTCTTCGAGTTCTTCCATCGTGGGAAAAGGAACCCATTGGTCGTCGATACGTCCCAGTCGCACTGAGGAGACAGGGCCAGCGAAAGGAAGCTCGGAAATGTGAACCGCCAAAGCGGCTCCGTTCATAGCCAACACGTCGGCGTCGTTCAAACGATCGCTGGAAACAACAAAGGCCTGGACTTGAACTTCGTCCTTAAACCACTTGGGAAAGTTCGGGCGGAGCGGACGGTCGATCAAACGAGCCGTCAACGTTTCTTTCATCGTGGGACGGCCTTCACGCTTCAGAAAACCGCCTGGGAATTTACCGGCTGCAGCGAATCGCTCGCGATAGTCACAGGTAAGCGGGAAGAAGTCGATGCCGGGACGAGGCGAGCCTGTTGTGCAGGCGTTGAGAACTACCGTGTCACCATAGGATGCGATAACACTTCCATGAGCTTGTTTGGCGAGCCAGCCGGTTTCAAATGCGAGAGTGTAATTACCAATTTTTCTTTCAACACGTACTTTTTCCACAGTCAAATTACCTTTACATGTGTGGCGTGCGACGAGACATAATCAACATCGATTGACGGTGATTAAGGAGTCGAACGATTCTGATAGAACCGCGAAGGAAGCATGCGACGAAAAATCGCCACCCAAGCATCCGTGCTGCCCGAGCCGACATCCACCCTGAAGACGACCGCCCATCAAAGAGGGGCAGTCAAACAGTGGTTCGCAGTAAAAGACACGAAGTAAGGTCGGGCCAAATCCCAGACTCTACTTACGAATCGAGAGCTTACCGATAATATCGAGGTAACGTTGCGGATCCACCTTCTTCAGATAATCCAACAAACGACGACGACGGCTAACCATCGAAAGAAGTCCACGCCTTGTGGAATAATCCTTCTTGTGCGTGCGCATATGCTCCGTCAAACCGTTGATCCGGGTTGTCAAAATGGCAATCTGAACCTCTGGTGAACCCGTGTCGGATTCTCCACGCTTGAATTCGGAAACTAACTCTTGCTTACGCTCGTTTGTGATGGTCATAAGTTATCGCGACTCTTTCGGTCGACTCTATCTACGTCCCAGTTTTTCCCAGTGCGACGTTCAGCCCACATGGCCGCCGACGTCTCTCCACTTACCAAAAATTAAAACGACATACCTACATAAACAACAAAATCTAAGCGACTTAATCTACCGATTCTCGGCACATCCGCAACCGCGGTTGGCATCAATCCCCAGTTTCCC
>CAYYHV010000243.1:0-11414 GCA_964471695.1 uncultured Pirellulaceae bacterium
GCGAGTAAATCTGCGGTGCGAGTAAATCTGCGGTGCGAGTAAATCTGCGGTGCGAGTAAATCTGCGGTGCGACTGAATCCGCTGCCGCGCTAGCTGTAGTTTGGCGTCGGAGGTCGATAGTCGGTCAATTCGATCGACTTAAACCACTCGATGGTTTTTTCGAGTCCGCTTGCTAGCGGGATCTCGGGTGACCAGTCAAGCTTTTCTTTGGCCAGCGAAATGTCGGGACGGCGGCGAGTCGGATCGTCTGACGGAAGTGGTCGTTGAACTAGCTTGCTTTTCGATCCTGATATCTTGATAACTTGCTCGGCAAGCTGGCGAATGGTGAATTCATCTGGGTTGCCAATGTTTACCGGTCCAATAAACCCGGAATCGTTGTTCATCATTCGAATGATGACTTCCACCAAGTCGTCACGATAGCAGAATGATCGCGTCTGCTCTCCATCTCCAAATATCGTGATGTCTTCGTTCATCAACGCTTGGCGAATGAAGTTTGAAACCACGCGTCCGTCGTAAGGATGCATTCGCGGCCCGTACGTATTGAAGATCCGGACGATACGCACATCGACATGGTTGCTGCGGTGGTAATCCATGAAAAGTGTTTCACCGACTCGTTTGCCTTCGTCGTAGCACGCGCGAATACCGATCGGGTTGACGCTACCGCGGTAGGACTCCACTTGCGGATGAATTTCGGGGTCACCATAGACCTCGCTGGTACTCGCCTGCAGAATCCTCGCACCGCACCGTTTGGCTAGCCCAAGCATGTTGATGCACCCCATCGTGCTGGTCTTAATCGTTTTGATGGGATTGTATTGGTAGTGTCCCGGTGCGGCGGGGCAGGCGAGGTTGTAGATTTCGTCGACTTCGAGATAAACCGGAACCGTGATGTCGTGACGGATGAGCTCAAAGTTGGGTTTGTCCAGCAAGTGTGCAACATTCGACTTTTGGCTGGTGAAGAAGTTGTCCAGACAGATGATATCGTGGCCTTCGTCGACCATTCTTTCGCAGAGGTGTGAGCCGAGGAACCCGGCGCCGCCTGTAACGAGGATGCGTTTAATTGAGCTCATGGGTTTTGCCGTTGGTTAGTTATCGCAAAGTTGCCGCAGGTTAAAGAACACGCCGGAGCCGATTCCCCCGAAGTCATCGGCTGCCGGCGTACAATGTTGATTAGTCGAGGATATAAGGGCTATCTTCGATTTCCTCGTGCCGGATCTCGTCGACCGGTTGGCTCTTGCCCTCACCGGCGTAGAGTCGGTTGGGGCCGTTAAAGACCCACCCGTTGGTCTCCGAGACGCACTTGTATGCGTGGATCACCCCGGGAGGGATGATGACGCCACAACGATGGGCTTCACCAAGCACGGCGGTTTGCTTGGTGCGGTAGGTTGGTGAGTCTTCTCGCATGTCCCAAAGGTAAAGCTTGAAGTTGCCTGGACCGATGAACGCGAAATAGTCGGATTGGTCAACATGTTCATGAGGACCTCGGCAAACGCCCGGCTTGGTTTCGCTGACGTAAGCCATAACCGGTTCGTTGCCGCCTGGCAGTTCGTCATTTCGGTAGAGTTCAACCAACCATCCGCGTTGGTCGTCGTGCTTACCCAACTCTTGCATCATGACGCCTTCGATTTGCGAATCCGTGCTTTCGATCGTGCGATCAAAAAAATCGACTTTGGTTGCCCCGTTCATGGACTTGCCCCTTTTTGGTTAGCCGCTGTTGCGGTTGAATGTTGTGTTGGTGATCAGATCTGTATGCTTGAGACTGGAAACGACTCGTGCCTACTCGGCGTGCGACAGACCCAGTCGCTCACGTTGGTAACTGCCCGATGTGACTCGTTCGACCCAATCGCTGTTACCGAGGTACCACTCGACGGTTTCCCGCAGTCCCGTTTCGAATGTCTGGGTAGGTTGCCAGCCAAGTTCGGTGCGAATCTTGGAAGCGTCAATCGCGTATCGTCGGTCGTGTCCCGGTCGGTCGCTGACGAATTGAATTAGCGAACGACATGGTCGGTGAGCGAGTTCCGGGCAAAGTTCGTCGATGATGTCGCAGATGCCATGCACGACTTGGAGATTGTTACGTTCGGAGTTTCCGCCGACGTTGTACGTTTCCCCGATGGCTCCGGAGTCCAGCACGGTTTGGATTGCCGTACAATGGTCTTCGACGAACAACCAGTCGCGGATATTCTTGCCGTCGCCATAGATTGGCAGCGTTTTGCCTTCAAGGGCGTTCAGGATTACGACGGGAATCAGCTTTTCAGGGAACTGAAATGGCCCGTAGTTGTTGGAGCAGTTGGTGGTGAGGACTGGCAGTCCATAGGTGTGATGAAATGCTCGCACAAAGTGATCGGACGACGCTTTGGATGCCGCGTAAGGCGAGTTGGGTGCGAACGCAGTCGTTTCGGTGAAGAAGCCCGTGTCTCCAAGTGTTCCGTAGACTTCATCCGTCGATACATGCAGGAACCGAAAGTCACTGGCGTCGCTGCCTTCGAGTGATCGCCAGTAATCCCGAGCGGATTCGAGCAAGTTGCACGTCCCCTCGACATTCGTCTTGATGAACTCCGCGGGCGAGTCGATGGAGCGATCAACGTGCGATTCCGCGGCGAAATTGATAATGGCATCCGGCTTGTGAGAGTGAAGTAACTCGTCCACAAGCGTGCGATTTCCAATGTCGCCTTCCGCGAAAATGTGATTTGGATTTCCCCATACGGATTGGAGCGAGTCGAGGTTGCCAGCGTAGGTTAGCTTGTCAAGATTGATGACTCGAAAGCCTTGGCTGATCGCCATTCGGACATAGCATCCGCCGATGAATCCGGCACCGCCGGTGACCATTACGGTTCGCATGGGAATTCCTTATTCTGATTCGATGCCCCACCTTCGAATGAAGGTGGGGTCGGTAGGGTTATCGTTGCAAGCCGATTCAGGCTATACGGTGGTGACTGCCTCGTCGGCGGGGTCCACACTGAGGCTGGGGTAAGCCGTGGACCGTCCAATGCTGCTATAAACAAAGCCGGCTTCAGCAACGATGGATGGGTCGAACATGTTGCGTCCATCGACAATGACATGGCCTCGCATTGTCTCTCTCAACCGATCAAAATCGGCAGAAGCAAATTCGTCCCATTCTGTCATGATCGCCAGCGCGTCCGCGTTGTCGGCGACGTCGTACTTTTCGTCGCAGAAAGTGACCTGATCGCCAAACTCTTCTTTGACGTTGTCGCTGGCTTCTGCGTCGTAAGCACGGACGTTGGCCCCGGCTTCAAGCAACTGTTTGATAAGTACCAATGCGGGGGCTTCGCGAATGTCGTCGGTTTCCGGCTTGAAGGCCAAGCCCCAAATGCCAATCGTGACACCGTGAAGTTGATCATTGAACGCGGTCTGAAGTTTGACGAATGCAACGCGCTTCTGCTCTTCGTTGACGTAGTCGACGGCTTCGAGGATTCGCATCGGCATCTTTTTCTCGCGAGCCATCGCCTTCATGGCTCGAACATCCTTCGGGAAGCACGAACCGCCATAGCCGACTCCTGGATAAAAGAACTTGAATCCAATTCGTTGGTCGTGACCGATGCCTTGGCGAACATCGTTCACATCTGCACCGACGGCTTCGCACATATTGGCCATTTCATTGATGTACGAAATTTTGGTCGCCAAAACGCAGTTGGCAACGTACTTCGTCATTTCTGCACTTTCCCAATGCATGAACAGTACCGGCACGCCCTTGTCGGAGAACGGTCGATAAAGCTCGGAAAGTTGTTGACGAGCAAAAGCATCCTGCGTTCCCACGACGACTCGGTCCGGGTTGAGTGCATCGCCGATAGCCAGTCCTTCGCGGAGGAATTCCGGGTTGCTGGCGACTGCGTGTTGAATTTCGGCTCCGTCGTTAAGGCGTTGGAAAGCCCGGCGGTTGGTGCCGACAGGAACCGTACTCTTGATCACGACGACTTTCTTCGACGTCGCGTGTTCGCGGATCGCGTCAATTACGGACCAGACATAGTTGAGGTTCGCCGAGCCATCGGCACTTTGTGGCGTTCCAACGGCAACGAACACAACGTCTGTCGTTGCCAATGCGCCAGCCAGATCGGTTGTGAAAGACAAGCGACCGGCTTCGACGTTGGACGCGACCAATTTGTCCAGTCCCGGTTCGAAGATGGGAAGGACGCCATTTCGCAGCCCCTCGACTTTCTTCTCGTCGATATCAACGCAGATGACTTCGTTGCCAACTTCGGCAAAACAGTTGCCCGTGACGAGGCCGACATAGCCCGTTCCTACAAAAGTGACTTTCATGATGTTGCCCCTATGTTCTCACGCAAGTGCGTGTACGATCTGGTGAATGGAATTGAAAGGTTGCCGTGGTGCCGCCGCTAGAGAGCTTTCCAGATTTCCGAAGCGTACTGACGAATGGTTCGGTCGCTGGAGAACTTGCCTGCACGGGCCACATTGAGGATGGCCTTCTCATTCCATCCACGGGTGTTGGCGTAAAGTTTGCCGGCTTCGGTTTGTACTTTGCAGTAACTTTCGATATCGGCGAGGTGAAAGTAAGGGTCGAAGTTTTCGACGAGCATGTCGTAAGCCCACCCGAAAACGCCATGGTGCCCAGGCATGAATCGGTCGCCGCGGACGGCCTCGAAGAATCGTTGTGATTCAGGTTGTTGAGCCAGAAGTTCCTGAGCACTCATGCCACTGAAACGAGCCATCGCGACCTCTTCGGTGCTGAGTCCAAAGATGAAAAAGTTGTCGGCACCCGCTTCTTCCCGCATCTCGACATTGGCACCATCGAGTGTGCCCATGGTCAATGCACCGTTGAGCATGAATTTCATATTGCCGGTACCCGAGGCTTCGAATCCGGCAGTCGATATTTGCTCGCTCAGTTCAGCCGCCGGGAAGATTTTTTCAGCCAAGCTGACTCGGTAGTTCGGCAGGAAGACGACTTTCATCCATTGATTGGCTCGCGGGTCGTTGTTCACGACTCGGCCAATATGATTGATCAGGCCGATGATCTGCTTCGCCGCCCAGTAACCGGGAGCCGCCTTGCCGGCGAAGATGTACGTGCGAGCACAAGGTGGAGTGTATCCGTCTTCGACGATGGCAAAGTACTCTCGGGCGATTCGCATTGCAGCGAGCATCTGCCGCTTGTACTGATGGATACGTTTCATCTGGACGTCAAACATGGAGTTGGGGTCCACGCTGATTCCAGTCGACTCTTTGATGATCTGCGTCAGCTCAAGCTTGCCAGTCTTCTTGGTATCGCTGAACGCATCTTGGAAGGACTCGTCGGTTGCGTATGATTCAAGCGATCGGAGCTGATCTAGATCGGTGATCCAACCCTCACCGATTGTGGAACTGATCAAGGACGATAGCGGGCGATTGCATTGCAGCAGCCAGCGGCGTGGCGTAATGCCATTCGTTTTGTTGTTGAATTTCTCTGGCCAATAATCGTGAAACTTCGGTACGAGGTCTGATTTGACGAGTTCCGAGTGCAACGCCGAAACGCCATTCACCGAGTGGCTGCCAACGATCGCCAGATTGCACATGCGAACCTGATTGTCGCCGCCGTCGACTTCTTCAATGATGGACATGGCTCGGATACGGTCCAAGTCATCAGGCCATTCCTGTCGGACGTCATCGAGGAAGCGGGCGTTGATCTCGAAGATGATCTGCAGATGTCGAGGAAGCACATTGCCGATTAGCGATACCGGCCATTTCTCGAGCGCTTCGGGTAGCAAAGTGTGATTGGTATACGCCAGAGTATTGGTCGTGATCGACCATGCTTCGTCCCACGATAGATCACGTTCATCAATCAGCAATCGCATGAGTTCTGCGACTGCAAGTGCCGGATGCGTGTCGTTGAGTTGAATAGCAACATGCTCTGGCAGCGTGAGAATGTCGCCGTGTTGATCGTCATGACGACGGACCAGATCGCGGATACAACAGGCAACCATGAAATACTCTTGAATCAGCCGCAATTCTTTTCCCTGAGCCACGGCATCGGAAGGGTAAAGGACCTTCGAGATAGTTTCACCGCGAATCTTGCCTTCAACGGCGCGAACATAGTCACCACCGTTAAATACATCCATGTCGAAGTTGTTAGAGCCTCGAGCGGAATATAGTCGCAGGAAGTTCACGGTATCGCCTTCGAAGCCAGCGATCGGCATGTCGTGAGGGACACCCACAATCGCCTGCCATCCCGTCCAGCTTGGGATCATTGCGCCGTGCTGGTCTTCAATGAATTCAACGTGCCCGTAGATGGGCACTACGACCGATTCGTTGGCTCGTTCGATCTGCCACGGCGTACCGTGCTGAAGCCAGTTGTCTGGCTTTTCGACCTGCCAGCCATTGGTGATTTCCTGCTTAAAGAGTCCGTATTCGTAGTTGATGCCGTAACCGTAACCCGCAATGCCGAGGGTGGCCATCGAGTCGATGAAACACGCTGCCAATCTGCCAAGTCCACCGTTGCCCAATCCAGCGTCCGGTTCGGAATCCAGCAACAGATCGAGTTCGACTCCCAGTTCCGCCAGCGCCTGCCGACAGGTGTCGATCAGTCGCAGGTTGATCATGTTGTTCTCAAGCGACTTGCCCATCAAGAATTCCATCGAGATGTAGTAAACACGCTTCGCGCCCGAATCGCGATACTGCTGTTCAGTTCTCCGCATGGCTTCGATGAGAGGTTGCCGAATTGCCAAGGCAGTCGCATTGTAAAGGTCGCGCGGCCGCGCTTCTTCAAGGGACGTGCCCACTGAGTAATTCAGGTGATGGACGATGGCGGTCTTGAGAGAGTCGACATCGAACGACTTGGCCGCTTCTCTTGGTGTATTGATTTCTGCGATTGACATGGCTTGCCCTGCTGTTTTCTGGAAGTCCTGGCGATTCCCATGACAATCGTGTGACCCTGAGCCGGCAGAGTCTGGGTTGTTTAGCTGGATTGCCGAATCGTTTAACGCGAAACCATAGCACGTTGATTCTGTCGATAATGCAAAAAAGAATTCCGTGCACAGAATGAGAGACTTCGCATTGTCATAGGTCGTGCAGGTGATAAACGATTTGGTTTGATGGATCGGTCGTACCTGCTTTGAAGCGACGGAACGGTGACAGCGGCGGTTGGATTCGCAAGAGCAATCATGTTGATGCTGAGAATGGTTGCGATCCATAAAGTTGCAAACTTCAAGTCACCGCTTACGTTTCCCATCGCAGTCGACGAAGCAAGGGGTTAGACAAGGTGTGAATCGTTAAATCTTGACGAATGCGAAACGCTTAACAAACAGGGGCTGCTGATGTACGGGGCGAACTCCAAATTGCGTGTGCTTCTCATTGCGGAAGCGTGCAATCCGACTTGGACGAGTGTTCCCTTGGTGGGGTACAACTTCGCGCATGCTCTTGCCAGTCGAGATGATCTCGAAGTGACCGTCGCGACTCACCCGCGTAATCGTCGGGCCGTTGAGCCTGATGAGTTATCGACGCTGGCTGAGGTGATATATCCAGACAACGAATACGTGGCCGCCCGCGTCTATAACTTTGCGCAGTTGCTGCGCGGTTCAAAGGGCAAGGGGTGGACAACCAATACGGCGTTCCAAAGTCTGAGTTACTTGTTCTTTGAACGCGAGCTTCACCGAATGGTCGGTAAACGCTTGGATGCAGGAGAGTTTGATCTGATTCATCGCGTCACACCGGTGACTCCGACCGTGGGAAGTCCGATTGCATCGTGGACGGACGTGCCAACCATCGTTGGGCCCATGAACGGCGGCTTGCCCTGGCCTGAAGAGTATCCAGAGCTGAGGAAGCAGGAGAACGAGTTTCTGGTGCCGCTTCGCAAGATTTACAAACTGTTTCCGTACTATCGAGCGACCTACAAAAAGATTACGGCAGCGATCGCGGGTAGCCAGCATACGGCTTCCGAGATTCCACGGTACTTTAAGGGGCAGAAGTACCTGCTGCCTGAGAACGGCGTTGATCCGCGGCGATTCAAACTGGCTGAGTATTGGACGCCGCCAACGGACAAGTTTCGATTCGTCACCGTAGGTCGGCTGGTTCCCTACAAGGGGTTGTGGTTGACGCTCGAGGCAATGCGAGACTCACCGCTGCTGAGAAAATGCGAACTCGTGGTGATTGGTGATGGTCCGGATCGTGGACGGTTCGAAAAAATGATCACTGACTACGGACTGACCGAACAAGTCAAGCTGATTGGTTGGCTGGAACAATGCGAAATGGCATCGGTGCTCGCCGACTCGCAGTGTTTTGTTTTTCCCAGCCTGCGTGAGTTTGGCGGCGGAGTCGTCCTGGAAGCGATGGCGAGTGGATTGCCTTCGATCGTCGTCAACTACGGTGGACCCGTGGATTTGATCGACGAAAACTGTGGCATTCTGCTACCGCTTTCTCGCAAAGAGAAAATGTTGAACTATCTGAGAACGGCGATGGAGTCGCTGGTTGATAACCCGGATCAATGTCGATCGTTCGGTGAGAACGCCGCGCAGAGGATTCGAGACGAATTTACCTGGGAAGCCAAGGCTGGGCGACTCAGCAGTATCTACCATGAACAATTGGGACGGGAACAATGCAGGCCACAAGAAGCGGTGCGCGAATTGGTTACATCGGTGTAGACGTTCTTAACAACGCCACTATTTGTAATGAAACAACGGCGCTCCTTGAACGCGACGTGCCACTGGACCTCGTGTCGGTGTACAACATCAAGAAGGCGACGTTCTATCAAGACGACACATTGAAAATACTTGAGGGACGAATCCACCATCTTTACCCGCTTAATGCGGTTGCGATGGCATGGGATATTCTTCGAGCGCCATTCCTGTTTGGCGGTCGATTTTTCACGACGCTATGGAAAGCCTTGACTGGCAAAGTCGAGGGGCCGAAGCAGCGACTGAAAATGGTGGGGCATCTATTGCCCGCGATCAAGCTTGCACTCCACTGGCGCGATAAGTCAATCAATCATGTTCATTGTCAGTGGGCACATACTGCCACGACCATCGGGATGCATGCCGCTGAGCTTCTTGGGGTAGGTTTCAGCTTCATGGGCCACGCGAATGATCTGTTTGTGCATCGTGTCGCCTTGGAAGATAAAGTGAGACGGGCTCGCTACATCTTGTGTATCTCAGAATATCACCGCCGGTTTTATCTCGACATGGGAGCCGATGCGAAGCGATTACACGTGGTTTATTGCGGCGTCTCGCTCGATCGGTTCAAGGAATCAAAACCATTCAATCCCGATGTGCGTCGCATCGTAAGTGTTGGACGGTTGGTGGAGAAGAAGGGCTTTGATGATTTGATTCGAGCCTGTGCGGTTCTCCGTGACCGTGGGATCGAGTTTGAATGCGTCATTGCAGGTTCAGGCCCTGAAGAAGCCAATTTGAATCGACTGATCGACGATTTTGATCTCCATAATCGTGTGTCGATCACCGGTGAGCCAATTTTGCAGGAAGAGATTCCGGACTTCTTGCGATCCGCACGACTGTTTGTGCTCCCCTGTGTCAAAGACAGTGATGGCGACATGGATGGATTGCCCCAGGTGCTCATCGAATCGATGGCTTGTCGTGTTCCGTCGATTTCTACATTTCTTGTGGGAATCCCCGACTTGGTGCGTCATGAAGAAAATGGCTTGCTCGTCGAGACCCGCAACGTGGCCGCCTGTGCAGATGCCATTGAGCGATTAATGGAAGATGATCAACTCGTCCAGCAATTTGGCGGCGAGGCCGAAGCATGGGCCAAAGCCCACTTTGGTCGCGACGAGTTGGTTTCACGATTGGAACAGATCTTTGAGTGGTCTGCGGCGACCCCCGGTCAGTCGGCTCCGGACAAACTGCTTCCGCCGGCTCCGGGTTCGGAGCAATTGTACGACGATCCTCAGTTTTCTCGTGGTGCAGAAGAAAGTCTCGAATCCGCCAGCATTGAAGAAGACGAACCCGCAATGGTTTGAGGGTGGTTCAGCGGTAAAAGCAATCCGTAGCTGCCCTGTTGGGCGGCAACAAACGGAGTCTGTTCAGGAGTCAATCTCAAGATGTTCATCGTCTTCTTTACCGTCTACTCTGCATGGGTTGTGATGCAGATCTTCGACGAGAAGAAGGGGCCACGCGTCGCCATGTGGAATGGTTGGCTGCTGGCGATGCTCATGTTGCCAGTGTGGCTGGTGAAAGGCCTTGGGTCGGTAACGCTTGATTTTAGAACGGGTGGTGCAGTCTGGGGGATCGGCGGCTTCCTACTCAATGACAAAGAGAAGCTGTACTACAAGTTTGCGATTATGGATGCGCTGATCTTCAGCCTCTTTTTGACTCACTTGATCTCTGGTTTCGGCGCGAAAGAAATGTCGTTGATGACCATCCCGGAAATTGGACGTCGATGGCTGTTGCCGTACATCGTCGGCCGAGTCTTCATTTCGAAGACAAGCGACTTGAAGCGTTTTCTGCCCGTAGTGGCGGTGATCCTGCTGATTTTGTCTGCATCGAATGCACTCGAAGCCGGCTCGAAGGTCAATATACTCTGCAAGGCGTTGGGTAAGAGCTATCCAATTCTCGAAGCCGGTGAGGGGTACCGATGGGGAATGAAACGAGCCCAAGGCCCGCTGGATCACCCAATCTTTAACGGGTTGATGTTGGTCATGACATATCCGTTTGCCGTCGAAGCGGGTCGTCGCGCGTTCCTCAAGCAAGGTCCGCGATGGTGGAAGATTTTGCCTTTTATTACGTTCGGAGCCGTTGTGTGTACGGCATCACGCGGGCCAATTATTGCTGCGTTGACGGCCGTATTTTGTACGGTGACCTTCTCGAGTAAGTTTCGAGTGCCGCTGTTGATTGGTGCGATCATGATGGGTGTTGTCGCGGTGGAGGTGAAGGATCAGTTGAAGGAAGCGCTGGCTTCGATGGCCGAGGACGAAGAATTCGTTCGCTACGTTGAAATCGAGGGCAAGGAGTACCGCTATACAGGAACCGCACATCGTGAGTTGCTGTTTCTTGTGTATAAGAAGGCTATTCGTGAATGTCCGCTGTTTGGTTATGGCAATCGGATGCGAGGCGTACCAATCGCAGAGCATCTGACTCAGCGATTCAGCTCCATCGACAATCACTATCTGCTCTTCTACTTGAGACGCGGCAAAATGGGATTGGGGTTGTTTATCTCAATCACCGCGGTCGCATTGTACTATCTGCTGCGCATGGCTTGGAATCAGGACCTGCCGCAATCTGCGATGGCGGGTGCCATGGTGGGGTCGCTGTTGGGGGTCAGCAGTCTGTTGACGAGTGTTTGGTTTGCGCCGGACCATGGAGCGGTGTGGCTGTTTTTTGTTGGCTTGACAACCTGCATGTGGACGGTACCCAATGATGGAACAGGCGAATTGGAAGGGGAGCCTGTAGAGGATGCAGTCGGTGAAACTCCGAGTCAACTTTCGGTCGTAGGTGTCAGCGAAGTACGCGAGGCTGTGCCGGCGGTGG
>CAYYHV010000243.1:11424-11671 GCA_964471695.1 uncultured Pirellulaceae bacterium
ACGCTCCAAGCGTAGTCGCATCATTGAAGATGATATGCTAGTGGGTGACCCGTTTAGATCACTGCGGAAGCCCGTCGTTCAGGCTGGTTTGGGAGATGACGAGGTCGCTCCAGTTCCTCATCTCTGGCGAGACGGTACGGTGTCGCTATTCGACCCGCCGGAAACGAACCGTTATCTGCTTATTGAGGCGAAGTAAGCATTCGTAGAACGACTTGGACGTCATTGGCGACTCCCAATTTGTCCCACA
>CAYYHV010000244.1:0-11658 GCA_964471695.1 uncultured Pirellulaceae bacterium
TCATCGGTTGACGTATCGAGGCATGTTAGCCATTTGCCACCATAGGCCCATGTGTCTATGTCGACGTACCCGTTCAGTATGCCGGGAGTCCCAGTTGGCAATCCAGTATGCCCGCAAATAACACGCTTGCCTGATCTATGAGGTGTCTCATTTCCAGTCAATCGATTCCATCTCAGCATCTGCGTAGACTGTTCTTCCAGTGGCAAATCAGGATCAAGCTTTGCGTGTACGAAGATATCGGTTTCTGTCGACCAATAGTCGCGAAATCCGCTGATGAAGTCCACGTGTTCCTGAGGAATGTTGGCCAACGAGCCGAGGTAGGACACAAGAGTTTCGGTACCGCCCTTTGACATCCAAACATCATCACATGTGTTGTTGGCGATAGCATTCAAGAGCATCTCGTCATGATTGCCAAGAATTCCGATGAACTTTGAGTTGTGAGACAGGCTGATCAATTGATCTAAAACGTCCTTAGAATCGGGACCACGGTCGACTAAGTCACCAAGTACCACAACGGTAT
This sequence comes from uncultured Pirellulaceae bacterium, assembly GCA_964471695.1. Lineage (GTDB taxonomy): Bacteria > Planctomycetota > Planctomycetia > Pirellulales > Pirellulaceae > CAYYHV01. The sequence continues at coordinate 521 of CAYYHV010000244.1, forward strand.
CGGATTCATTGGGAGCGATGTGTTCTAAAAGAGAGCGAAGAGCCACGTGGCAGCCATGAATGTCCCCGATGGCGAGTACGCGATTCTCCACGTCATTGTCCTTTGCGAAGCTCAATACCTAACGGAAACGATCAGCGCGCGGAAACACTGATCTCAATTCCAAACAATCAGTTACAGGTGCGCCACGCCAGGCTGATCAAACCAGCTTGTCGTGGTCGGTTTCTGGTTGCCGTAGGGAATCAAATGATAGTCTCATCACCGCCAAATCAAACGACATCACGAAGGAGCCCAAGACGAAACATTCAGAATGCGTTAGACTGACCCAAATGAACAGACGTCTTACCAAGATCAGCAAGTATTTAAGCTTCATATTGCGGCATCATCCTGAAACGATTGGGCTGAAGCTCGACGCCGACGGATGGGCGAATGTCGAGGAGCTTATCAAGAACGCAAATTCCAACGGAAAATCACTGACACTGGAACGAGTCCGGCAAGTTGTGGCTCTGAACGAGTTGAAGTTGTTCGATCTTAGCGACGATGGACTTCGGATTCGTATTCAATGCAAATGACGGCAGAGCCGTTTTGCTAGACGTTATTCGCTTCTTCAGATTCTTGTCGCGTACGACTGCACCGCGGCCGTTTTGACCATCGTTACAGGGAACGGAATCGAACGGCTTCGAGAGTGAATCCAACTTGGTCGAACACTCGGCCCGTCGGGTTCATTTCGCACGGCGTCTAGTTCCGGTCAAGTATCACTGGACACATTCGGTCACGGTACGAACACGCTTGCGGCAACTCGCACGTGAGTTGTGCCCCCATTTCACGGCGATGCTACCACCACCGGCCGCACGTGCATGCACTTGTTATGCGCCTCAATCTCTACCCAAAGTCCACATCCCTCATTCTGGACGTCCCGATTCTTGAATTTATTATCTTTGGGCTGACTTGAAACGAATGTCGATACGTTGTCTCTGCCTGCCGCATGGTGATAAACCCGCAGCAACTGCAATTAAAGGGTTATCATCATTTCGCATGCACCGCTAGCGTCAAAGCCGCTATTTGCCATCCCTAGCCAACGCCTTCTCAGCCTTATTTTCAAGCGGTTTTCCTGCGACGTCCCCCTAAAGAGTGAGTCGCCGGGATGCCGAATCTGCTCCAAAGAGCTCGCCACACTGGGGGGAAAGGCTATACCGCGATCGAAGACTCGCGACGTCAGCCATTCTACCACCGCACGCTAACCCGACTGCAATGAATGCAGCCTGGCAATAGCTGCGCGAAACGAGCCCAAACCGCAGGTGTCAATTTCGCAATACATATTGAAAGAGACAGGGATTTCTCTCCATGTCGAATAGATCACGAGCGGCAAAGCGTTTGGCCCGTCTATACTCAGTCGTCGTCAGACGATGTCAGTGGCTGAACCATCTTGCATCGCGCGGTATCGCGCGCGTCGGTAAGCAACGTCAAGCCTTGCAACGTCCCAAGTCGTTACTCTCTCGCCGAGTCGGATTTTTCCAACGCATTGGCGCGTTGGAGAATCTCGAAGAGCGGCAGCTCCTTTCGGCTAATCTGCCCAATCAGCCTGTTGCCGAAAACATCACTGCGGAATCACGCTTGGAATCCGTCGCGATATTGCCAACCGCGGTGACGACGAGTCATCTCGATACGTCGTCGCTGGACGCCGACGCCAGTTTCTCAGTCAACCAATCCGTTTCGACAATCCCTGTTATTTTCGTCGATGCCAATGTCAGCGACTATGAATCGTTGATCGGCGATATTCTTGGTGACAACCAATCAGCCGAGACTCAAATTCACCTGTTGGATTCCACGCGCGATGGCGTTACGCAAATTTCCGAAACACTTGCGTCGCTATCCAACGTCGGTGCCATCCACATTCTTTCTCACGGTTCCGCCGGCGCACTGCAACTTGGCAGCACCATCCTGGATTCCAACGGGCTTGAAGAATCAGCTGATCAACTCCGACTATGGGGCAACGCGCTCAGTCCGCATGGTGACATTATCCTCTATGGCTGTAACGTGGCCCAAGGCCAGTGGGGAGTCGACTTTCTTGAGAATCTATCCGGACTGACCGGGGCTGACATTGCCGCATCGGACAACCTCACGGGAAATGATGAACTCGGCGGTGACTGGACGCTTGAGTATTCAACCGGCGTCATTGACGCGGCGATTCTTTCCGTTTCCTACTCCGGAACGTTGGCAACCGTCACTGGCGAAAACACTGCGAACAACTTTAAGATCACCGCGAATGCCGTCGGCGTAAATGGCACAGACACAGCATTCGACAATGCAGATACCGTCGAAATTTCTGGCAAACAGCAGAACGACACCTTCAAATTTGAGGACTGGCCACAGGCAACGATCAAGATCGCCGGTGCCGGCGGGCAGAACACAGTTGACTTTGACAAGCTGAAGAAGCTGTTCATCGTACAAACGCTAAACGATGGAAGCATTAGCCGCATTGATGTCATCTCAGGCGGCACGACCGAAAGCATCACACCGGTCGCGGGAAACAGCCTCGACGTCCAAATAGTCAAAGGCGGCAAGCAAACAACAACGCTCAATATGAGCGCCTACAACCAATCCGGCCTGACGTTCACGATCAAAGATGGCAAGGACAGCGCCGACAACGAAGTCGTCGTGACTCGCGCCGACAACAGTGCGCACATACTCACCGTGGAAAATGTCGGCTCGATCAACGGTGGCACACTCGACGATGTCTTTGTGTTTGAAAATGGCGCAACGATGACGGGAGAGATCGACGGCGGGGGTGGCAATAACGCCGTCGACTACTCGAGTTTCAAACGTCAAGTCACGCTTGACGTGGATGCCAATACGGCGAATACCCCGCGGACCATCGTCAACGTCAATCGCATTATCGGCTCGCCTGGTGCGTCGGGAATTCTCAGCAGCAAGATTGGCAACCAGCTCACAGGCGACGACCAGACTCAGGAATTCATCGGCGGTCCCCGACAGGACATCATCCAAGGCCGTGGCGGTTCGGACCGGCTCACGGGTAGCGGCGGCGATGACATTTACCGCTTCTCGTATTCGGATTTTGACAACGCAAACGCATTGCCCACCATTATCGAAGGCAATGAAGACAAAGCCGGTGACGCGGATACGCTTGATTTCTCGGATTTCCCGAAGAAAGACGGCGCCCGAGACATCGTCATGACGTTTGAGGTGCGCGACACCGTGCAAACGGGTGCGACCGTCAAAATGAAAGTCGGCAACTTTGCCGAGCGTACCCTGTTCGCAACTCCCGTCCAGAATATTGAGAACATCCTCATCGGCGAAGGCTCGACGCTGGTCGAGTTTCACGACAATTGGGGAGTCGAGACACGTATCGGAAGACCGCTCGGCGATGTGAATACGGCTCGAGTCGACCTCGACATGTCGGCGGTCACACACGACCTCATCTTCACCATCCTGGAGAACGGCGTCGTCAACATTGACGAAGCGGAACCCGATGGAGCCGGTGGTTTCAAACTGAAGAAGGATGGCAACTCCGCCGTCGTCACAAATGTCCATGACCTGACAGGCGGGCAAGGCAACAACACTTACGTCATCAAGTCTCGTGGCGCAATTCTCGGCAAACTGAACGGCGGTAACAACGTTGGCGATGCCAAGAATAACATTCTGGATTACTCGAAATACGGAAGCTCAATTGCCGTCAACTTCACAAGTGATGAAGTTGAGTATGACGACGTTGTGCGTTTCGATCGTTTCTCACCCACGGCACTCGCAGCCACCAAGTCACCCAGAAAAGAGAAGTGGAATTTCGAGTCCCCAGCCACTTCAGGAACCATCAGTATCCCTGTCGAGGGGCAGACGCCATTCGACTTCGATACCGACCTTTCGAAGACCGAACTGTACCAACAACAGTTCCACGCGCTCCTATCATCGCTTATTGGACGCAGTGATTTCACAGTCGACAAGTCGGTCAGTAACAACAAAACCGTTTGGACAGTCATCTTTGCCGAACCCGGCCAGATCCTGGATTCCGATGGTGCGCGGCTTTGGAGCAGCCTATCGCTGATTGGCACGACTCATGGTGTTCGACAAGTCAATGCCCCCGAGGGAATCGCCCCCGTTGATCAGACCTACGACATCTGGACAGAAGCCAGCAGTGGTGACTTCAAACTCACCTTTCGGTTTACGGCCCCAACGGTGGGCAGCGGATCGGAAACCATCATTGTCACAACCCAAAAGATCGCTTTCGACGCCTCTCCTGACGAAATCAAGGCGATCATTGACAAAGCAATCCAAGACAGGCTTGTTCCCAACCCTTCACAAATCATCGACCTCGATGTTCCGCCACAGATCTTTGTCAGCGGCATGGGAACAGAGGCATTTCCTTGGCGCATTACGTTTGCCAACTTGGGTAGAATTTCCGCATTGACGTCGGTAGAACGCGACCTCGGAATCGCCGAAGATATTCCACGAAACTGGGCGACGGGATTTCCTGACCTGTCAGTCGGAGCCAACTCCTCAGTCACGAATATCACGTCTGTCATTGGTTCCACCGACAACGACCGAGTCTTCGGGACCGCGTCAACCTCCACCACGGTCATTGCGAACATGGACGTCCAGGCGGCTGGGGCTTTCCAAGATTCCCATACCCTGCGGGTTCAGACAACGGGCAACATCGCCAACCTCGTCGACGGTCAACCCGTGCTCTACCGCACGGTTCCCAATGGCTTTGGTCAACCCAGCCCTTCGATCAATGGACTTGTCCATGGCCGCGCTTACTATGTCAAGATTGATGATGTCGGTGGATTCCACGACATCAAGTTCTTCGATACCAAGTCGCTCACCAGCCCAATTGAAATCAGCAGCCCCGCGAACGCGACCAACGGTCACCAACTCGTTGAGGCATTCCAAGCCGATGGCCACGAAGGCACGGATCGACTCATCGCCTACACGACCGACAATGATGCGAATGAATCCGATCGCGTCAACGCAATCGTCGGTGGTGACGGAGCGGACGTCATCGCCGGGGGAAATGGCTCGGACTACATCGACGGCGGCGGGGGAAACGATCGAATCTATGGCGATGGCGGTCATCCAGACCCTAATGAAGTAGACACAGACGTGGACGTCGTCCGCGCTGGCGGCGGTGACGACAGAATCTACGGTAACAGCGGCACCGACTATCTGATCGGTGGTTCCGGCGGAGATCTGCTTGTCGGCGGTGCAGGAAGCGACGTTATTGAAGGGGGCGCCGGTCCCGACAAATTGCTTGTCATCGAAGCAGGAGCCGCCACTGACTATGACAAATATCGAGGCGGAAGTGGTAACGATACCTTCCTGTTTGACGGCAAGTGGGGAGTCGCCAGCATCGATGCCATCAGCAATGGTGGGGAAGACACCATCGACTTGTCGGCGATGACTCGCGACTATGTGCACGTCCTGAGCAATGGTGGACTGTATTCGACTTCGGGGACGCTTTACAACGACCGAATTCAACCCTCCGACGATTCACTCGCTCCGATCAAGCTGAGTACCAAGTTCTCTGATCTTACAGGGTCGACCAAATCTCCAGGTCAAGTCGTTACGGAAGTTGGATTCGGGTTACACCAAGCCGCCACCGGGAAATCTGATCAATCCCCCGGAAGTGCCGACGCCGACGCCAAGCTTACCGCGTTCGGGAACATCCCATCCGCTGATGTCGGCGACTCCACCGTTCACGAGCTTACCGAAAAACTGGAACTCCTGATCTGGTTTGACGCAGGTGACGGCCCAACGATTTATGAGGTTTCGCTCGATGCTGACATCTACAACAGCACGACAGATCTTCTTTTCGAATTGCAAGCAGCCATTGGTGACACGGCCGAAACCGGCATTACCGTCGGATTGGACGGGCAACAACTCACACTCACGGGCAAAGCCAACGGAACGATCGTCAACGGCAAAGCCGTACCTGCGCAAATCGAAGTCGCGTCCAAGTCGCCCAATAGCGTCGTCGTCGGAAACACCGCAGATCGCTCTTTTGAAAACATCGAAGTGATCAAAACAAGTCAGGGAACGAACAGTTTCGTTTTCGGAAATGACTATTGGCAGAACGATATCTTCGGATCATTCTCCGACTTCAGCTCGATCACGGCTTTGAAGGGTTTAAATCCGTTCAATACGGGTGGTCTCAGCAATTCCGGTCTGAAGATTGACACCTCAGAAATTACATCCGACGCCGCCGGCAAGGGCAAGCCGCTGACGATTGACTTGCGAGCCGTCAACACCGAACTGGAATTCTATTTTTCGAAGGCAGACGACTACAACGATGAGAATAAGAAAGTAAAGCTGACGATCAAGACCGCGTTTGATGGAAAACTTCCAATCATCGACATGGGCCCGATCGTTCGCTACAACACCGTCGAATTTTCCCACGTCGCCAACGACACGATTATTCACACGGGCCGTTTCAAGAACACCATCATTTTCGAGGAAGGTGTCACATTCAACGGCTCGCTCAACGGCAGCGATGGACACGGATTGAGCGCCGCGTCGATGGCGGGGCGACCGATTGATGTCGTATCCTGGGGCCTCGGTGCTCTAGAAACCGCCTACTTTAACCACGCGGATATTACGGCAGGAGTCGATGAACTCCTCTTCGAAGTCGAAAACACGATCAAATACTCCCAATCGTCCCTCGTCACGACGGTTAATCTCGAAGGGCTCAAAAAGCAGAACTACACCGCCGACCAACACAAGGCACTGCTTGCCGCCAACCTGCTAACCACAAATACCACCGCGCTCTTGGACACGACTCCCCTTGGTCGTGTTGGCACGAGTGGTCTTAGCGCGCATTCAACCAATCTTGGCAGCGAAAATCTCGGCGAGGTGATTGTTAAGTCGGGACTGAACTACGTCCGCGGTAACGATTGGGATCCGTTCAACAGCTATGATGGCTCGGCGACGGGCACCACAGCCGCCGGGGTTGGAGAAGCCGTTTATCAAGCAACGACGACGCTTCTCAACGGTGCGGACACTATCAGTGTTGGCGACTCGATCAACTCCATAACCCCTGGCTTGCATGTACTCTCCGGCGGTAGCGGTGCCGACACGTACCAGTTCCGAACTCAGTGGTGGGGCGGGGCGTTAATCGTCGAGCCGCCGGCTTTCACGTTCGACGCGAGTGTCTTTGAAGGCGATCCTGGCTGGCAAGCGATTTTCAATACGCTGGGATTAGCCACCAATACGATGTTCGCGGATACGCTCGACTTTTCCGCCCTCTACCAAGACCTGTACTTCACAGTCTTCGAAATTAGCACTCGGAACATCGGCTTGGTGACCGAACTTGCCAATCAGTTTGGCAGCCTCGACAGCCCATTGAATGTGGGCATGACGATCACGTTGATTACGCCCGAAGATCCTTACGATTCTTCACTCGGTGCAAAGCTCCTGCCGTGGGTTGACGATGAGTTCAACACCAACAATCCGGGTTCCGGAAACTTCGGTGACTTGTTCGATATCAGCCTGGCCAACCTCAATTGGGGACTGGCACTGGGCATCGAGAACATTGTTGGTGGACGTGGTGCCAACACTGTCAAGCTCGTCAACGGCGCAAATCTCCAAGGCAGTGTTTCCCCCGGTTTTGGTGGCAGCCTCGCGATCGACTATAGCCAATATGCCGGCAGCGCGAATCACACAACGACGCCGGATGCGGGTGGTTCCACCAAGATTGTTAACCTGACAACGGATGAGTTTGTCGACGTCACCAACGTTCCGTCGATGGCCATGGGGATCAACACCGACGTCGAGATCGGACAACGCTACCAGTATATGGGAGCCGACGGATCGTTTGATCTTGTCGCCGAAGACTATACCGACGCGACACGTTGGAAATATGCTCCAGGTTTGACGAAGGTTGACCTCGGAGCGAACCTGGATCAACAGCTGTTCGGCTCGTTGGCTGAAATTTCGATCTTCGAAGACCTTCCCGATCAACTCAAGTCGTTGATTCCCAACGTCACTAACCAATGGGGTACCGCAGACGCAATTGGCGGCGCCTTTGACAGCGCCTACGGAGTCGGAGTCGGCGGAAACGTTACGGGCACACCGCTCGCGGATACGATTGCGGGTAACAACATTACCGGCAACACGATTACCGGAGATGCAGGCAACGATACGTTATCTGGAAAAACAGGTGACGACACGCTTCTCGGGGGCGATGGTGATGACACCCTCTACGGCGACACGGCCAGCGGTTCCGACGGCAGCTACGATGAATACAGTGATGACGATACCCTCGATGGCGGCGACGGAAATGATTCGCTGCATGGTGGTCGAGGCAACGACACGTTGATCCCCGGAAGCGGCGACAACGTCATCGACGGCGGTGCGGGATCGGATACCTACGAGACCAGTACGCCCAATAACCTCGTAGCGTTTGTATCGAGGGCCGGCGAAGACTTGACGCAATGGCAGACGGCAAACCCTAGCGTGACACTCCCAACGGGTGCAAGTACGGACACGATAAGTAACGTCGAGACGATTCGAATAAAGAACGTCACCGGCGATCTTCCAGGTACGGCCACGTACATCGTTGACGATGGCGTATCCCAAACGATCGAGATCGACGCAACGGGAATGGCCGTCGGCACCTATGAACTGCACGTCGACGACAGCGATATTTTTGACTGGGGAGACTACGGTTCCAAACGCGTCAGGATTGGAACATTTGACGGCAACCAGCAAACACTCGAGTTCTATCAGACCGAAGCGGACAAAGACGCCGGGGGTACCCCCAGCCTAACGCTGGTACTGCATGGAGCCACGACAGCAATCTGGGAAGGCGACCTCAACGTCACGGGGCAGGACCCTCTTTCGTCTGGAGTCGCAGGCAACACGGCGACTCCCACACAGGTAGTCACCGGAGCGGAGTTTGATGCCATTGTTGCCGAAGCCAAAGCCCAGTGGCTGTTGGCAGCCGATGATACCCGAGATGCTCTCGTACAAACGCGATTGGACCAACTCGATTTCACCATCGTCGACTTACCCGGTACCGGGCTGGCGCAGATCTCCAACAATACAATCGCCTTTGACCTGGATGCCGCTGGGCACGGCTGGTACATCGACGGTACGCCCACCGACTCGACAGAATTCACCGAAAGCGGACCTGCCGGGTCACTAACCTCGTCAGCCACCGACCCCGCGTTTGGACAATACGATCTGCTTACTGTTGTTACGCACGAATTTGCTCATGCGTTAGGCTTGGATCACGTCGATTCACCCGGCGATTTGCTGGACGATGAATTGAGTACTGGTACACGAGCCGCGATTAACATTTCTCCAGCCGATGCGCTCGCGATTCCGCTGGACCCGACATCCGGCAACATGAACGCTACGTTATCGGATCAGGAACGACTTGAAGCAGGATTCACGGCTTTCGCAAGCTGGGCTACCCGATTAGCGGATGACATCGAATCCGAACTGGATTTCGACATTCCATTCCTCGATCTGGGTCTCGATGAACTCTGGGGATCGACTGGCACCGTTATTCTTGACGGTATCAACAACGAAATTCGCGACGAAATCGCAACCATCTTTGACGGCGAAAGTGCGGTAAGTTCAGCCGACTTGCTGGCGATGGACTTTATCGAACAATCGCCGTCGGATCGACTGGGCGAATACGAAGTCGAGCTTGAGCTTACCAGCACAAGCACAGGACTCCAGCTAAGCCTCGAGCCCCTTAAGGATCTTGGACTCGACCTCACCAGTTTTGTCGAACTCACTCAATCCGAACCGATCAATGTCGAAGCCGCCTTGGACCTGAGGTTCTCCTTTGGACTGGACCCATCCGGCATCTTCTTCATCGAGAATCCAACGCTTGTCGGACGAGTCACCGTTGATCACGATCAACCGCTGGATGTCTCGCTTGATGTTGGCCCGCTCGGTGTCGGAATCGAAGATGGCACACTATTCTTTGAAGCCGGTATCGCCGTACCAACCGAAGGCCGTGCAGTCATGCTCGACGACGGCAGCTTGGATGTCAGTGGACTCGACGTACAGCTTCCTCGCTTCGATTCCCAAAGCAGTTTCGAAGTCGATCTACCCATCGGCTTGCGAGGCGCACTTGCCGGCATCAACGAAGACGGCTGGCAGATACAAGGAGAGTTCAACCGAGATGGCGGAATTACTCGCGATCTTAGCCAAATGTCGGCTCTCCAGTTCTTCACAGCCATCATTCCCGAACAAATCCAGTTCGATGGCCCAAGCTTCGACTCCCTGCTGGACCTAGCCAACATCTCGCTGGATGACGCTCTGGCTGGAATTGAAACGGCACTGCGATCTGCCATTGATACGGACGGCGCCGCTTACCAAAAACTTCCGCTCGTTAATCAGAGCGCGGTCGAGCTGCTTGGAAACGGTTCCGTCGATGTGGTCGAAGGAATCGCCAACGGTATCTCTGTCGTTCGCGAGAATCTTACGGATATTAATCGAGCCGAGATTGATCTGAATCAAGAACTCAATGACATTCTTGATCTCGGTCTGGCGATTGGTGGCTAAGAAGTCGACTCGGCATACGATAATCTGGCAGCACTGAATCTGTCGCACGACTCCACCAACGACGACATCGCGATCGCCTTGGCGCAACGTGACGCAGGCCCCGCCTACGACCAATTGGTTGCCGATCGTGACATAGCCGCAGCAGCAGCCGAGTTCGCCTCGCTCAGTCTGACCACGACATCTACGGATCTGGAAATCGCCACGGCCTTGGCGGAACACGACGATGCTGGTGAGTTAAGTCGCCTCATTGGCCTGCGAGACACCGTTGCCGCGGATGCCGACTTCCTCGAGGCATGGCGTCAACTAAGCCAGTACGGGTTCACCGGCGACACCACCGACGCGGAAATCGAAGCCCTCTTTGATGCCACTGCAGCCATCGACACAGCCAAAGGGTATCGCGACCAATTGGCGCCGGGTTCAACCGCCACCGATAGCGAACAAACCATCGCGACCATTGCGCTGGCAATGTTCGAAGTCGCGGAAGATGCAACCGACGCAGAAATCGAAGCTGCACTCGGCATGCAAGATGAAATCAACGCTATCAAAGCAGATCGTGATGTGGTGGATGCGGCTCCGTCCAGTCTCACTGACGCCGCCGAAGAGCTACAAAC
>CAYYHV010000245.1:0-2889 GCA_964471695.1 uncultured Pirellulaceae bacterium
AGCTCCGCCTGTGTCTACAACGCGGAGAAACAAAAATCAGCGGATGTCCAGCCGCTGGTCGAATCCGATGCCTACCCCGCCATGCCCGAAGACGGTTATGGGTGGGAGAAACTTTTTTCTGAGCGGATGTGCCGACACTTCCGAGAAGACTTTGGCATTAACACGCGCGTGGCGCGATTCCACAACGTTTATGGCCCCTTTGGCACTTGGGATGGCGGACGAGAAAAAGCCCCGGCCGCGATCTGCCGCAAAGTCATCGAAGCCAAACACATGGCGCGTCCTGAAATCGAAATCTGGGGTGACGGAAAGCAAACACGCAGTTTCATGTATATCGACGACTGCATTCAGGGACTGGATCGCATCATGGCGTCGGAGATTCTGGAGCCCATCAACCTCGGTTCGAGTGAACTAGTCACCATTAACGGACTTGTCGACATCGTCGAAGAAATTGCCGACGTTCAACTGGAACGAAAATATCGACTTGATGCACCTCGTGGAGTCAACGGACGGAATAGTGACAATTCGCTCATTCAATCCTACCTGGATTGGGAGCCGTCCATTCAACTTCGTGACGGCATGGCCAGGACCTATGCGTGGATTGAGCAGCAGTGGCTGCAGCGTCGAGGGGCAGAATAATGAATACCGTCGAACTGAATTTGAAAATCTCCGACTTACTTCGCGGTCGCAGTCATCGCATCATCCCTGGGGGTTGCCATACCTATGCAAAAGGCGACGACCAGTACCCCAGAATGTCACCGGCGTTCATTGACTATGGCAAGGGCTCCCATGTCTGGGATGTCGACGGCAACGAGTACATTGAGTACGGCATGGGATGTCGGGCAGTTACACTCGGTCACGCCTACCAACCCGTTATCGAAGCCGCATGCCGCGAGTTGTTACGTGGAGTCAATTTCAGTCGACCATCTCGTATCGAAGTCGAATGTGCCGAGGAATTCCTTTCCATCGTCGACGCCGATATGGTCAAGTTTTGCAAAAATGGCTCGGACGCAACAACTGCCGCCGTCCGGCTGGCTCGGGCGTTCACCGGACGAGACAAAGTCGCCATCTGCTCCGACCACCCGTTCTATTCCATTGACGATTGGGCCATCAGCAAAACTCCCGTCAATGCAGGAGTCCCCAACGTAACCAAGGGACTGACCAAATCATTTCGCTACAACGATATGGCGAGTGTCGAAGAACTGTTTGAGACTTATCCCGGCGAGATCGCCGCAGTCATCCTCGAAGCGGCAAAATATCAAGATCCAGAAAACAACTTCCTGCATCGACTGAGAGACCTTTGCTCCGTCAACGGATGTGTTTTCATACTGGATGAGATGATCACTGGGTTCCGTTGGCACAACGGCGGAGCCCAGCGCTACTATAGCGTGCGTCCCGACCTTTCGACGTTCGGCAAAGCGTTGGCAAACGGGTTTTCCGTTGCCGCGCTTGCCGGACGACGGGACATCATGGAGCTGGGTGGCTTGTATCACAACAAGCCTCGAGTCTTCCTGCTCTCGACGACTCATGGGGCAGAAACCCATAGCCTGGCAGCCGCGATTGCCACGATCCAAACCTACAAGAATGAGCCTGTGATCGAAACTCTCTTCCAACGCGGGAAGATGCTAAAGTCCGGTTTGGAGAAAGTCATCAAGTCCCATGATCTCGAACCTTACGTTGAGATCGTGGGTAAGCCTTGTTGTCTGGTTTTTGCAACAAGAGACCAGTCAGGCAAGCCATCGCAAGAATTCCGTTCCCTTCTGTTGCAGGAACTCGCCCGACGAGGCGTGATTGGGCCAACGCTGGTCCTAAGCTATGCCCACACCGAACAGGACATCCAAAGCACCATCGCAGCCTATGACGGTGCACTCGCCGTCTACAAGAAAGCGCTTTCTCTGGGAGTCGCCGAGTTCTTGATCGGCCCAGCATCCAAAGTCGTTTACAGAAAGTTCAACACCAATGGGCGTTGAGATGGATATGGGGCCCGAGCTTCACCAGCTTCTCGACGAGCTGTTTCCGATTTGCCGCAGTCTGACTGGCGATGGAAACCGACGCACGCTCGAAATCATCTCAAGTCACATTCCGCTCGAGTTGCACGAGATCGCGACCGGTGAAAAAGTCCTCGATTGGGTGATACCGCGTGAATGGAATATCCGTGGCGCCTCGATCAAAACGACCGACGGTGAAACCATCGTCGATTTCCAAAACTGCAATTTGCATGTCGTTGGCGGCAGCCATCCTGTCAATGGCAGGTTCACATTCCGCGAACTCATGCCCCATTTGCATGCGATTCCCCAACATCCACAATGGGTTCCGTACAAGACCGCATTCTATGACGACTCGTGGGGATTCTGCCTCTCCCATCGCGCATTCTGCGACCTCGAGGCTCGAGGGCTGGACACGACATACGATGTCTTGATCGATGCGGAGCTTAGCGAGGGTTCGCTGATCTATGGCGAGTTCAATCTAAAGGGCGCATCGGATTCGCTCGTCGTCTTTTCGGCACATATCTGCCACCCTTCCCTTGCGAACGACAATCTCTCAGCCATCGTAGCAGCTGTGGAATTAGCAAAACATCTGATGGCTCAGCCACGCCATTACTCTTACAAGATTGTCTTTGCACCCGCGACATTGGGAGCCATCACATGGCTATCCAGAAATGCCAACCTCACCCACCGCATTCGATATCGGATGCTGCTCGCACTGCTCGGGCGAGACGGCATCGTGACTTACAAACAATCGCGACAAGGCAACGCCAACGTCGATCGCGTGATGCAGCACGTGCTAAGCGACTGCCGACTGCCTTTCGAATTGCGAGAATTCTCGCCTACGGGATACGACGAGCGGCAATACTGCTCGCCCGGTGTCGACTTGCCGGTCTGCGTGCTCTCT
>CAYYHV010000245.1:2899-8511 GCA_964471695.1 uncultured Pirellulaceae bacterium
CTGTCTGATGCGAACCCCCAATGGAGAATTTGATGAGTATCACACCTCAGCAGACGACCTCGAGAATCTTTCCGTCGATGCAATTCTGACTTCTGTCGACATCGTTAAACAATTCGTGGAAATCATCGAAGACGACGAAGTCTACGTGAATCAGAAGCCGCACGGCGAGCCTTTCCTGAAACGTCATCCAGAGTTTGGCACTAGTCGCCGAGACATTCAGCAGGCAATGATCTGGCTGCTCAACCAGTCGGACGGCAGGCGTTCTCTTTTTTCCATCGCCAACCTTGCCAGCATAGACATTGATATCGTTCGAAAAGCCGCCGCGATTTTGACGCGAGCCGGCCTCATCACCCGCGTCGAATAGGAATCCCATGACTGCGATTTTCTCAAACGCAAAACTGACTGATCAAGATCGCCGCACCAGGTTATACGATGGCGATGTATTTCTTTATAGCGCATCAGATTCAACACGGGCTTTTTGTGCTTTCGCAAGAGAGCTGTGCAAGGCCGCGTTCGCCCCGCATAATCCAGTGACCGCCCAGTTCAACATGAAGGCGGAGGCGTATCATAAAATTCTCGCAGAACTCAAACCGCTTTTCATACACCACGATGAATCTAAGCGACTAGTAAGCCGAATACTCGAAGAGTTTGGTTGCGCCCCAGACGAAACCTTCTTTGATGTCCCTCGCCTGCGAACGTCAACCTCCGACGGATATCTCACCTCAGGACTCGCCTACGCTTTCAAGCCCCATCGCGATACCTGGTACTCCCCACCAATGTGTCAGCTCAACTGGTGGTTGCCGGTTTACGACATCTGCCCAGAGAACACGATGGCAATCCATCCTCATTATTGGGACCGACAAGTCGCGAATTCGTCCCACGAATTTAACTATCAAGAATGGCAGGAAACTGGCCGGCGTGTCGCCACCACATTCGTCAAGAAAGATGAGCGAAAACAATCCGAAGCCCTTGAGCCCGTTCAGCTCGAGCCGCAGTTACGTCCACTCCCCGAAAAAGATGGCTTGTTCATTTTCTCCGCGGCGCATCTTCATTCCACGATACCCAATGTTTCCGGGGCGACTCGCATAAGTATCGACTTTCGCACCGTCAATCTGTCCGACCTTCGCAACAGTCGCGGCGCACCGAATATTGACAGCCGATGCAGCGGAACGACGATTCGAGATTATATGCACTCCGTAGACTTTTCACCGCTGCCGGAATCGCTGTGCCATGCATACGAAATGCAATCAGCACGCAAGGAGCAGCAACCGTGACAGAATCCCACAACAACTCGGCGGCTCCCGACGCGCCCAAGACGTGCCGCCTGTGCAGTTCGGCAAACTTTGCTTCGGTGATTGATCTGGGCAAGTCGCCACTTTGCGAGAGCTTCCTCTCGACCGACGAGCTAGGACAAGGCGAAATGTTCTATCCTCTGCATCTGTTCGTGTGTGAGAATTGCTTCCTCGTCCAACTGAAAGAGTTTGTCAGTGGCAAGGAGATTTTCGCCGAAGAGTACTCTTACTTCTCCTCGTTTTCCGACTCGTGGATGCAACACTGCCGTGAGTTCGCAGACCAGATCTGTCAACAACTTGTACTATCCGTTGACAGTCACGTCGTCGAAATCGCGAGTAACGACGGATATATGTTGAGAAACTTCGTCGAAAAAGGCATCTCCTGCTTGGGAATCGAACCCGCGCGAAAAGTCGCCGACGCAGCCATTAACATTGGCGTACCAACAGAGGTTGCTTATTTCGGAGTCGATCTCGCCACCAAAATAGCAAAGCAACCGGATCTCATCCTCGCCTACAATGTGCTGGCTCACGTCCCGGATCTTAACGACTTTGTGGGGGGAATGAAGCTGCTGCTCAAGCAGAGCGGAGTCATAGTGATCGAAGTGCCGCATCTCCTCAGCTTAATACAGGGCAACCAATTCGACACAATCTACCACGAGCATTTCAGCTACTTTTCACTGGCCGCGATGACTCGCCTGTTCAATCAACATGGTCTACATATCTTCAAAGTCGACAAGTTGACCACGCACGGTGGCTCGATACGAGTCTACGCTCAACACCAGAACGGCCGCTTTCATGAAGTGCCATGTGTCGAGCAAATCATCAACTTGGAGACTCATGCTGGACTTACCGACCCGATGATCTATCGTCGTTTTGAACAGGAAGCCATTCAGACGAAACGCGACCTGCTTCGATTGCTGATGAAATTGCGAATCGAAAACCGAAGCGTGGTCGGCTATGGCGCCCCCGGCAAAGGCAATACGCTTCTGAATTACTGTGGCATCCGATCAGACTTGATTGAATATGTCGTCGATCGGAATCCCCACAAGCACGGCAAGTACCTGCCCGGTTCCCAGATTCCCATTCACAGTGATGCGAGGCTGGCAGAGACCAAGCCAGACTACATTGTTATTCTGCCTTGGAATCTGAGCGACGAAATTATCGAGCAGTTGCAATATACGCGCGAATGGGGAGCCCAATTCATCATTCCGATTCCCGACCCTCAGGTCATTTAGGAGGACAGGACGTTGAAAGTTGTCTTGTTTTGCGGCGGCCTCGGAATGCGCATGCGTGGATACTCGGAATCCGTCCCTAAGCCGCTGGTTCCGATTGGTGGGCAGCCGATTCTGTGGCACATCATGAAGTATTACGCCCATTTCGGTCATACCGATTTTATTCTGTGCCTGGGATGGAAAGGAAATCTTATCAAGGAGTTTTTTCTCAACTACAACGAGTGCCTCGCCAACGATTTTGTTCTGTCGAATGGCGGAACACAGATCGAACACCTAAGTCGCGATCTCCAGGATTGGACCATTACCTTCGCAAATACCGGGCTCCGTTCTTCGATCGGTGAACGGCTGTTGCAGGTCAAGAAGTACCTCAATGATGACCGTCCCTTCTTAGCGAATTATGCCGACGGTGTAGCGGATGTCGATCTAAACGCGCTGATCAAAGCACACACCCAAACGAATGCCTCGGCAACTTTCACTTCCGTGAGGCCGACACAGATGTTTCACGCAGTCGAAGCAGCCGCTGACGGAGCCGTCAAGAAGGTGTTGCGAATTGACCAAAGCGATATGCGAATGAACGGCGGCTACTTCGTAATGTCTCCGGAAATATTCGATTTTATCGAACAAGGCGACGAGCTGGTTGAGGAGCCTTTCCACCGCATGATTGAACAGGGAAAACTCTACGCCCATCAGCATGATGGCTTTTGGGCGTGTATGGACACCACCAAAGAAAAATTGCGGCTGGATGAGATGTGCGACAATGACGACATGCCATGGCGAGTCTGGAAACCACGGAACTGAATTTGTGCGAGGGGCAATCCTGCATGGCCCCCTTACGTTGCCACAATTTGCCGGTGAGCCCACGACGCACCCAGCGACGAGCACGTTTTCGTCCGAGCTCTAACGGCTCGTGCTAACGAAGTTGACGCATCGACACGATTCGCTCGGCGGTTAGGTGAGGCTTCTGCACATTGGCCAAGTAGCTTCGCTGCCCGAAGATACCGATGCGCTGTCTCACATAGCTACTCAGATTCAAACCAGGTTGGGGCGACACAAACTGTTTCACCTGGCCGTTTTCGTCGGTAAGCGCGTAGCGTGGCATACCGCTTCGATTCGTGACGACTGGCATCAGCCAGCCTTCGCCGTCATAGTTGATCGCTCGAGCAGCGGGGCCACCGCTAGCGACCTGCGTCTGTCCAGGCAGTTGCTGAGCCGGGTACTGGTTTTGAACCATTCGTTGAGAGTCAGGGAAATGACTGGAGGCTAATACCGATTCGGGTGAATCGGTGGCTGAACGAGGCAGACTGGCAAGCACCGCAGAACTCGACATCGTATCGGCGCGGCTGGTGTATACCATCTGGCGTTGTCGACGCTGGACGTCTTCGAACTGCGCAATCTTCCCAAGGACACGTTGCCCACGATCACGGATGTCAGCAATCTGACTGGCGTCGATTACCGCTTGGGCTCGAATTCGCAGCAATTCCAGCGACCAGTTCTCCGGGTCGCGTGTAACCGTTTCAGCCAACTCAAGATCAATCGACGTCAGTTCTTGCGTCAGCAAATTCCGGTCGTGGATACCCACAATCGGTGGACGGCCCTTTGGCACAGTTGGTGACATTGGCGGCGTGATCGGCGTGATATCGTGATTCGGCGGTGTGTTTACAAGCGACGATTTAATCGTCGGTAGTTGACGATATCGGTTCGTGTCACCACTTGCGAAATGCGGCGCCGGTGAACGAAGCGGCTTCATCGGCGGCGGAGTCGGCAAGGGGCTCATGCCGACGGGTGACTGCTGCGTCGGACGAATCGCAGCTTCCGGAAACTTCGAAGGTGGCAGCGAGGCGACGCGAGGCGTCGAAAACTCGGGGACCTCTCGCCAGCCAGTTTTTTGCGGCTTGGGAGCATCAAGATTGGGGCGTGGCGAAACGGGTTCAGTAAACCACTGCGCGGGACGAACGTTTTGATCCTGAATTGTGTTCGTCGCATACTCGGGAAACCGACGAGTCTCGGGGGGACTGAGCAGATCGGTCAGTCCGCTGAGCTTGTCTTTAAGCTTGCGAGCCAAAGCAGGCGTCTCTTCCACGATCCTGCGAACGCCCGAACCAATCGTACTTTGGGGTGCAGACTCCTCAGAAACCGGATCATGGTAAGTCACAACTTGCCATGCAGATTCCTCTTGTTCGTTGCTATTCATGAGAGATTCGTCAACTGGAGCTATGCCTGCTGCAACGATCTGTTCAGTCGCTTCAGTTGTGGGCTCGGCGACAAGTTTTGTGGGCTCGTCGACAGTTTGAATCGGTGACGGTTTCAACGGTTGGGGTTCGTCATCATCCGTCGAAACACTAGCCATGGGCTGAGGTTTCTCTTTTTCGGACGCCAACACAACCACTTTGGGTTTCGCCGGTGGCTTGGGGGTAGCTTTTGCAATCGGCGGAGTCTTCGATAGTGCATTCAAGCGAATCCAACGAAATTCTCCAGCGGGTGGAGCGATCTTCAACCATTCGATAACGTTGCCTTGATCGTCATCCATGAACTTTCGTCCCAGGACTTCCAAAGTCTCTCCGACTTTGAGTTCGACATATTCTGCGCTGTGCTTGTCGCTGAATTGGGTGCCAACGCGAGTGAATGTATCTGGTTGTTTTACTGTCACCATGCGTGGATTGGCGGTATCCTCCGTCACGTCAGCGGGAACCCAGCTGAAGCTGTCAGCCGACGGTCGAATCGCAGCCCATTTCTCTTCGTGGCGGTAAACTTCAACCTTCGAGCCCCACTTTAGTCGCTCGGTGGCATAAAACTCCGTGCCAGGGCCACTAAGAACGGACGCCGAATGTGATTCGACAAAAGCAACATAGGGGAAGGTCACTTCGGTCGCGAGAGTTGAGAAAGACCAGCCGATGCAAAGCAAAGCCACGAATAGGTGCCGCACGATGGGACTCCTGATTGTTGACCAGCAGCAAACAAGTCACTGGCGCACAAGCGCATGCTACAGGTCAGAAAATTTGTGATGAGATGGGTGGCTTGTAAGAGAATTGCACCGGTCAAGCAAGGGCGGATCGTCCTACGTACACGTACAACTGCTGGCGTCAAACGT
>CAYYHV010000245.1:8521-11592 GCA_964471695.1 uncultured Pirellulaceae bacterium
TCAAACGTGACTGCACCGCCAGCGTTGACGGCGTTAACGCAAGAACATTGGGCCTTGTTTGAGTCGATCTAGGCGAATCGGGCACGTAGGCCTTCAATCGATTCGGCGATCTGACGTCGTTCCCAACGCGTGAACAGCCAACCCCTGGCGTAAGCAAGCCCCACGCAAGCCGCAACGGAAAGAACCATGGGTACGATCGAGAGCAGCAAGCAGCATGGCAATAGAAGAACGACCCAAATTCCAGGCGTGATCAGCATGCCCTGCTGTCGGCAGAAGAACAGTACGATTAAAAGTGTCGCCAGGTTCGCGATCGAGGTTGCCCAAACTGCACCTTCCAATCCAAAGGATGGTAGCAACAATGCATTGAGGGAAATGTTAACAAACATGCCAACAGCAATTGAACTCGCCCGCAGAACGGCCTTTTCTGCACAGAACAAATAGGGTTGAGCGAGGATAACCAGACCGAACCAGATGCAGTAGGCCATGGTGCACGGCAAGACGGCAAAGCCTTCTGCATACTTTCCATCCAATATCCAATTAAAGATGGTTGGCCCCACCATGATTACGGCCATGGATGCGAAGAGCATCATCAATCCCACGCCTTTGATGCCAAAATTCAGTTTGGCACTCACGATACGTCGTCGCTGGCGTTCCCAGTCGACCGTCAGATACGGCAAAATGACCGTTGCCAACATGGCCGCGACGGAAACCAGGAGTACGCCAAGAATCCGACTGCAGTGATATTGGCCGACCAACTCCAACGCCGCCTGCTCGTCGTATCCCGAAAAGTGGATGATCATGTAGCGATCAATGGCGACGAATGTATTGTCCAGAAAATCGGTGAGACACAGCCAACCCGCGAACGGCAAAATACGGAGCCACATCGCATTGTGTGGCAAATTCTTGTCCAATGCGGCAATGGACCGCCAGGCTGGACGCAGCTTCCAAGCCGCCATGGTCATCGTCGAGATGCAGGCAAAGCCGTAGGCAATAACGACGGCCGCTGCTTTCAGTTCCGTAAGAGCCAGAAGCAAGACTGCCACGATTCCGTAAGTCAGGCTATTGGCAAAATTGACATAGGCAACCGTTTTGACTTGTCGAAGCGAAAGCATCAACTCCACGAGGAAGTTGAAGGCAATGACGATCGCCAACGTCCCCAGCAAGATTGCCACAAAATGAGGAGCCTGCGTGTTTCCCAAAGCGACTCGGCGAACCCAATCGTGATTCCAGGCCAATCCCGTAATGCCAACTACCATCAACAATATGGTCAGCCCGGAGATACGTTTCACGAAACTAAGCAGTTGCTGTTTCTGGCGATAATGCTCCACGTAACGGTTCAAGGTCCCCGGGATTCCAAGTACCAATAGCGGCGCCGCGAGAAAGAGCGTTGTTTCCGCGAGATTCCAAAGTCCCAGGTCGGCGGGATCCATCATCTTGCAAACGAGTACATTGCGGGTGAATCCGATAGCGCGTTGCACTACCGTCATCACCAGCATCAGGCTGACCCCGGCAACCAGCGCATCACCCGCCAGATTATTGTCGTCCGTATCGCGAGAGCTTTTAGCGGACTCTGGATGTTGCTCGGACTGTGGATTGAGAACCGGAACGTCTTGAACGGTGTGGCCCGGAAATTGGTTGGTCGTAGAATCCATGCGAAAGATTAGGTTGCCATGCCTGGTTGGCAAGCTGGCAACATCGATGGGCAAGCGCACCCATCGTGCAATCTGGCGAACGGAACGATTTTGAGGATTAGGCCAAATCTAACTAAAAGATGTGACCGGGCTTTGGGCCGTCCTTCGTTTCCGTAAGGATCTCCGGACCGTTCTCCGTCATCAAGATTGTGTGCTCAAACTGGGCACTAAGCTGGCCGTCTTTTGTACGCACGGTCCAACCATCAGAACGGTCAAGCAACGTGTCACGCGTCCCCAAGTTGATCATCGGCTCGACGGTAAAGCACATTCCTGGGTGCAATCGGTCGATGTGAGATTGTCGATTTGGGTAGTGAGGAATTGAAGGTTCCTGATGAAATCGTCGACCGATGCCGTGCCCGACGTATTCTCGCACAACGCCAAATCCATGCCGGTTGGCTTCTGAAACAATGGCACGGCCGATTTCCGCGACTCGGCACCCAGGTGTCAAAGCTTCAATCGCCATGTACATACTGTCAAAGGCGCATTGCGTCACAACTTTGGCGTCCTCCGAAACGTCGCCAAGTAGGAACGTTTCAGATTGGTCGCCCAACCATCCGTTGACCACAGAAGTGATATCGACGTTTACAAGATCACCGTCCTGGAGAACGTAGTCGCCGGGAATGCCGTGGCATACGACTTCGTTAACACTGGTACAACAACTCTTAGGAAAACCTTGATAACCCAAGCAGGCTGGGCGATGCCGGTGATCCAATGTGTACTCGTGAATTAACCGGTCGATCTCCCCAGTCGTGATACCGGGGGCCACATACGGCCGGATAAAATCCATTAAGGATGCATTAAACTCGCACGCTTCGCGCATAGCGTCGCGTTCGAAGTCGATGAGAAAGAGTTCGCGTGTGCCTCGAAGCATAGAGGGGTACCGTGACGAGATTCCTGCCAGCCTTGCTCGGCTGTAAATCAACTGAATTATTCCATTCCGGTCTGCCTATTCTAACAGCTGATTCCAGTTGGCATACGGTTTTGGCCGAAAATATGAAGAACGTCGGGCGACTTACCCTGCCTGCACCCTACAAGTAGAATCGCCGGTTCAATCTGACCATTATGAACCGAATTGCCGGTATTTGTGTCTCTGGCAAAAACCGCCAAGACCATTCCCCTTTCGAGACTGATAAAACGTTATGCCACGCTACAATCCGGCGGAAATCGAGCCGAAATGGCAAAATTTCTGGGAAGAAACCAAGACTTTTGCCAGTCCCCGACTCCCCGGGGATTCGAAGGTTTATGTACTCGATATGCTCCCCTACCCCAGCGGTAACGGGCTACATGTTGGTCACCCCGAAGGGTATACGGCTACGGATATCGTATGCCGATTCAACCGCATGCTTGGAAAGAGCGTTGTCCATCCTATGGGCTGCGATT
>CAYYHV010000246.1:0-11548 GCA_964471695.1 uncultured Pirellulaceae bacterium
GATTCATCCTTCGACAGCTTCTCGAACTCGCCGGCAATTCTGTCCTGCTCATTATCGATGGCTTGTTCAAATGACAGCGTCTCTCGTCGTTTCCAAATCTGATGCTGGTAGGATGAGTAGGCTCGGTCGACGGGATTTCGAAGCAGGATGAACAGCTTTACATCGGGAAGTGTGGCTGCTATTCGCGACATACTGTGCGGATAGTGCATGTAATAGGGAGTCGCTTCCCCCGTTAAGGTGCCGGTTTTCGGGAAGAACGCCTGATACCACTTGATGGATTTCGTGAAATTAAGATCGAAGTAGTGGACTTCTTTTGTCAAAGCCGACTCGATCTTTGGATGCTGAACGAGATAGTCGTACAGGCTTGTGGTTCCACATTTTTGAGAGCCAATGATGATAAAGTCGGGCAAGTTGGAGTATGCCACATTTCTTGATCGAGCCGCATGGAAAAGCTCACGACGGTACGTCTTGATCTTCTCTTTTACAATGACTGGAACAAGTCGTTTTAGTTTCACTGCTCAGCCTTTGATGCCTTCGACGACCACCGCATCGACCGTCCGGCTCTCGATCTCAATGTCAGCGATATCTTCAATGCGACTTTCGCAATAGCCTTTCTGTTCGACTTGAAAGCCCACTTGCGTCATCACTTTGAGCAGCGTGCTGGGGTCATACATGCATTTGTGTGGGTACTGCATGTACGGTGAGAGTATTTTTCGAATACGTCCTTTTACCGGTCGGTAAAGGCACCAGAGCTCCTCAAAGATATAGTCGGCAGTGATGTCCCCGCTGACATAACGGTCAATAATAGGCTTCAAATCAGGAACAACAATGCTAATCACACCGCCCGGTTTGAGGACCTTGTGGCACTCGCCCAGAAAGCGACGTCCGTCGTCTCGCAGCATGTGCTCGAGCGTGTGCGAGGAATAGACAACATCAACGCTATTGGGTGACCAAGGAAATGGCTTGCAGAGATCGTGCAAGTAAATCTCTGGATTCCAATCCATGTTGAACAACTTGAATCGCTTGTTGACGGTCTTGAAAAGCGGCACACGAGCCAACTTGGCGCCAAGGGCGTAGTCAACGTTGATCCACCCTTGAGGTGTGGTACCGCCGCAGCCGAGGTTCAACTTTACCATTTCGCTATTCCGGTTTCTCTGGGCTTACTTGCCTATGGCGGATAACAACCGGAACGAAAGGGCTGTTAAATGTTCTTTTAGTCGAATCGTATTGCAAAGGAGCTTCCACACAATTCCACCTTTGGACGCTGCGTATCGAAGCCATCCAGTCAGGAGGCTTTCTGGCATACTGGCTCCAAATTCCTTAACCGTTGCCAGCGCGTCATCGTCGCGATGTCCATTCACCATCATGTGCACAAAGCCAGCCGCGATTCGCCCCCGAACGATTCTGTAGTTTGGCAGGTCCTCCGGCGCCACGGTATCACGGATCCGCGACTCCCATTGCTGGACGGTGGGACAAAGTCGCCGGCGCTTTCGATATTTCGAGATCCAACGGCCGCGCGACGCTACCCGGGAATTTGCGATGAAAAGCGATTCTGGCAGGAAGCCCCACTGGCCAAAATGAGCGAGGTAGCCCCAATACTCCATGTCTTGGCTGACTCGAAGTTCCGGAAGCATCAGGCCGCCACGTTCGATTAGATCGCGACGAAGCAGGATGGCCCCCGTTTGAATGTGGTTTTGTTGCACCCAGAATTCGTAAAATGATTTGATCGCGAATGGTTCCAATCGCTCGGTATTCTGATGCATCAAGGGCGGAACCAGGACAGAATGATCATGATCGATGATTTTGGTCCAAGCTGTCAGGACTGCGTCCAACTCCGTTCGACTTTCGAGGAACGCCACGGTCTTTTCGAGGAACTGTGGCTCCCAATAGTCGTCGGCATCGAGGAACGCGACGAACTTCCCAGTCGACGACTGGACGCCCACATTTCTGGCAACTGCCTGTCCCTGATTATTCTGCTCGATCAACGTGATCTTCTCGCCAAGCCCACGTGCAATATCGCGCGTCTTATCGGTTGACCCGTCGTCAACAACGACGATGTCAAAGTCGACGTACGTCTGAGCCAACACGCTATCGACACATCGCTGCAGAGAGTTATCGACGTTGTAGGCTGGGATGATTACTGAAACGGTCATTGAGCTGGTAGGAAGTAGACGTCTGTTCGGCTGCCAGTGCGCTAATTCCGGCTGTGAGGTGATCGTCGAATATCCAGACCGTCTGCATGACGCGTTTCGGATTCGAGCGATTTTGCCTGAGGATCCTGCCCGGCAGGCCCCAAGTCGATCCTGCGGATTCGATGCATGACTAGTTTGCCCAATGAGAATGCACGAACTTTCGAGGACAACTGTTTCAGGACACGTGAAAGAAACAAGGGACTATCAAGGTTTCTGCGCCAAAGACGGCCAGGTTCCATAGCCAATCGGAATAGCCATTCGGTTCCTGTCTTGCGAAAAATCCATGGAGCCCATCGAACGTTGCCGGTATGGAAATCAAACGCGGCTCCGACGCCGATGGTGGCTGTGGTTTGAAAGGCCATGGCGTGACGCGCCATCCATTTTTCTTGCTTGGGTGCGCCTAATCCAACCCACAGAATGTCGGCACCGCTTTCGTTGATCATTTCGACGATTTGTTCGTCTTCTTCGCTCGTCAATTCTCGGAACGGTGGACAATACGTACCGACGACTTCCAGTCCCGGGAAACGCTCCTGCATTCTGCGCGATAGTTCGTCGGCGATGCCTTCTTGACCACCGTAGAAGAAGTGCTTCAGTCCAATGTCGCGGCCTTTGTCGCAAACGTCGAGCACGAGGGCTGGGCCGGTAACACGGTGGCGCCGACCGTAGCCCAATAGTTTGGCTGCCAGAACGACTCCCACTCCATCCGGTAACGTCAGTCCGGCATTGCTGGTTGCCGATCCCATCTCTACATCTCGTTGGCACAGCATGACGCTATGGGGGTTCGTCAGCGTAATATAGTCTCGCCGATTGGTATCTTTCCATGCTTGAATTACGTCAATGACGTTCGTCGAAGGAACGAAATCAAACTTGATTCCTATGATATCCGCCTGCTCGAAAATCAAGTTACTGTTTCGCGATCCGCGATGCGTCACAAGGGAAGCGAGCTGGGGCCCCAATGATTCAATAAAATCGCTGAGTTTCCCAGTTAAGTCCGTCGCGTCTGCGCCGGAGACTCGTCCACGAAAGTCGATCAAGCCAATGTTATGATCTTGATACGAAAGCGGCATCTGGACACGCCAATTATCTGCGAGCGACTTGCGAAACCGTTGCTCCCAAAGCGTGGACTCCAAACCTGGAAGAGTCGCATCTATCTGAAGTTTGACTTTGGAGAGTTCATGGAATTCTGCGAACTCCAGCACGTTGCGCCAAACGCTTCGTACGATACGCGAATTCCTCAGTCCAATTCGTATACGGTGGTTTTGCCATCTTCGAAAAGACGACGGCAGAATCATTCCGATCATCTCGGTGACTCGACCCGTCAGCAGAGCAAACTCCGTTTCGCCAAACATGTTGTTCGCCCAGAGGGTGCCAATAACAAAGAGTATCGACAGAACCGAGTAAACCGGCGTCTCGTTAATGACGGACAACAGAGCACCCAGGCCCGTTGCTCCACAAAGAAGGGCAACGATCGCCAATGCGCGGCTTTGAGCAAAGCCTTTATTCTGCAAGACGTGATGCAGGTGTTGTCGATCAGCCGACGACAATCTGCGGCCACTCAGACTCCGTCGTAAGATGGCTGCGGACGAGTCGAGGATTGGAATAAGCAACAGAGCAACGGGTGCGGTAAGCATGACCGTCGTTGGCCCTTTGAGGTGACCAGCGATTGCCAAGACCCCCACATTCAGCCCCAGTAGCATGCTCCCGGTGTCGCCAAGGTAAATTGTAGACGGTGGGAAATTGTAACGCAGGAACCCCAATAAGGCTCCAGCAATGGCGAACGCGACCATTGCATCCGCGGGCTGGGCCAAGACCAAAGATATGATGCCCATGGTCGTCAGGATGGTGGCTCCCACTGTGCTCGCAAATCCATCTGCTCCGTCGAGAAGATTCAGAGCATTAATCATACTGAGCAAGCAGAGGAAGGTGAGAGGGTAAGACAGCAATCCCAGTTCGACGGTGTAACCGATCCAAGGAATGCTATTGATTCGCAATCCGGATGCCATGACAACAACGGTAGCAACGACTTGTCCCAAGAGTTTCTGTCGTCCCAGCAAGTTCAAACGATCATCGAGTAAGCCAGTGGCTGTGATGATCAGCGAGGCGAATAACAAGTGACGCCATTCTGATGGGAGCGATAGGCTTTGGCCATTCCATAGTGCCAGAGCTCCGCAGGCGAAGAAGACACCAAATACCGACGCGATTAGTATCACGACTCCCCCAGCCGTTGGTTTTGGGCGTCTATGGTTTTTTCGTCGTCCGTCTGGATAGTCCAGCAACCCAATCCGCGCGGCTTGATCGCGAAACCACGGTGTCAGCAAATAACTGATCAAGAATGCGCTGCCAACGGAAGCGATCGCGATGATAGTGTTAGTGATGGGATCCATAATGTTTCCGGGTGGTACCTAACAGGTGGTCACTAAGTCGGCGCGCACTCCGTCCCCGTCGGTGACAATCCCGCCGTCGATTGTTACCGTCTGCAATTTCTTGCAGAATCAGACCTGATTTCTACCGATGCCAAGGCAGCGACAATCAGGTCTTGCTCTGACCTTGGGTCAGGAAACCGTTTCTTAAGTCGTTCGCAAGCTTCTGATGAAGCGTTGCTGCTCCTTTGTGCCATGGCATTTCACGAACGCAAATTTCGGCTTGCTCAAAAGCTTCACCGAGTCGACCACCACGATACAACAATTTTGCAAAACTGAATCGAAATTCAACTAATTGTGAATCTGGAATCGCGTTAAGAGTGTTCCGGTAAACCTCAGCCGCTTCGTCTGTGCGACCCAACGTTGCAAATACGTCAGCCACATAACATGCGTACACTGGGCTCTCTTGGTCGAAGCGTTCTGAGTTGTTAAGCTCCAAAATGTGCTCACAAAGCGCATTACGCCATTCTGCGTTGTTACGGCAGCTCCGTAGAAACTTCCACGACAGCTCAAAGTCGTTATTCAGCACTTTGGTGATAAAGTAGTCGATTGTCCATTCTTCGCTGACCAGTCGCATTAGCCCTGGGGACAGTTCACCGCTTAATTGCAAACCACGACGAAGCCAGGGTATCGCCTTGTCATCTTCCCCCAGAAGTAGTGCCACAGCACCACCCGAGAGATGTAGCTTTGAGTGCATCGTTACAATGGAAAGGCAATCTTCAACGCCATCGAGTGGAGCTGCTTGAGCTGAAAGAAGGGCGTCAGCCAATCCAAATCGATAGTGAACCCGTGGAAGTAGCGGACATGACCAGTTGCTTTGTGCCATGTGTTGCTTGCCCAATCGCAAATTGGAAGCAACTTGGCGATTCGTTCCGGATTCTGCGATGACCGCTCTTTCGCCCGGGGCCGACACCAGTCGCGACAACAGATACTCAGGCTGAGTAAGCGTCCATGCACTGGATTCATCGACGCGTTCCACGAGTTGCTGGTATAGCTCATAACGTGCCCGAAGGATGTACAAGTTGGCTAGCCGTGCGTGGCCGGTCGGATGGTCTGCGCAATATTTGAGTGCACTCTTCAAGCCATCAATATCACGAATCAGGCGACCCATCGACTCGGGGCGCTGCCCGTCACCGACGATAGTCCGGTACGCGTTCCCCCCCATTGCGCTTTCAATATTGGCATGAGCCAATGACTCTCTTGTCGAGAATAAGCCTATGGATAGGAGCAACACCAGAGCCATCGTCGTGATTCTGGTTGAGCCGTTGATGATCGCTGCGTTTTTTTGTTGAGTTCCCAACACGATGCCCGCAAGGCAGGCGACAAGAATCAGATTGGACGAATGGAAGAGCGCGAAATCGAAGGAAGCGGTGACTATTTGCATCACCACAAGACTGATGCCCAGGACGCCGATCGATTTTGCAGTTGGATCAAAATGTTGAGCGCCAAGTTGCCAGGATCGCCAGAGGAATAGTACGATCGCAACCAACAACGCGGTAAGCATAAAAATGCCACCTGATACGAGCGTTTCCAGATATTGGTTTTCGGAATACATAAACCAGAGGTCTGTTGGCACTGTTTGATAAACGCGATTGACAAAGCGGTAGGCACCCATGCCGCATCCGCCTAACCACATATCGCTCGCCATGATGACGTCATCCTGCCAATGCAGGCCGCGCATCATCTGGAGTTCGCTAGAATCAATTTTTCGAAAGCGCTCAAGGATTCCAGATTGAAATCCACTCCAGACAAGCAACAATGCTGTGAATGCCAATCCCGTTCCAATCAAAGTCAGTTGTCGCAAGTTGCGGGCGATTATGGGAATTATCGCTAGAAAACCGAAGAAAACTGCTATGTAGGCAGATCGTGATAGGGTGAAAAGAACCCCCGTAAGAAGTAGGGACACCACAAGCATGTTGATAATCCACATCGCGAATCGCGCTGAACGAACGGCGGCTGTGGATTGTGTCTTATCGGAGTATTCCAACGAATCGGACTTGGGCACAACGATCATCCATGCTGCGATCGCCAAGGTGGCGCATAAGTAACCGGCTGCGTTGTTTTTGTTTACGAACGGACCGAAGCCATCGCGTAGCGGGTCGGTGTTTTCCCAGAACAAGTCGTGTGGGCCACCAAGCCGATGAGCAATCCCGAAGAAAGCCAGCACGATACCATTTGCGACAAATGTCCACAGGAGGAACTTCTTCGATTCAAACGCTCCCAGCCATTTTCCGATCAGGAAAAAGACGATACCCAACCAGCAGCGACTGAGGAACAATCGGGTTTCAGCCGGCGCGAGACTGATCGTTGCAGGTGCAACTTCTGCCAGAGAGTACTGGGCT
This sequence comes from uncultured Pirellulaceae bacterium, assembly GCA_964471695.1. Lineage (GTDB taxonomy): Bacteria > Planctomycetota > Planctomycetia > Pirellulales > Pirellulaceae > CAYYHV01. The sequence continues at coordinate 6,955 of CAYYHV010000246.1, forward strand.
CGCAGGTTGGCTGCAGCCGGCGCTACAAAGCGGAGGACTTCCTCTGGCAACGGGACAAGTTGGAGACTGACGAGCAGAATAGGTGTTAAAGCAAGCACGAGTTCGACGGGGCTGACACGAAACACACTCTGCGGGGAACGGGTTAGAAGGAGAAGTAGCAATAAGCCTGCGAATCCAGCCAAACATGCTGCTGCATGAACGCCGTGAGTTACCCCACCCAGATACCAAGGTGCGGCGATTATGGTAAGGAGCGTGATGAATCGCAAGGCAAAGCTTGCAAAAGGTGAAAGAGACTTCAAGCTTCTACTCGAGGAAAAAGTCTTAGGGCCGTGTTAGGTTGACGCCTAAACTGAATTCTCTCTCGCTGCTGGTAGTGCCTTCTGCGTCTTGCCGTTCTTTGAAGTCTTGCGGTCTGCTTCCTCGTAGTACTCGTGAATCTCTTGTCCGTACGCTCCATAACCGTATCCATAGCCGTACGCGTTTCCATACCCATACTTGGAATAACTTCGGTAGTTGGCGGCTTTGGAGTTTTTGTCGACAGCGTTGACCACGACGCCGATCAGTGTTGCGTCGATTCCCTCGAGCGTTTGTTTGGCGCGAAGGGCAAGATTTCTGGCTTTGTCAGTGAGTCGAATTACCATCACGACACCGTCCACTTTGGCGGCGATTGCTGTTCCATCCGTGACGGCCAGAATGGGTGGAGAGTCGACGAGCACAAAGTCAAAGCTCTCTCGAAGTTCGGCTAACAGTACATCGAAGTTCTCCGAAGATATGAGCTCGGAAGGATACTCTGGGATGCCTCCTGAGCGAATCAGAAACAGTCCGTCGACTTCAGTCGCGACGACCGCATCGTCAATTTCGGCTTCGCCACGAACAAGCTGGACCAGTCCTGTCCCTTGCTGGATTCCAAAGATTTTGTGTGCGTTGGGTCGTCGACAGTCCGCATCGACAATCACCACGGACTTGCCAGAATTTGCGATAGCAACGGCAAGGTTGGCAACCAAAGTAGATTTGCCGTCAGCCGGCATCGGACTGGTGAATTGAAGGACTTGCGAACGCCGGTGGCGAGCGTTGAAATACAACGCAGTACGCATCCCGCGGATCGCTTCTGCCGACCGAGATTTCGGACGATGGTAGGTGTGGATCGTTCCAGAAAGTCCATCGGTTGCTTCGTTCAATTTCTTATCAAATCGCGGGATTTGAGCCAAAATCGGCACCCCAAGGGTATTGCGAATTTCGGACGGGCTGACAAACGAGTCATCAAACTGCTCGAAGATATAGGCAATACCCAGTCCCATTCCCAACCCGGCGGCAACGGCAGTCAAGACAGTACGCAACCAAGTCCAACCGCGACTCTCACCAGCCTGCGCCGGTTCAATGACACGGACTTTATCGCCCTCATAGTCCTGGATGATACTGACTTCGTCGAGTCGGGCGACGACAGCCTCAAACAGTTTTTCTGTGCGATCAATTTCCTTCTTCAACGCCTGCTCTTGAGGAAGGAATTTTTGAATCTTTGCGGCTGATAGTTCTTCTTGTGCGAAAAGTTCGTCGATGCGAACCAGTTGCCCCTGAATAGCATTGGCCCGATCCTTAAGTACGCGGACGTAGGTGACGGCAAGATTGTCGTTCTCATCAGCGCCCAGTTCGCGCTGAACGGGCGACACCATGGTCTGCGACAATTTTCTCTTAAGAGAAGCAATCTGTGAACGGACATTCGTGAGTTCAGGGTGACCGGTACCGTATTCCCGGGATAGCTCTTTCTCGCGCATCGCGAGAGTCACATATTCTTCGGCAAGTCCCTTGCGGATGATTGCCGACGCGCCCTCTGGCGAGTCGTAACGTCGGTCGCCTCGATTCTGAAGTGGTTGTCCCAGTTCTTTCAACGCTTCAAAACGAACTGCCTTGCGCGCTGCGCCACCAGCGTCGATCGAATCCGAGAGTTTTCGAATTTTTGCCATGAGCAACGAATGTTCGATACGCAATTCCTTTCGTTTTTGCTCCAGATCAATCTGTCGTTCGTGATGGATATTGACGGCTTGGCCGTCTTTCCAGATGAGGGGAGCATCCTGTCGGAATTCTGCATAGTCTTTTTCGAGATCCGCCAACTGATTCAGTAGGTCGTCCTTCGCTTCCGTGATCAGATCGTTGATCTCATTGCTGGAACCTTCATTTTGTTCTTCGACGTACTGGATGTAGGCAGCCGCAACCCCATCCGCAATGATCCTGGCATCGTCAGCATCGGACGCTCTCGCGGAGATGCGTAGAATACTGCTCCGGTCGTCAGGGGAGGTCACTCGAACACGTTTCTTGAGGATCGACACGATATCGATCGGATGTGATGAATTGAGACTCATACTTTTGAAGGATGGAAGTTCGTCGAACTTTCCAGCTTTCATGGCGCCTTCAAGAATCAGACTTGATTCAATGATCGTCATATTGGTCTTGGTTTTCGACGCGACTGCCCAATTGTCGTTGGTCGACATTTCGCTAAAGACGGGGGCGCGTTTTGTCTCGATGACGATATCAGTCGACGCGATGAACTCCGGCGGGATTCGTTGATGGAGTAGACCGCCCGCAATTCCAGCTAAAAGGCTGCAGACCAATATGATTGGCCAATGTCGCATTAAGATATTCAGTGGATTCAATGTCGACGCGGTTTCGGACGACATACGCGGACTTGCGTCACTGGTGATTTGCAAGTTGCGGGGGGAATTTGATTGCATAGAACCTGGATCCAGAAACGCATCCATATTGTGGCTACCTCGATGTATCTTCGCTGAAAGTCTCCGCCCCCAGAGACGGCCAACGGAAATTCGTCAATGTCCCATTCTCACAGAACGACGTTTTAACGCAAGCATTTGACGGGCCGAGTTGGCTTTACTTCCAAAGTAGGGCCTTGAAGGCCACATATTCGGGAAATCCGATTGAGGGATATGGGACATGTGGCGAGTCCGCAACATCGTGGAATGGCGATGATGCGCGGGCTCATCATTGAAGATTGTTCGCATCGAATCGCCGAATGCTGCGGCTTATGAGTCGTTTGGTAACCGCATCAGTTTTTCGGAATTCGGCACTGACTTTTCTTTGCAATCATGATGTCTTTGCCATGACGAAGAGTGAATCGGAATTACTTTGGGATGCAATGCAGGTCTTCCTGCTGGTCCGCGTTCCGAAGCGTGGCCAATCTGCCCCAGATTCCCTCATCGGATTGACTCATGAAAACAAAAATCTCTCTGGTTGCGATAGTTGCTTCGCTTACCATTTCTGCTTTATCTTCCGCCACTGTTATTGACGATTTTGAATCGTATACCAATGGACTGATGCCGAATTCCAACGCTCTAGGGTCCTGGAGCATGTTGAATAATCCGGCAGGAAGTACGTCCGTCGTTACGAGCAGTGGGTTCCCCTCAACGCCCAACCCTGATCAGACGCTTCAGTTTCGAACAGGCGACAATGGTGGCAAAGACCTTGAGTTTGATTTCACAAACGACATCATGACCAAAGGCAATGGGCCACTGACGCTGAGTTTCCTATGGTTGGCGGTAGAAGCAGCCGATGGAGGCACGGGCGTTGGAATGACGGTACGTCCGTTGTCCGGTGACGGCGCAGGTGCGAATGATTTTCCATTCCAGTTTTCGACGTTGGCGACCAGTTCGACGCTGTTGATGTCCGATGGGTTAGGCAACAATCAGTTCTTTGTTGATGCAAACGGCGCTAATGCGACGTACAGCATTGGGAACTGGTATGAGACAACCATCACGATGGAGCAGGATCTCACCTGCCAGTGGACAGTAAGCGCTGACGTGGTGGATTTCGCGACCAATGCTCTGGTGGGAAGCGTCTCCTCGTTCGCGGGGAAGAACTTCGCCCTAGATCGACTTGATGGACTTCAAGTATCGTCAAGCAGTAACCCAAATCAACGTTTTCAGATTGACAATATCCAGATTGATCCCATTCCGGAACCTGGAGCGGCCGTTCTGTTGATGATCGGCGGATTGTCCTTGCTCGCGTTGCGAAAGAACTAGGACACCCTGTTTTGTTGACGATCTCAAAGGGCGATACCGATTCGGTATCGCCCCTTTTTTATGAATTTGTTTAGGACAAGATGAACTGGTTGGTGCGTTTTCACTGGGGTAAAATAGCGCTATGAAGAATCGAACATGCAGACCTTCGCCCGCTCGTGCAATCGCTATTTTGGCAGTGCTGTTTTCAGTCAACGTACTGATTGCGGAAACGGATCAGACGGTGAGCTTTTCGCGTGATGTTCTTCCAATCCTCTCCAACAAGTGTTTTATCTGTCACGGACCGGATACTAGAGAAGAGGGACTCTTGCGGTTGGATTCAGAAGCCGCGGCAACCTCGGATCTGGGTGGCTATCGGGCTGTCGACCACGAAAATCTTCGGGACAGTGAACTGCTGACTCGAATTTACTCGGCAGATGATCCCATGCCACCGGAAGATGCCGAAAAGCAACTGAGCACATCCGAAAAGCAAATTCTGCAACGCGGGATAGCGATGGGTGGGAAGTATGAACAGCATTGGGCGTTCGTGCCGCCAGTCAAGACGACTCCGCCGCAGCGCGAATTAAATC
>CAYYHV010000247.1:0-3621 GCA_964471695.1 uncultured Pirellulaceae bacterium
AGTTCGGAAGGCTTCGCTTTCTACCGCATCCGGTTTCTGATGGACGAGCAGGGTGTCGATACCCACACCATCGTTAATTTCATGTTTGCGAATCATCGCCAGTACCGGGACGCCAAGCTGGTCCTGCAACTCTTCCGGTGAGTTGAACCGATCGTCGATGACGTCTACGACATAAACGACTCCCGCAGAAGCCACTAACCCAGCCAGGATGGACATCAAAGCCACGCTAGGAAGTTGGGGACTGATGGGCTTCTGAGGCCGAACCGGATTGCTGACCACGGAAGCTCTTACGTTGGCCTGATTCTTGCTGATCTCCAATGTGGCGATGCGATTGATCAGTGCCGTCTTCATTTCGCGTTTGGAATCGAGGTCACGTTCCAGCATGGTGATCTGACTTCGCTGCGTGATCAGATGTCTCGCGTTATGTTGGGCGGTTTCGTACTCCGTCTGCATCTGTTTTTCTTGAGCGATCGTGCGTGCCAAATCTTCGTTAACGAGATTGACGATCATCGAGCCTAGTTGTTCGCTTTGCAGTCCGGCGATCTGTTGTTGTTTTCGCTGTTGGAAAGTTGAGGCGTAAGTTTGAGCCGTCTGGATCTTGTTCTGAAGCTTCTGAACTTCAGGGTGATTGGGGCCGTAATGCTTGTTGAGCGAGCTAAGTTCCGCTTGGTACTCAACAACCTTGGTTTCCAACTCGTTGATAGCTGCGGTTTCGTTGGGGTTCAAACCGACTGCGCTGAGGAGCAGGTCGTGCCCGATCAGAGGCTGAAGTGTGATCAGATGTTGACGCAGATCGCCCCCATTGGCGACTGCCGCATTGATTGAATCCTGCGATGATTGCAGAAGGATACGGCGCTGTTGGATTTCGAGGAGCGCTTCGTTGTACTTGATGACATTCTGGATAGACGGATGGACGAAACCAGAATCGCCATCCAATCCCAGATCCGAGCAATTCTGTTTGGCTTGAATCAGCTGCTGCTCACGCATTGCCAATTGTTGTTCCAATCGATGTCGTTCTTGAGTCAACATCGAGACGACTTTGATGGATTCGCTTTTGTGATGCTCGTCAATGTAATCCAGATAAGACGCCACGACTGCGTTGACGACATGCACGGCGGCTTCGGGGTCTTCGGAATGGCACGTAATGTTGATGATACTGGTTCGCCGCAGTGCCTGAGCGTTGAGCATTTCGCGAAGTTCTTCAATGGCGTCTTCGCGAGTCGACGTGCGGGGGATTTCTGGAGGCAGCATTTCGAGCATGGTTAAAGCACGCTCAAGGACGACTGCACTGGTCATAAGGCGTTCCCAAGTCGCCATTTCGTTTTGCGTACTGCCGTTGCTCGATGATTGAGCGGACATTGGGTCTTGCGATTGTTTCACAAGAATCTGAGCTTTGGCTTGATACACACGGGGGGCGGCGCCGAAGTAAATGATACCGAGGACTATGGACGCAGCCAGAATGGCGATCACGATAGATTTTCGGCGACGCAACAGCCAAAGAAAACGCATCACCGAGTGCACAACGTGGCTGGTTGTGTTGGATCGTTCTTCGCCGATGAGTTGCATTTCCTGATTCATAGCTTACCAGTAGTTGAGTCTTGACTGCTTTTGTGCCGAGGCAAGTTAGAATACGGATACCGATCCATTTACGCCTACACGGATAAACTGTTGCAACGTTCCTAGCAGCAGCGTTGTAGGAGTTTCTTCCACGCTTACGACATCGCCATCCTGCAGCACAATGTTTGTGGTGCTATCTTCTTTGGCTTCTTGAATGGATACTTCGATCAATGCGGGATCCGGGTTGCCCGGGATCTGCCGGACCACGAAGGCCTTGTCGGCAAAACTGAATCTCCGTCCGCCAGCAAGGGCGACTGCGTCGAGTACGCGCACATTCTTGTTGGCTGGGAGTTCAAATTGGTCCGGTCGATTAACAAGTCCCAGGACGTGAATGAAACGTTGATCGCGCTTCCGCACGTTCACGACGGCTCCGTCCGCAAGTGGAATCTGTGTTCCCGTCGGCGATTGGGTTGCCGCTTGCAAGTCTACCTGAACCGTTCGTGGCGGTGTCTGCACAGGGCCATTGGGGCCAGCGACGACTTGGGCTGGTTGGCGAATTTCGATGATGCGATCGGCGTGGTCACTTAGTCCGCCCGCATTATTAATTGCCGATAAGAGATTACTGTTGGCGACGGGCAAGTCGAATTCGTTGGGTTCGTTGACGGCACCGACGACTGCGATATGGTTTGTTTGTCGATCTTGAATGGTGATCGAAACGGTGGGTTGGCGGTAAATTCCTCGCTTTACGCTGGCGTCGCGAACGACAGCTTGTGCGGTTTGAACGTCATACCCAGCGAGTTGCACAGAACCAATGAGCGGGACGTTGAGCGAGCCATCGTCCGATACCCGAAGCAGCCATGCTTCGGGTTGGCGTTCTTCGACTCCCGTGACGATCGTCATATTGACGCTGTCACCAGGATTGATCCGTTGGGAAGACGCTCCGCTTGCCAGCTTCGACAAGTCCAGCGAACCCACATCCACCAATTCCGGTGCGATCAGATCTACGGGAAGCGCGCTCGCTTTGTAGGATCCCTGTTGGCATCCACTGGCGACGAGAGCCAGAAGTGCCAGAATGAGCCCAGCCACACGATTTGGCAGGATCGATGCTTTTGACGTGGCGGCCTCAGGATTCATGAATCGATTGCGTGGAGTTGTGCGGGATGGGAATTGAGTCGCGAAAAGGGCAGTTGGTTAGCTTCCGGATTCGTGAACGGCGAGTGGAATAGCAATGCCGGCAGCAATTAGCACGCCGATCATGATGGGCTCCTGGCCAAGCAGCGAACAACAGAAGTTCTGCTGAGCGCGTTCGACGTCTTGCCCCTTGACCAACAAGAGGCTGCTGATGGCGGAGGGTGGAGCCGTGGCTGGACGCCAGAGTCGAACGTATTGAATGGACGTACCCACGTTCAGTTCATAAAGTCCCGTGTCCAATCCGGGAAAGGTTACGTTGCCGTTGGACTCGGATAAGGCTGTGGCGATGATCTGGTTATCACGTTGGAGGCTCACCGATTGTGAACCCAACGGAGCGCCGTTGGCAGAGACGACTTTTGCTGAGAACATACCGCGATCATTCGCTACCACGTCACGGACGGTGAAGGCAAATCTGATCGTCGGCAAATCGGCTGCCGAATTCTGTTGAGCCGCGATGAATGCTGGCTGCACCAGCAGGCTCACGGTTGCAATGATTGTCGCTAGGAAGCGGAGATGCCGCATGGTATCGCCTCAAAAGTCAAAACTGACGCCCGTCGCACCGTGACTGTTCTTGTTGGATCAGCCCGAACCCAAGGGGCGGTCATCGCGGTTTACTTTGATTCCTACGGGAACAAGAATCGCGGCGGCCGCAATTCCGGCAATGATCCAAGGATTGGCCAACGCACATGTCGCTGGATGAACCTGCCCACGTTGGACGTCGGTAATCTGGATGAGCGTCGAATCAACAGCTTTGGGGGGAGCGGAATCGGCGGACCAGCAGCGAACGGAAACGACTCGTTCCCCCGCTGCGACTTGATAAAAACCGCCGCGAAGATTTGCGATCGCAAATTCTCCGTCCTTACTGGACTGACC
>CAYYHV010000247.1:3631-5793 GCA_964471695.1 uncultured Pirellulaceae bacterium
TCGCTGTTGATGGAAGAGCAATACGTGGACGTCTGCCGTACGTTGGCCGGCGTTGTCGACGACAACTCCCCTCAAAACGTTGCCGTCGCCAAGCGCGACATCGGTAACGATTTCTTGAGGCAGCGCCTGCGTAGCGGTAACGGCTGGTGTGCCTGATTCTGTTTCAGGCGACGGAGATTGACCAAAGACACAAGGCGCTGGGAACAGCAAGCCAATCGTGGCGAGCGTTGTCAACGAGCTTCGCGTCCATTTCCAAACATGCATGGTGGCGACCCTGGTGAAAAGCGTGCAGCGAGGTATAAGGTGCGGCAATGACACTGTATTGCGATTGCCGCTTGCCCCTTTTCGGGTTGGCTCTAGCTGGCGTCGTCGTCATCAAGAGCGAGAGGAATGGCGATTGCGGCAGCAACTGCGGCTCCGATCACAAATGGATTCATCAGCAATCCAAGAGGACCACCTGCGACTCCACAAGCATCACAAGAACCACCACAGGTTCCGGTGCATGAATCGGCGGTGCATCCCTGGCCACGAATCACTGGACCTTGAACGACTAGCAATCCGTCGCGTGCAAGGGGTGGTGCGGTTCGTGGCAGCCATGCGCGAACATTGACGGAGTTTCCACCGGCGGCGACGTTGTAAAGGCCACCACGTAGCGTGGCGATCTGAAACGTCCCGTCAGCGAGAGTCGCCGTCTTGGCGATGACTTGTGCCGACTGGCCAACAACGACTGGCGCATTGGCAATAGGCTGACCCGTTTGTGTAACCAGCTTGCCTTGAAGCAAGCCACTGTCGTTCAACTCGACGTCAACGGTCTCAACGACTCGACGCGGAACGATTTTTTCGGCGGTTGGTTGTTCGCCCCAGGCAACTGCACTGGGAGTTAACATTCCACAGCAAGCCAGCAACGCCATGGAGGTCTGAAGACGTTTCCAAGACTTCATTTCAAGAGTCCCTTCTTGATGAGATTGACGATGCGCCGTTTTCCCGATCCTTGGGAGGCAGGCAACTATCCGTTTGATGAGTGACATAACACACGCGATCGCACCTGTGGCGTCCACGGCGGCGGGAGAGTAGCAAAAGGCCCATATGGGCAAAAGGCCAATACCAGCGAATCGGCAGAGAAATTGTTTGTTGACGGGAGCACGCTGCGGATGGCTGCCGTAGCGGGCTCAGTGACGTCGAGGATCACTGATGGACTCGAATGCTGATAAAGAAAAAGAACGCTTGATTCTTCTCAAGCGTTCTCATTCAAGGTTTGATTTGTCCAGTCGACGCTGAGTCCAATTAGCTTGCGTCGTCGTCGTCGATCGAGAGTGGAATCGCGACAGCAGCAGCAACAGCCGCGGTAACGAACCATGGGTTCGCCAGCAGTCCTAGCAGTCCCTGTCCGGGGCCACCGAAGCTCTGACCTGCGACGCATGGTCCACATTGGCCACAAGCATCACCGCATTGTCCGCGAACAACACCTGCGTCACCAACGAGTAGCAAACCGGTAGTTGCGGATGGAGGCGCCGTTCGAGAAGCCCACAAACGATAAACGCCTTCGGATCCGCCGCCGGCAATCTTGTAGACTCCACCGGGCAAGCCCGTTGCTTGGAATTGTCCCATGGCATTGGTTGACAGCTGCAGCGTTTGCATGCCATCCCGGGCGATCGCTACGGTTGCGTTCGCCATTCGATAGCCTTGGGCGTTGACAACTTGACCGTTGAGAACATTGCCTTGGGTCAGGGCGATATCTCGAATCTGTGGTGAGGTTGGATTGTTGGGTTGTGGCGTCTGCCCAAAGACCGCAGTCGGGCTGAGCAAGCCTAAGCAAGCGGTCCAAACGACCGCCATCTTCAGCGCGTGCGTAGTTTTCATGACTTTCTTGGTCCGTCCAGAATTAAAGAAGAGAGTAGCGATCCATCGGGTCGTGACGTTGGGCCGCATTAGAAAGTATCGGACTGCGCCGTGTTCGAATTAAACAATTCATCGGGTTGTAGGGCGCGATTACTGTTGCCTAATTCGAATGGGGGGCGTGCTGGCGAGGCAGGATTCAAATCGCAAAACCAACGACGCGGCGGAAGCCGGTGGATATTGCAATTTCGTGCGCAAGCAACGCTGGCTATCGCTGCTTGAAGTCACGTGCATCGCTGGCATTAGTAGCAGTCGAGGGATGCTGG
>CAYYHV010000247.1:5803-11538 GCA_964471695.1 uncultured Pirellulaceae bacterium
CGAAAGTGACTTTTGAAGGCCCGTTCAACATCAGGAATCGCGATACGCAACGATTCGCTCAGCGGCATCTTGGGCGGCTCGTGACGACTGATACTGGCAAGGTAATCTGCCAGCACGGTTTGGGCTTCGATGGGGCCGTGCAACATAAAGTGGACCCAGGACCAGGACTGGCGGTATTCTTCGGGGCCCATCTCTTTGAGTTTGGTGAGACTTTCCAGTCGCTCCATGGATGGAGGCCGACGCCAAGCCACAGCACGCTGGACTTGTCGTAAATAGGAATGCCCGAACTGACGTTTCGAAGCCTCCATTTCAAAGTACTCAGCCAAGCCCTCGTCCAGCCAAAGGGGAACCATTGGTAAAGTTGCGTGAAGCAGCGAATGCGTGGATTCATGACGTAGGTCAACGTCGAACTGGGGACTGATGTAGGCGAAAACGTTTCCGGGGCTGTTCGATTTGATGAACATTGCCCGGCGCGGAGTCACCGAGGGGAAGTATCGTTTCATGTACAGTTCGTAGACGCTTTTATCTCCGAACAGATAGACATCGATACGTTCGCGATTCGGTTCCAATTTCAGTTTGTCGTAAAGCTCGGATCGTAAGGCGACGAGTTCTTGCACCAGCTTCTGGTTGGTATCCAACGGGAAATCAGCATGGAATACAAACGAATCACGGGATGTTATGTAGGGCCAGTCGGCTGAAGCTGCCGAGCCCAGGTTAACTAGGATGCAGGCTAGCACGATACGAAACCACATTGCAAAACAGTCGGCAGTCGAGTGCCTGGGCGTTAATGGCGTGGGCGTTCGCATTGCTATCACGATTTCCTTCGTTCTCTTTGCGAAACGCTCAGGCGGCTTTTTTTCGTCCACCAAACCAACGGGAAAGCCCACGGGGTTTGACGGTAGCGCGTCGCCCTGGTTCGACGTATCGCCCAGCGGCGACCAAGGCGGGATTGTGACAGCAGATTTCGTCGGCCATTGTGGGACCAACAAACTCGGTGGCTCGTCGATATGCACGTCCCATTCGCGGACGGCGTGATTTGGGAGAGTGCCCGTCGCTGGCGAGAAAGTGGACAAGTCCCTCGTTGAGCATGGATTCAGCCAGCTTTTGGCTGACCGGACCGAACGATCCCATCAGACTGCCACACGTTACCTGCATCAGGCATCCACGATCGACTAATCCCGATAGCAGGCTTGGGTTCGACATGATGCCAGCATTGCGTTCGGGATGGGACAGAATGCCTTGCATCCCAGCGGCTTCGAGCTCTGCCAGCACAGGTTCGATTGGAAAGTAGAGTTCGTGGGGAAGTTCCAGTAGCACATGCAAACGGTGATCGCCCAGCGACATGACCGAGCCTTCGCGAATCATCCGGACCATTCCGTCTTCGATTCTTACGTCACCGCCTGGGAGAACTTCCAATGCAACCTGTTGGTCGTCGAGAAACTGTTGGAGTTGGTCAGTTCGCTGACGGATCGTGTCCCCATCATTGTGGCTGAAGTTGCCCAATTGGTGAGGCGTCACAATGATGGTGCGTGTGCCGTCTTCAACAGCCATTTTGGCCATGGCCAGCGTTTCGTCCCACGATTTGGCGCCGTCGTCGATGCCGGGCACCAGATGACAGTGGATATCAACGAAAAGACCTTTGGACATATTTGAACCCCCGGATAAGCTTCGTTCGCCAGCCCCACAGTTTGACGATGGGTGGGGAGGGTACCCATTCAACGGAAACTGCGTCAATACAACTCGGGGCGTCAGATTCAACAAGCATGAAGCTCAGGACGAACTGAAAGTGATCCTCTGTGGATTTGGCAAGGTAAAACGGTCAATTGGATTGCGGGGCTGGAATTGACCATCTGACCCGGTCCAGCTATTTTGAATCGACAATTTGCGGGGTCGTTTTGCAAGTCGTATCGTCGAATGGTGACGAAAGCGATCATTGTGGCAAAATGCCTTTGGTCGGAAAGCACTGGGCGCACTCAGCCGGGATATTCATTTGAAATACGCATCGATAGGTCCCATTGCCGTTCACTTACCGGAACGCGTCGAGACGAACGATCACCTTCAGGAAGAGTTTCCTCGTTGGGATTTGGATCTGATCTATTCCAAAACGGGGATAGCGCGACGTCACATCGCCAAACCGGATGAATGCGCCTCGGATTTGGGTGTCAAAGCCTGTCAGAAGCTTTTCAACGAATGCGATGTGGATCCTCGAAGCGTTGACTTTATTCTGTTTTGCACTCAGACCCCTGACTATCCTTTGCCGACGACGGCTTGCCTGATGCAGGAGCGTCTGGGACTGAAAACTTCGTGTGGTGCGATGGATTTCAACCTCGGTTGCTCGGGATTCGTTTATGGACTTGCCGTGGCGGATGGGCTGATTCGCACTGGGGCGGTCAAACGCGTTCTTCTGGTTACGGCGGAAACTTACACCAAGTACATTGACCGAGCCGATCGAAGCTTACGCACCATTTTTGGGGACGGAGCGGCGGCGACGTTGATCGACGGAGTGGACACGCCATCACTGACTTCGTTCCGCTTTGGCAGTGATGGTTCTGGCGCCGACACGCTCTTGGTGACCAAAGGTGGAGCTCGTGCCGAAGAGCAAGCTCATCAACCACGCCATCGGCAACGATGGAAAAGCGACCTCTATATGGACGGTCCTGCCCTGATTAATTTTACCGTAGCCGCAATTCCGGAGTTGATTGACGATATTCTGGGTTCAGCCAATCTCAAACAGGAAGATATTCAGCTGTTTTTGTTGCATCAAGCTACGAAGAAGATGCTGCAACAGTTGCAAGAACGACTAGAATTGACGGATGAACGACTACCGATTGCCATGGAGAATTATGGGAACACGGTGTCGTCGACGATTCCGATTCTTATTGATGAGATGCGACGACGCGAGACGCTCAAGCCGAACACGCGAAACATGTTGATCGGTTTTGGGGTAGGATGGTCGTGGGCTGGATGTGTTTGGGATGAGACTTGGCGTGGGTAGCAAGGAATGCGCCTCGCCAGAATGCCGGGGTATCAGATGGACTCCTTGCGGGGACACTTACTAATCGCTTCTCCACGTCTGCCGGATTCTAATTTCGCCAAGACGGTGGTCCTGCTGGTAGAGCACCATGAGCAAGGTGCCTTGGGCGTCATTCTTAATCGACCAACGGGTGTGGATGTCGAGACTTTCTGGAAAGAATTCATGGAAGGCGATGGTCCCGCCTCCAAAGAACTGTTGAACGTAGGAGGACCTTGTGAAGGGCAAATCATGTGTGTCCATTGTGACGTATCACATGCAGAGAGTTCGGTGATTGACGGAGTCTACATGGCTTCGGGTCCCGACAATCTTTCCAAGGTTATTCGATCCGATGTGGTCCCCTATCGAATTTTCATCGGCTATGCCGGGTGGGGGCCAGGGCAATTGGAGTACGAACTCGAGGCTGGCGGTTGGATGACGACAAAGGCAACCAATGAACATATTTTCGGAGCGGACCTCGAATCGCTCTGGCAAGGATTGATCAAAGAACAGGGTGATCGTGTACTCAGGGAAGTATTGAATATTCGTAATATTCCTGGGTCGGCGGAGTGGAATTGAACATGTTGGGTAGGACAATTGCGATCGGTGACATACACGGTTGCAACAAAGCGCTGCAGGCCGTTCTGGAGGCGATCGAACCGGAACCAAATGATATTATCGTCACGCTCGGCGACTATATCGATCGCGGTCCTGATTCGTATGGCGTCATCGAATCGCTGCTGGAGTTATCGGAGCGATGCCAGTTGATACCTCTGATCGGCAATCACGAGGCGATGTTGCTGATGGCATTTGAAGATCGCAGCCAGTACGATTTCTGGTTGCAGTGTGGCGGAAAAGAAACCATCGACTCGTATGGGGGTGAGTTAACTGATATTCCAGCCAGTCACCTCGATTTCTATAAGAGTTTGGAACTCTACGCCGAGGTCGAAGAGCACTTCTTTGTCCACGCGAACTATCAGGCATCTCAGCCGCTCGACAAACAACAAGAGTATGTAATGCTGTGGGAACATCTGACGCAGCACATGCCGGATCAACACGTTTCCGGCAAGACGGCGGTGGTAGGCCACACGCCTCAGCGAGATGGTCAGGTGTTATTACAGGACCATCTCATCTGTATCGACACTTTTTGTTATGGCGGTGGATTCCTTACCGCGCTCGATGTTAACGCAGAAGCTGTCTGGCAAGCCGATGCGACTGGGCGCTTACGTCAATCTGAGCACCGCGCCTGAGTCTCGTTTCGACGCGTTGCTCATTCAGCCGAATGTACGTCACGGGAATTGCTGATGCGATTAATGGTGTCGCACAGTTTTCCGATCGTGGCCGAATCATCCAGCAAGATGGGATGGTGCAGCACCACGCCTTGTTCCGCGAAACGTTGGCTGATCAGTAAATCGCCAACTTTGCGGCAGCGATTGCGGCTGCGTTTTGCGAATCCGCGAAAACCAGTGTCGACAGCAACGCCCTCCTCCTGCATTCGCCGTATCCATGTCTCTCGATGCAAAGTGTTGTTGAGTAGCAAGAGGACTTTGTAGTAGCTGGCTTGCGTTCGTTCATCGGGAGGGGTGCCAATGATCTTCAGCTTGGAATCGTCTACCAATTCCATCATTTGGCGAACGCTAGTGCGTCGCGTTTCATTCATCCGGGCTAGTCCATCAAGCTGGACGTTGATAATGGCGGCTTGTATTTGACTGAGGGGAAACGCATCGTTGCCTCGATCGGCAAAGACGCGAATGCGCTGCATGATGTCATCGCGACGACTTGCGACAGCGCCGCCGCGACCGGCGGTGAGGAGTTTGCTGCCACCAAAACTCAACGTGGTGACATCGCCCCAGCTTCCGGCGGGTTTGCCGTCGACGAGCGCGCCAGGCGACTGGCAAGCATCTTCGATGACCGCAATACCATGGTCGGATGCGAGATCGACGATTGCTTGCATCGGTGCCATGCCGCTATGAAGGTGGGAGACTAGAATGGCTCGGGTTCGGTTGCTGATCGTCGCCGGCAACGATTCCGCTTTGAGACAACCGGTGTACTCGCTGACGTCAACGAGAACCGGTGTGGCTTGACAATTCTCTACGCACCGAAAGTTGCCAGGGAAATCATAGCCACCCATGATGACTTCGTCGCCTGGCCCAATGCCGACTCCTCGCAGCGCCAATTCGACAGCAATGGTTCCTGAACTGGTCAATCGTGTGTGCGTCTGCTCAACAAGTCGGGAGATTGCTTGTTCTAATTGCTCAGAATGTTCCGCGTGATACTTTCCCCAATCACCGCTGGCGAGCATACCCGCAAAGACATCGGCAAGCTGCGGGAAACGCGGCGGCCAAGTCGGTGGGCCATCCGGAAAGGCAGGTTGCTGGGCTGGCATAAGGGTCCCCGAGTAATGAAATGCAAGTACGAATAGTTTACACTAACTTGCATATGAACATGTCAGGAGAAAACATGAAACGAGTTCGCTTCATTATGGTGGGTGGCTTCCTTGGTGCAGGCAAAACGACAACGATCGCCCGACTTGCCCAACACTATATCAATGACGGCTTGAAGGTTGGGTTGGTCACGAACGATCAAGCCTTCGATTTGGTTGATACGATGTCATTGCGGGCACAAGGGTTCGATGTTGGCGAAGTCCCCGGTGCATGTTTTTGCTGCAAGTTTGACGATTTGGTGGAAACCGTAGCCGGATTGACGCAAGAACAAGCCCCAGACG
>CAYYHV010000248.1:0-8694 GCA_964471695.1 uncultured Pirellulaceae bacterium
TTCGTCAACGTTGGTATCCTCGATCATCGCGATCAACGCATCATTAACGTCGTCTTCTCCGCGTTCGACCAACAGGCGTTGCGCGTGACGGCGAACCAGCATTGTGGGATGAGACAACGCTGCCACCAACTCCTCCGGCGATGCTTTACTGAGATCGGGGACTGGCGTGCTCGGCGAGTCATCGGCAACGACTCGATAGATGCGGCCATGCTTCTTGTCACGCAGTTCCGTTTCGTAAGCATTACCTTTGCCGGTTTCGAATCCTTGTGGTGTCGGATTGTGCTGCACAATGTAGTTGTACCAATCGAGCACCCAGACTTGTCCATCCGGCCCGACTTCGGACATAATCGGCGCGGTCCATTGATCGTCGCTGGCGAAGAGGTTGAAGGGGCTGGTCGAACTGAAGTCCGTTCCCGACTCTTTCAAAACGAATGCGCCAACGAGATGACCGGTTGGGCCATTCACAAAAGCGACTCGATTCCAGAACTCACGAGGGTATGCACGAGCCGTGTATAGCGCGTGGCCGGCTCCCGCGGTATAGCCGCCGTGCCAATCGACTTGCCGGACGTTCTTCGTGATCGGATTGAAGTTGTTGGAATCTGCCATAGACGACAGAGTCAACGAGGTTGCCCAACCTTTGACGCTTTCGTAGTAGCGATTGGGAATCGGCATATAGATGCTGGGGTTCCCGTTGGCGGTCGAGCCAAAGATTAATCCTTCTTCGCTGATGCCCAGCCCCCACGTGTTGTTATTCGTGGAGCGAATAAACTCCAGTTTGCTTCCGTCAGGTTTGAAGCGAAAGAAGCCCATGCGAAAACCCTGCTGACGCTCACCAGCCACAATGGGTTTGGAATTGTTATAGCCTTGCATGGCCCAAATCCAGTTGTCCAAGCCATACTGGAAATTGCTGACGCCACCGTGGGTGTCGCCCAGCGCCCAGCCGCTGAAGAGGACGCGGTCCTCGTCGACTTGGTCGTCCCCATCAAGGTCCTTAAGGTAAAGCGTCTCGACTCCGTTTTGGACAATCACGCCACCGCGGTAAAACGCAATGCTGGTCGGTATGCTGAGGTTTTCGGCGAAGACGGTGAACTTGTCTGCCTTGCCATCGCGGTCGGTGTCTTCGCAGATTCGAATTCGATCGCGACCTTTCGTCGGTGGCTTGAGTTCATTCGGATAGTCCACGGTTTCGGCGACCCACAATCGACCGCGCTCATCCCACGCCATACAAATCGGCTTGCCACCCAAATCGGGCTCGGAGGCAAACAGCTCAACGTGAAACCCTTTGGGCACGACGATATGCTTCAACGACTCGGCGGCTGCAACCGGCTTTTGCATCAGATTCAGCGGCTCGCCCTGGACTCCCCATTTCTTCGAAGGCGTATAGTTGGGAATCTGTTTGCCGACATCGGCGAACTCGAACGGCTTAAGATCGCTCGGAATCTCCTGAGCCTCCGGCACGGGGAAGGGCACATCAGTCAGGTAGGTGCCGGCGACCTGCGGGTCGCTTTTGACAGCCCACCGGACTCCGCGCTCGATCAGGTGATGGAAGCCGGGGTTCGTCCAAGTCCGACCGTCGTGTCCCCACGCAGTGTAGAAGACTCGGCCCTTGCCGTGGGTGCGCACCCAAGTCCAAGGCTCACGGCCCTCTTTGTCGACACGATACTCCAAGACGGTTCGGTTTTTGTCATTGTGGAGGTGATGCACATACGTCTCGTCCCAACTTTCGAAACCCCCGTTGGAACTGAGCCCCCATCAATGCCACAATCTCTGGATCATTGCGGAAACAGAATGTCGCACAGTGAATGGGTACGAATCCACCGCCGCGGGATACGTAGTCCAGCAGCGCTCGCGATTGGGGCTTGGAGATGACGTCGATGTTGGCGTAAAGCACTAAGGCTGCATACTTGGACAACGTCTTTGGATTCAGGTCAGCGACCTTGTCCGTATACGTTAGCTCGATGCCGCGGGATTGAAGGACGGGTTGCAGTTCCGCGAATCGCTGCTTGGGAACGTGGCTGCCGTTATCGCCGAGGAACAGTGCGTTGATGGTTTCTGCGTGAGCAGGCGACGATGCGCATATCGCCAAAGTGATCGCGATCGCCAACGATGTACGGAAAAGTCCCATCTGCATTTTCTCCTCGCCCATGAAGAAGGTTCGAACGGTGGACTGAGAAGTCTACCGTTTGCAGACACCTGTTGCGAGTTGAGTCGACAGGCCTTTTTCATCGGGGGATTCAGCAGGCTTTGGCGACTAGTTCGACTCGACACCCATTTCGGTAAGCAGATGGTTGGCGCCGAAGACTTTTCCGGTGATCCACAGTGCGTAGCGGATGTCGACTCCAATCGAACGGCTGTAGGACTCGTTCCACGCAAAGTCGTTGATGGTCGCTTCGAAAGCGCGATCGAAATTTACGCCGACCAATTCACCGCGAGCATTGATGATGGGACTGCCAGAGTTTCCGCCCGTGGTATTGGTGTCATAGAGAATCCCTGTCGGGACATCTTTGAGTTTGGGATGAGCAAAGCCCCCAAAGTCACCGCTGGCGTGCTTGTCGATAACCGATTGCGGCAAAATGAAGGGATCGACGCCCGTGGCTTTGTCGACGGCTCCGCCTAACGTAGTGATGGGCGATTTGTAGACCGCGTCTTCGGGCGAATACCCCTTGATGTGTCCGAACGTCAAACGCAGCGTCGCATTGGCATCAGGCACGAAATTCTGGCTGAGGAATTCCTGTTTGACGGTGACTAGTTCGCCGTAAAGCTGATCCAGCTTTCCTTCGCGGGCTTTGCCTTCTTCTCGCAACTCCAAGTATCGCGGGTAGAGCTCTGCGATCCAATTGATTGCGGGATCGTTTAGCTTGCGAAGCGCTTCCGGTGATTTGTTGAAGCACGATTGGACGAAGTCTGCGTCGGTCAGTCGAGTCTTTGCGAAGACTTCGTCGATCTGCTCTTCATCGACTGACGCCTTTACCGACGATCCGCTTTTTCCAAGCGGTCCGCCATTTTCGGCGAGCCGCTCGAGCATTCCGCGAAGGAGTTTACGATCAGTGGGAACGTGCAGGTCCTTTTGCGACAGCATCAGGCGGCGACGAGTCAGATCAATGTTTCGGTCCATGTAGGGGGACTCGCGATCAAGATCATCTTTCTGCCGTTCCATTGCGCCATCATAGAGCGAGTAGGCAATGGAGAGGGTACGACAAGCGGATCGTAAATTAACGAGGTCCGTTTGATGCTTGCGTTTTCCCATTTCTTCATAAACGGCACCGATGTCCTGGAGCAAGGTGCCATACTTTTCCTTGCGGGTTGGATCGGAATCAATATATGCTTGCAGTTTGGATTCGGCGGCCGCACGATTTGCGACGATCTTCTTGCGCAGCAGTCCCTTGAGTTGCCCACGCGATCGTTTTTCGACGTTGGCGAGGCTTTTCTTACGTGACGAATGTTTCAGGGCTACCGCTCGGTCTTCCTTGCCGTCGGCTTCCATGATGTCGATTTGCCAGTTGTACAAGTCGACGACGTAAGGCAAGCGGAATTCCTGTTCGTACTTCAGGAAGCTGGCGGTCTTGTGACGCGATGTGCGACCGGGGTAACCGATAAGCATGACATAGTCGCCTTCGACAACGCCCTTCGGCTGAACTGGAATGAATCGTTTCGGTTGATAGGGGACGTTGTTGGGCGAATACTCAGCCGTCGATCCATCGGGAGCCACGTAGGCTCGCATAAAGGAAAAGTCGCCGGTATGTCGTGGCCATTCCCAGTTGTCGATCTCGCCACCAAAGTTGCCAACCGAGGCGGGCGGAGCAAATACCAGTCGGACATCCTTGATATACGTGTAGATGAAGAGCACATAAGTTTTGCCAGCGAACATCTCTGCGACTTCGGCTCGCTTACCAGGATTCTTCGACTCGGCGGCTTTCTCGAGTTCCTTCTGACGTTTCTCAATCGCTTTGGTGCGATCGGCGTACGCCATCTCGTCGCTTACCGCGCTAAGCACTTGGTCGGAAATGTCCGAAAACGACTCAGTGACTCGGACGGTGTAACCTTTGGCCTGGATTTCGTCGCCGAGCGATTTGGCCTGAAATCCGTCTTTAAGAAAGTCGCTGGTTTCCGTGCTGGCACTCTGGATGGCGCGGTAAGCACAGTGATGGTTGGTGATGATCAGTCCCTTGGGAGACACGAAGGAACCGGTACAACCGTTGACTTTGCAAATTCCGTCGATCAAACACGTTTGCTCGGCATTGAAAATGTCAGTCGGGCTCATTTCCAGCCCATGGGATTTTAGATTCAGCCTCGCGATTTCGCTGACTGGATACATGCCTTCTTCGGCACTGGCGACGGTAGGAAAGATCGCCGTGAAGACAACTTGGCAGACGATAAGTGTGGCGTATCGAGTAAACATTTGCATGTGAAAGTTTCGATCCATGGATGTCGTGGGATGTTCGATTCTGACCACGACACTATTGCCCAACTCTAGACGGTACGCAAGCGGAAACCATAAGTAGCATGGAGCCCCGGTCCGTGGAGCTTGGGGTCGTGGATCGGCAACTCGTGGAGCTGGAATTCGGAATGCGGACCGGGAGGCCATGCTACGGAGAGCTGTCGGGTTTATTGACGCCGTTTTCGTTTCTTAGAAGCCTGGTTGGCTTTGAACTTTGCTTTGCGCTTCTTGCGCTTTTCTTCCTTCTTCTTTTCTTGTGCTTCAAGAATGGCTGGTAGCGCCTCGAGTTCGGCTTCCATCATGGCGGGAGTTTCCATGGTGATGCCGCCCAGGATACCGCCACGGAAATCGTTCAGGAATATTCTCGCGACACGCTCATAGTCAATAATGCCTCGCTTGCTCAGGCAGCCGCGACGTTTGCCGATCAAGTCCATGAGTTCTAGAGCCGTTTCTGGACACTCTTCAATGTCATAGCGATCCTGCAAGCGTTGGAAATAGGCTTCCATCATGAAGCCGATGGCGAAGTGGGCTGCGTCTTCGTATTCCATGGCAGTGTCACGGATGGCGCCCGTCGCAGCCAAACGCATCCCGCTGTTTGGGTTGGCGACTTTGGGCCACATCATGCCGGGCGTATCGAGCAGCATAATGTTGGCTCCGATATGAATTTTCTGCTGCCCACGTGTCACCGCAGGCTCGTTGCCCGTCTTTGCGACTTTGCGCCCAGCCAACGTGTTGATCAAAGTCGATTTTCCCACGTTGGGGATGCCCACAATCATGGCCGTGATGGTTCGTTCGTTCTTCGCTTTCTCTGGGACAAGCTGACCGCAAACGGATTTTAACTGTTGCATCCGACCGGGTTCTTCAGTCGTGATGGCTCGGGCTCTTACGCTTCGTTTCTGTTCCAAATGCGATTGCCATTCCGATGTGCGAGAACGATCGGCAAGATCGCTCTTGGCGAGGACTTTCAGGCACGGTTTGTCGCCACGGAGTTCGGCCAGCAGAGGATTTTCGCTGCTGAAGGGGATTCTCGCGTCGAGAACTTCGATCAACAGATCGACTTTGGGAAGTGTTTCCGCAATTTCGACACGTGCTTTGTGCATGTGTCCGGGAAACCAATTGATAGAAGTCATGGGGCTAACGCAAAATCGTAGAGAGCAGGAATCGCCAATATTTGATTATTTGATAATAGCGAAAACGCGAGCCGCACGCGCCGCCGTGGCGTGGCCGTGGTAGAAGAACTCGCGAAAAACGGCATTCTCTCATGTTCAGGGGACAGTTAGCCCGTATTTCTCCCTCGGCGGCTGTGAACAAGGTCGCCGCGTTACCGGAACAGCGCAACGGCTTCGTGATGGAAACAGCGTTTTGTGACCTTGCGTTAGAACAGATTGGCAACCGAAGTTCCGTCATGAAGAACGTTGCTTGTTGCTGGCTCACGATCTTGTGAGCAATTCATGTCAGCCGCCGATCGAGTCGACGATCAGTTTTGGAGGCTGAACGGCCGACGAGCCAATAGTAATGGCGTCCACCACCATGACAGTTGCCGCATCTCGCTCGGATTCGTGGGCAAAGATTCGAGCCACAGGTTGGCCGACTTTGACTTGATCGCCAATTCGCACGAGCAACTCCAAGCCAACGCTATGATCAATCGAGTCGCCTTGTACCTTGCGGCCACCGCCGAGTTCAATGACGGCCATCCCCAGTTTTTCCGTGTCCATTTGGGTGACAAATCCAGCCTGCTTGGCTTCGATCGTTGATGTTTTGGCAAGCTCCCGAGTCGCATCGAGATCGCCACCTTGCGCTGTGACCATTGCGCGAAACTTCTCCAGCGTTGCACCTGATGTCAAATGAGTCGCAGCGATCTGTTCTCCTTGGGCTCGCGTTGCAGCTTTGCCTTCCAGTCGCAGGAGCTCACCTGCAAGTGCCAATGTGATCGCACGCACGTCGTCGGGACCGTTGCCTTGCATGACCTCAATTGCCTCGTTGACTTCGCAAGCATTACCCGCCATACGACCCAGCGGCTGACTCATGTCCGTGATCAGCGCACTGACGTTTTGGCCCATGTTTTTGCCGGTGGCGACGAGCATCGTTGCCAACTGTTGGGCTTCATCGAGCGACTTCATAAAAGCCCCGCTGCCGCATTTGACGTCGAGTACCAACGACGAAATCCCCTCGGCCAGTTTTTTGCTCATGATGCTGGCGGTGATCAACGGAATGGAACGTACCGTGCCGGTGACGTCGCGGAGCGCGTAGAGTTTCTTGTCGGCTGGAGCGAGTTCAGCCGAGGCGGCGGCGATTGCGCAACCGACTTCGGTGGTGATGCGTTGCAACTCTGCCGGCGTCAAATCCGTGCGGAATCCGGCAATGGATTCCAGCTTGTCGAGCGTTCCACCGGTGGGCCCTAATCCGCGGCCGGAAATCATCGGTACGTAAAATCCGCAACAGGCAAGGAGCGGAGCAAGAATCAATGAGACTTTGTCGCCAATGCCGCCCGTCGAATGTTTGTCGACAACGGCTCCGTCCAAGTCCGGCCAAGCAAGCTTGATACCGGAATTTAACATCTCGTCGGTGAGCCAAGCCGTTTCGTCGGAACTCATGCCGTTGAAGAAGATCGCCATCGCGAGTGCCGCCATTTGCGCACTGTCGATCGAGCCGTCGGTATAACCTCGGATGAAGAACGCTATTTCATCACGCGACAGCTCGATATTGTCGCGTTTGTTGGAGATGATCTGAGACGGATTCACAACGGAATGGCACGCGAGAGACTATTGGAAATGACGGCTACGGAATGGCATACGATAGTCTAGTCGTTCCTGCTGTATTGTCGCATATCTATTCGTCGGAATTGTTTAAGTGCTTTAGCAGCCCCATAACAATCTGAGTCATCCTTGGTTGTGCCGTGCCGGCTGCGTCGACAACTTCCTGTCCACTGGTTTCTCCCAGGTCGTCGGGGCGACAAAGGTTGGTAATCACCGACAAGGCTGCGACTCGCATGCCTGCATGCCGAGCCGCGATGACTTCGGGAACCGTCGACATGCCGGCCACATCGGCTCCCAGTCGCCGGAGCATGCGGTATTCGGCTCGAGTCTCATAGGTTGGGCCACTCATTGAGGCGTAGACGCCTTTGTGAGCTAGAAAGCCGTTTTCCCGGGCTATTTCAATGGCCAGAGTCACCAATTCCGGGTCATAGGGAGCCGACATGTCAGGGAAGCGTGGTCCCAGACGGTCGTCGTTGACTCCGATCAACGGGTTGGCAAACATCATGTTGATATGGTCGTCAATCACCATAATGTCGGCCGATTGGTACGCCGGATTCAACCCGCCGGACGCATTGGAAACGATCAAAGTTTCGGCTCCCAGTCGCCGTAGGACTCGCACACCAAACGTGACGTCCTGAATCGAATGGCCTTCGTAAAAATGAAATCGACCCGCCATGGTAATCACAGGCACGTCGCCAACTGTGCCGCAAACGAACTCAGCGCGATGTCCTATAAGTTTTCCCTTCTTCGGGAACTCGGGAATATCGTTGTAGAGAATCGTGACTGGGGATTGGATTGCATCCACGAAGCTACCCAGCCCAGAACCGAGTATGATACCAGCGACAGGTTTGTGGTTCCAACGCTCGCGGACGAAATCTGCGGCAGTATCGATACGTTCAGCCAGACCGTGCATGGGGGATTCCGTTAGAGTCGATTTGAGACAGGGCAAAGTCTGCGGCAGTGAGTTAGTAGCCTTCCTGGCTGCTCTGTTCACCCGTTACGATCGTCTCGGATGCGCTGGCACCCAGTCGCGTGGCACCAAGCTCTCGCATTTTGGCAGCGTCGTCGAATGTGCGAATTCCCCCCGAGGCTTTAACGCCGCCTTTGTCACTACAAGTCTTCCGCATCAAAGCGATGTCGTCCCCGGTGGCTCCCGTATAGCCGTATCCACCGCCGGATTGTTTGGTGAAGCCGAATCCGGTTGAGGTTTTGACATAGTCGACACCGAGTTCGTCGCAGATTTCACACAGTCGGACTTTGTCGGATGCTTCCGTTACGAAATCCGTTTCGAAGATTACTTTGAGAATGGCGTTGTTTCTTCGAGCCACCTTGAGAACGGCGTCGATGTCGTTCTTAACATAGTCCCAGTCGCCGTCGAGAACCTTACCGACGTTAACCACCATGTCGAGTTCGATGGCTCCGTCACGACAAGCCACCTCGGCCTCAAAGGCTTTGACTTCGGATGCGTGCGAGCCGTGTGGAAATCCGATGACCGTGCCG
>CAYYHV010000248.1:8748-10602 GCA_964471695.1 uncultured Pirellulaceae bacterium
AATCTCGGCTGCCATTTTGATCGCGTAGGGTTTGACGCAGACGCTGGCCACCTCGAGCTTGGCAGCAGTCTCGCAACCCGCTTGGATGTCGGCATCCTTGAGCGTTGGGTGGAGCAGGGCATGGTCAATGAGTTTGGCAATACTCGAATCGTTCATTCGTGGCTTTCGTGATAGTCGCAGAACGTTCCGCCATCCAATGGTTGGGGACACGCTGGAATCGCGGAGCAATCCGCGACGTTGCAAATTTCTTAGCCAAACAGCTTAACGACGATGGTCGTTTCTTGGCAACCGGAACGAATGAAACTGAATCGGAGCCCCGACTTCAAGCGATTCGTCGTCGAGGGCGCTTCGATTTCTCATCAAAGAGATCGCAAGGCGAAAGGCAGTGGGACCATTGGGATCGAGCGACGATTCGTGGAAGCAGGGACGCTAGTCCTTTTGCTGAGCCCGAATGCAATTCGGTGCTGGTTCGTTAAAAGTCGACAGGACTAGCGTCTGATGCTTAGCGGACCATTTGAAATACGTCCGCGCGCGAGTCGTGGGAGGTGTTCGAGTCAGTGAGGGTTCGCAGCGTGGTCGACTGCGGTCAGAATGTCTTGGATGCATAATCTTCTCTTGCGTGCGTCAGGGTGTATCTGTTGTACGCGGATTCATCTCTACCTGTTCAACTGAGTTTTCTTGTTCACCTTAACCGGCTTCAACCAGTTTGGTCGGACCGGTCTGGTAATCGCAAGTTTGACGCAAAGTTTCGGTCATCCTTACAGACAACATTCGAATAAACTTGCAGAGTTGCCAATGAAACAGTTCCGTAACGTGCGTCAATCTGCTTGGTAAGTTAGGACACTGGCCGCCAAGAGAGGTTCGTGATTCGATCGGGATCAGACAGAGATTCAATCAAGATCGGCGATGGTTGTTCCCTCTAGTGGAACCATCTCGTTGAATTCTTGATTCGCTCGTCGACGCCAGATAAATCCATCAAGAACATAATGCGTGATTTGCGGAACAGCCAACAAGGGAGCGAGCACGGTTTGAAGCGGTCCCAGGTTCCATTGATTGCCAAACAGCCAGCTGCGCTCGTGCCAGTATCCACAATCCCAGGCAAACTCTTCCGCATAAGCAAGCATCCAGATGACTCCCAGAAACAACGCGATGCGCGGGAAAGAGCGACTGGGTTTCGAGGAGCCCATGTCGGTCGTTGATTGCTTCTTGGCTTGGTACCAGTAAACCAACACGATGTACGGCAAGCCGTGGGTAATGACATTCGTTACGGTGAATGCATAGTCTGAGTTGAACGCAATGATGCCGACGTACCAGCAAACCGCCGTCGTCGCGACAACGATATCCTTGCCTGGGTTCCACGCACCCTGCATGATTCCACGGTGGAGTGAACGTGCCGTATAGAGCAGCAGAGCCGTCCAGTAAATCGGTACGACGATCTCAGTCACGATAGTTGGCAGAGTTGCAAAATCGCCTTCGAGAAACCACCAGAATTGGCGAGGTAGATGAGAGTGCCAATGGAGCAACGGATAGAGAGTTGCCAAATAAATGGCGAACGCATCGACCCACCAACCGACTCGATCATGCTCCTCGCCGCGCGAACGATAGAGCGCCACCCATCCGTATTGTTGACGCACGAAATGAAATACGGCGAGATAAGCCAGAATGCGCCAAAAGACCATGTGACTCTCGGAATAGATGGCCCAGCCGAAGAGGAACGCAAAGATCGGGGTCAATCCGTACAACCACGGACGACGACTGAGCTCCTCACGATCAAAGTAGACTCGGAAGCCAGTCGCGTAAACGTGTGCCACGTCGATCATCAACACAGCGCCGATCCATAACCAATCGGGCGTG
>CAYYHV010000248.1:10612-11512 GCA_964471695.1 uncultured Pirellulaceae bacterium
GGCCAGTATCGCGCTGCCCAGGAACGTCAGCAGATCAACGCGACAAGAGAAAAGCCACGGGAAGCTCAAGGTTGTCGAATTGTCGGGCGATATCGCCGTCACGATGTTGCTCCGTGTAGGATCAAACTGACTGTTCGGTATGGGTATGCGGTACTCGGTAGTGCACGGCTCACCCAACTCCCGCGACTTCCTGCGCTGCCCGGACGCCATGGTAAAAGGCTTCTTCGAGCAGAGCGACTCCGCTCAAATCCGTTCCTGCAAAGTGGATATTCCCCAGTGGCTGCGATGCGGCACGCCGTTGCTCACTCCAAACGAATCCGGGACGCGGCTGAATCATCGCATGTCCCCAACGCATGATATCCAATCGAGTCGTTAATTCTCGAATGTCCGGGTGTGCAACTTCAAGGTCGCTCAAGACAATATCCGCCCAATGGGACCACTGCAGCTCAAGCAACTGCTTGCGGCTGATTGTGGGATCGATGGCTGCGAAGGGATAGTACCACGTGATGACTGTGGGGCCATGATCGTTGCCCGTTTGGTGAGTTGACACAACGTATCCCAGGGATTTGGAGTCATAGATAACGTTATCCCAGGAACTCGCAAATCCCACATTCTGCGGTCGTTCGCGAAGGTGCACGTTGGCCACCATCCAGGAGCCGTAACGAAACGAAGAGACGTCGCGCTGGTCGGAAAACCCTTCAATGAGGTGTGGAGCCAAAAACTGGGGAGCCGCAAAGATGACGTTGTCACATCGAAAGCCGATCGCCTGATTCTTGGCGTTGTCGTAGGCATAAACCTTCGTCGGCAATCCGTCGCTTCCCGGTTCAATTCGATACGCTGCGTGTTGGCTGCGAATATGCGTCTGCAGCTGCCGAGTAAAATAGCGTACCACGTGTCCAT
>CAYYHV010000249.1:0-11491 GCA_964471695.1 uncultured Pirellulaceae bacterium
ATCTACAATGGCGGATGGCCAGAACTCGTCGAAGACGGCGAAAACGGCTGGACGTTTGACCCACGATCTGCGGAATCCGTGACCCAGGCTTTACAGAATATTTCCGCCGGTAAGAATGATCTCATGTTATTGGGGAAGCGATCTCACGAGATCGTGCAGGACTTCACGCCTGCAAAAGCTGCTGAAGCGATTTTTCGCGCATGCCAGATGGCTGTGGAGCGGTAGTTCGCACGCAATCGGTGATACGCAAGGAAGCCAACGAAGGACGAACATGCGCATCTTGATGGTCCACAATGACTACGGTCGCCAAAGTGGAGAAGAGCGAGCCGCCGAGTCGATTGCTACGCTGCTTGAACAGAACGGTCACCGTGTCAGTTGGTTTCG
The DNA here is from genome assembly GCA_964471695.1 of uncultured Pirellulaceae bacterium. GTDB lineage: Bacteria > Planctomycetota > Planctomycetia > Pirellulales > Pirellulaceae > CAYYHV01. The sequence goes on from CAYYHV010000249.1 coordinate 385, forward strand.
AAAGTCGTCGGCCCAGCTACTCAATTCCAAAATCGGTGCTGCAAAGGCCTTTTTCACGGGAATTCATTCCTCGCGTTCCAAACGAGAAATTGAACAGGAACTCGATGCCAACGAGTACGATCTTGTTCAGGTGCAGAATCTCTATCCACTGCTTTCACCATCCATCTTAAAGCCTATTCGACAGCGAAAAATCCCGTTGGTGATGCGGTGCCCGAATTATCGACTGTTCTGCCCCAACGGATTACATCTCAGTCGCGAAGAGGTCTGCGAAAAGTGCTTGGGTGGCAAGGAATACTGGTGCGTCCTCAAGAATTGTGAATCCAGTCTGCCGAAGAGCATTGGCTACGCGGCTCGCACTGCTACCGCACGACTCAGCGGCTCGATACGTAACAACGTGGACGTCTTTGTTGTCCTCACAGAATTTCAACGCCAACGTTTTCTTGCCCAAGGAATTCCAGAAGATCAATTGGCGATTGTGCCAAACTATGCGGAGGCACCCGCAGCTGTTGGCTACGACTCGCCCGGCGAATTCGTCAGCTATCTTGGCCGACCTTCTCCCGAAAAGGGTATCTGGGAGTTCCTCGAAGCGGCTCGCGCATTGCCCAACGTTCCGTTTGCTGTGGCTGGTGCACCGGAATCGCTGCCCGCTGCCGTCGAAGCCGCTCCACCCAATGTGAAATTTGTGGGTTTCCTGGGTGGTGAAGACTTGAGCCGCTTTCTCCAACAGACGCGGATCCTCGTCGTCCCAAGTCGCTGTTTTGAAGGATTTCCCAACACGATTGTGCAGGCGATGAGTTACGCACGGCCCGTTATCTGCTCACGAAACGGTGGAATGCCGGAGATTGTGAAAGAAGACGTCACAGGGCTTCTTTACGATTCAACATCTGTCCCTGAATTGGTCGACAGGATTCGTAGACTGTATGGTGATCTGGATCGTTGCCGAACCATGGGAATCGCGGGGCGCGAGCGAGCCGCCGCCGAGTTCGATGGAACAGCTTGTTACGCTAAACTGATGAATGCTTACACAATGGCATTCAAGCGTTACGGTTTAGCTATGGCCCAGTGATCCTCGGAGCCAATCCGACGAGCTTGATTCAGCGTGTTATTTAACTCCATCGACTATTTACTGTTTCTGATTGTTATTTCGACAATCTATTTTGCTACCGAATCACGATATCGGTGGCTACCTCTGCTCGTCGGCAGCTACTTTTTCTACATGTGCTGGCACCCGGCGTATATCCTTCTGATCATCATCTCGACCGCCGTCGACTACATCGCGTCGAACCGGATGTCCCAGCCGAACGCCGAAGACTCGGCGCGACGACGATGGCTCGCACTCAGCCTCGTCTCTAATCTTGGACTGCTGTTCTTCTTCAAATACTACAACTTCTTCACTGAAAGCATCGCATCCGCTCTAACATCCTTCGAGATCGCTTACCGATTGCCAAAATCACCCTTCCTGCTTCCCGTGGGGATATCGTTCTATACATTCCAGACCCTCAGTTACACAATTGACGTCTATCGTAGAAAGTTAACCCACGAATCTCACCTAGGCCGCTTCGCTCTCTACGTTTCCTTCTTCCCGCAACTCGTTGCCGGTCCCATAGAACGAGCTTCCAACCTGCTGCCCCAATTTCGCGCCGAGCATGGAATAGATATCCCCCGTATCACTTCAGGGTTGCGACTGATTCTCTGGGGAATGTTCAAGAAAGTCGTTATCGCTGATCGGCTCGCCAATTTCGTAAACCGAGTCTACGAGGACCCCACGCCTCATTCCGCAGCCACGTTGTTCCTGGCAACCTATTTCTTCGCATTCCAGATCTACTGTGACTTTTCGGGATACTCGGATATCGCGATCGGTTCAGCCAGAATCCTTGGTATCAATCTGATGCAGAACTTCAACCTGCCCTATTTTGCGACTTCGATTGGCGACTTTTGGCATCGCTGGCACATTTCACTTTCCACTTGGTTTCGCGACTATGTCTATATCCCGCTTGGAGGCAATCGAGTCACCGGCGTGTTGGCATGGGCTCGAAATATCATCATTGTGTTTGTAGTCAGCGGTCTTTGGCATGGAGCCAATTGGACTTTTATGATCTGGGGCGCACTGCACGGCATCTACTTCCTTATTGCACGTGGATTCGCATCAATCGGGATATGGGATCGATCGCGACTTGGTGAAACGCCCCGTCGAGTCCTGCAAACGCTGTTGACATTCCACGCAGTCGTTTTCGCTTGGGTGTTTTTTCGTGCCAACTCAGTGTCTGATGCGTTGGAAATCATCGCCAAGCCAGTCACCAAGCCCTTTGGCAGCCTTTACCTTGGACCATCTGCCTTGGAGACGGCCGTAAGCATCTGCCTGGTCGGTATGCTGATTGCAATTCAGTTTGGTCAATTTACGCACCGTTTGCCATTTTATAATAGCCCGACCCAATGGTCCTGGCGGCTTCGCTGGACCGCCTACGTCTCAATCCTGATTGCCATCGCAGCGCTCGGCAAGACAAGTAGCGATTTTATCTATTTCCAGTTCTAACCCACTACTACGCGAACTTATTCGCAACAAACGCAGCGTCATACGAGCCCTCGGCAAAGCTGTGGTGTTACTGCTGCTCGTTTTGATTGTGGACCGTGGACTCGCAGGCCTATTGCTGACGGGGCTGAAGAAGTATTACTCACTCAACCGTGACGTGGACGTTGTATGCATTGGTCATTCGCGGACGGTCCTAGGGATCGACCCAGACTACTTCGAAGAAGCGACTGGCCTCCGTTGCGCCAAATATGCATTCCGCGGGGCCGATGCCAACGACCGACGGGTCATGTTGGAGCATTTTCTCAGAGAAGCCAAATCGCCACCAAAAACACTCCTCTTCGAAGTCAGTGGGTTCACATTCAACGAAAAAGGGCTGAGTTCCAACTCGTACCAGCTCTTGCTACCCTTCATGGACGAACCGCCGATTTCCGAATACGTCACTCAGAGGATGAAGCATGCGGAAGGGGCGCGCTACGATATCGCAGTCAGACGCCTGCTCCATCTGCCTCGATTTGATGAAGGGCTGATCGCACTGGCAATACGAGGATTCGTCGGAAATCGTCGCAACCTCAAATCAAATACACTCAATCCAACGTTGCTCCAACAACGCATTCAGTCGCAGCGGGCCATGCTTCCCAAACTGCCCACCAGCGACTCAAGAGCGCGATTCGACGAGACGATCGAGCTTGCCCTGCAACATGGCATGAACGTTGTACTTATCTATATCCCTACCGTCGACGTGATGAACGAACTCGATAGACCGACGCACGATGCCGTTGTCGACAATTTCTCACAACTCGCTGACGGCTCCGACAAGATCACGTTTCTGGATTACAATTCAGCGATGGAACACATGCATGAGTTATTCGCGGATGGCATCCACCTCAACGCCAAGGGGCAACAGCGGCTGACAAAAATCTTGGCTGAAGACATCAAAGACCTTACGGTAAACCAATGACCGCAAAACTCCCCCGACTTGAACACGCCCGGCTCGCCATCATCGGTTTGGGTTACGTGGGACTCCCACTTGCCGTGGAGTTTGGAAAGAAGACATCAACAGTTGGGTTCGACATCAACCCGGATCGTATCGACCAATTGCGGGACTCGCATGATTCTACGCACGAAGTCACCCAAGATGAGATTCAATCTTCCTCGAACCTCACCTTTGCCAACGATTTAGCCGACATTGGGAATTGTGACGTCTTTATCGTGACAGTTCCCACACCAGTCGATGAATGCAACCGACCGGATTTGACTCCCCTTTTTGCAGCCTGCCGTTCCGTCGGGTCTGTGCTCAAACCTGGTGGCGTTGTTATCTTTGAGTCGACGGTTTATCCAGGAGCAACCGAAGAAGACTGCGCCCCAATCCTCGAATCCGTTTCCGGATTGAAAGTGAATCGCGACTTCTTCCTTGGCTACAGCCCAGAGCGAATGAACCCTGGCGACAAGGAGCGTTCCGTCACCAAAATAACGAAGGTGACGTCGGGGTCGACTCCCGATGCGGCCCAATTCGTCGACAGCCTCTATGCGTCCATCGTTTCGGCCGGAACGTACCTGGCGTCTTCGATTCGAGTCGCTGAGGCAGCCAAAGTCATCGAAAATACTCAACGAGATTTGAATATCGCGCTCATCAACGAATTGGCCATTATCTTCAATCGACTTGGAATCGATACGGAGGAGGTATTAAAAGCCGCCGGGACCAAATGGAATTTCCTCAATTTCCGACCCGGACTGGTGGGTGGTCACTGCATTGGTGTCGACCCTTACTACCTGACGCACAAGGCGCAGGCTACGGGTTACCATCCTGAAGTCATTCTCTCCGGTCGAAGGATCAATGACGGCATGTCGAGCTACGTGGTTTCGCAGCTTATCAAACAGATGCTTCGGCGCGGAATTGACGTTAGTAGTAGCCGCACTCTTGTCATGGGCGTCACATTCAAAGAAAACTGCGGCGATACACGAAACTCCAAGGTCCTCGACTTGATCCGAGAGTTATTGGATTATGGAATGGCAGTGGACTATTGCGATCCGTGGGTAAGTGGCGATCTGCAAATCTCTTCCGAGAGTTTAACCAGCCAGCCGTCTCCACAGCCGGGTGCGTACGATGCAGTGATTCTCGCCGTCCCACACAGTCAATTTCGCGACAAAGATCCGTCATACTTTCGCTCGCTTTGCAAAGTAAGCGGCATACTCTACGACCTCAAGTACATTCTGAAGAAAGATCAGGCCGACCTCCGGCTTTGAACAAATGACCAAATATCAAGCGCTAACGGAACGTCTTACGACCCAACCTCATCAGTGGCTTGTGACGGGTGCCGCCGGGTTTATCGGTTCCAATCTGGTCGAGTCACTTCTCAACCTCAACCAAAAAGTCCGTGGGCTGGATAATTTTGCCACAGGGAAGCAGGCAAATCTCGACGAAGTCAAGACACGAGTCAACGCAGATCACTGGGCAAACTTCGAGTTTCAGGAAGGCGACATCCGAAACTCTGCAAACTGTGTGGCTGCGGTTGAAAACGTTGACTTCGTTTTGCATCAAGCCGCGTTGGGTTCCGTCCCGCGGTCGATGGAAGACCCTGTCACATCCAACGACGTCAACATCACGGGATTCGTCAATATGCTCGATGCCAGTCGCCGGGCCAAAGTGAAGAGTTTTGTATATGCGGCTTCTAGTTCAACCTATGGCGACCATCCTGGTTTACCCAAAGTGGAAGATCAAATTGGCAGACCACTATCGCCCTATGCTCTGACCAAGTACGTAAATGAAATGTATGCGGACATCTATGCTCGTTGCTACGGCATGGGATCCATCGGACTTCGTTACTTCAATGTATTTGGCCGCCGTCAGGATCCTCTGGGAGCTTATGCGGCTGTGATCCCACTATGGACCAAGAGCTTACTCAAGAACGAGACGGTCTTCATTAACGGTGATGGCTCGACGACTCGCGACTTTTGTTATGTGCAAAATGTTGTCCAAGCCAACTTACTCGCGACGTTTGCAGAGAAACAAGAGGAGCACAGTGTATTCAACATTGCGTACGGGGAACGAAATTCTCTGATCAAGTTGCACGAAAATCTGGTGACGACTCTGGCCGGCCTTGGCGTCACTACGACCAGTGCGTTGGAACACCGCGAATTCCGCGCTGGCGACGTTCTCCATTCGCTGGCGGATATCTCCAAAGCGTCCAAAATCCTTGGATACGAGCCCCAGTACAATCTGGCGGCTGGCATCACTGAGACAATGCCCTGGTACGTGCAGCAGTTCTCATAGTTCAAAGAACTATGCCATCTATTAATATGCACAGATGCTTGGACCGGACTCAGTACATTGGTTCTCGTCAAGCCCTGCTAGTGACACCTTCGAGTGTTTTGCTCACACGCTGTGCGTAACTATTCTTGGTAAATAACCCGCATTGGGGGACATTTAGCCAGCACTCTAAGTTGTGTACTATTGAATACAGGAATATTCGGTGGCACGATCTATAATCACCACTGTAAATGTGAGAAAACTCAGCTTCCAATTAATTAGACGGTACACGGGGACATAATGAGAAGATTGCAGAACGTAGTTTGTTGGCTGTTAGTATTGGGTCTTACGGTACCTGCGTCGGCATTTCGTCTGACCTCGCGATGGACCACAACGGCGACCGACGGAACGGGCATTGCTCAAGGCGATCCAATTACCATCACTTGGAGCCTCGCTCCCGACGGTACAACTTTTTCGGGTGCAGCTGGCGGCGGCCAAAGTGATTTAATCGGGTTCCTCGACAACATTCTTGGGGCCGGCGCCGGTGGCTCTGATTTTACACAACGACCGTGGTTTCCTCTCATTGATGAGTCATTCAATCGCATCGGAGAACTGTCCGGTGCGACTTATGTTTACGAGCCCAATGACGATGGGGCTGTTCATTCATCAGGTGCCTCCCGGGGCATCCTTGGTGTCCGCGGAGATGTGCGTATAGCTGGAAAGTTTCTTGACGGAAATAGCGGTGTCCTTGCCTTTAACTTCTTCCCCAACAATGGCGACATGACGCTCGATACCGGCGACGCCAATTTCTACCGCAATCCCGCGTCTGATTTTCGACGATTGCGAAACATTATCATGCACGAGCATGGTCACGGGTTAGGCCTGAGTCACGTAGAGTCGACAGGCTCTCGTTTTCTGATGGAACCTTTCCTCGACACAGTGATCGATGGGCCGCAATTGGACGATATTCTTGGCATCCAAAGAGGCTACGGAGACGCTTTGGAGAAAAGTAACAACGGCGCGGGAAACGACACGGCTGCCAATGCCAGTTCGTTAGGTTCGGTAGGCGATGGCCAAACCATTTCTCGTGGACTTGATGCTCGGAACGTACGCGTTTTCCGAGGTGAAACAGACTTTCTCAGTATCGACGACAACAGCGATAGAGACTTCTTTTCGTTTAGCGTCGATTCCCGTTCGGAAATTGACATTTTGCTAACTCCCGTCGGACCTACATACAATGAAGGCCCGCAGAATGGCAGTCAATCTCCACTGGATTCATCTTCCCTCAGCAACTTATCACTGGCATTGTTTGATACCGATGGTACTTCGATTCTGCAGGACTCCAGCTCGTCGCCGATCGGCGAACCCGAGTTGATTGAAGGCTTCAGCCTCGACGCTGGCGAATACTTCTTACGCGTCACGGGTGCGCAGAACAATGTCCAACTCTACGAAATCGCAGTGTCGGCCACGTCGGTAGCAACAGAGGTCGACGCTGACTTCACGGATGACGGTCTTTATGATTGTGCCGACATTGATTCCCTTGTCGCCGAGGTTGTTGCCGGCACGAACGATAGCGATTTCGATCTCAATGGCGATGGCGTCGTATCGGAAGCCGATGTTACACAATGGTTAGCTGATGCGGGAGCGATAAATCTAGCATCAGGCAATCCCTATCTTCCGGGTGATGCGAACTTGAGCGGCGCCGTTGATGTCTCGGACTTTAACACATGGAACGCCAATCGTTTTACCAACGTTCCAGCTTGGTGCTCGGGAGACTTCAATGCGTCGGGCGTAGTCGATGTTTCTGACTTTAACCTTTGGAATACGAACCGATTCCAACAGTCTGACGCCGCCGCAGTCCCTGAACCGATAAGCCTCGGTCTCTTGGCTCAGGGGCTCCTCCTGGGACTGCTGCTTCGCCGCCGACGAGCGAACTAGCCAGCAACAAGTCCATCAGTTTTCTACCTACTAAGCCTCCCTTTTGGGAGGCTTAGTTTTTTTAGTCTTCTCAGCCAATTCCCAGCGCTTTTCGCAGTCGATCGACTGCGGCTGGAATGTGATCGTACGGTTTCTCTTCTTCAAATTCGAGAACGACTGTACCCTGATAATTCGAAGCTTGCAGGATTTTCCCGACGCGCTCAACATCGGCAGGATACTTCGATTTATCCGCACGCTTCATCTGCATTTTGACTTGGACGTTCACCGCAAAGGGAGCACATTTTTCCAAGTCGCCATAGGGATCATCTCCAACAAAATTGCCGGTATCCAGATTGATGCCGACCCAAGGATTGTTGACACGATCCATCATCTTTAACATCTGTTCGGAAGTCAGATTTCCGTGATTCTCGATGCCAATGAAAATACCTTTCTTCGAAGCTTTTTCTGCGCACCGAAGAACCGCATCGACGGCCTCTCCCAAGCGTTCGGGATGCGCGGCTAATTGTGCTCCAGTCCCGGCAAAGAAGCGGATGTGAGGCGCGCCCAACGTATCCGCGTGGTCAATCCACTTCAGTGCATCGGCGACTTGCTTCTCAAGCTTTGGTCCCTGGCCGACCGTGAAATCATTTCCGATCGCGGTGCCGGAGATTGCGACTCCTCGCAGATACGCCTGCTGTCGAAGATTCAGAAAGTAGGCGGCGTCGGCATCAGGTTTAAAGAAGTAGCTGGTTAACTCTGCGGCGTCAAAACCATGTGCAACACAGTAATCCAGAAATCGAACCATATCCATGGTTTCGCCGTCGGAAAGGGGCGTCTGCGTCTTGCCCTTCATGTAGCGGAAGTACTTCTTGAACGAGTAAGCGGCCAATCCAATCGTAAACCGCGGAGGTCCACTTCGTGTTATGGGTTCCCGCGCCCAAGCACCGACCACCGGGGTCATTGTCATCCCTAACATTAACTTCTGAAACTTTCTGCGCTTCATCGCTTTCCCTTGTTTAAGTCCATCCACTATCTGGTCCGATCGCTTCATGGCTCATTTGTACGAAGAATTAGCTGCATTTACCAGCGTCACGAGACCGAGATTCAATCAGGTGTTGCCATACCCTTTCACAAAGCGAAAGATTACGCTGTTCAGGCCTGCGGTAGACAGAATCGTACAGCTAACCGATCAATTGTTGCCCATTCCATAACGGAGCTTCCATGGAAAAAACGACTCGGATCCTGATGTGTGAACCCAAGTTTTACGACGTCAATTACGTCATCAATCCGTGGATGGAAGGCAATGTAAATAAATCGTCGCAGAGCCAGGCCGCCAAGCAATGGCAAGGCCTGTATGAGGCGGTCTCTCGAATTGCGACGGTTGACCTGGTGACGCCGCAAGAGGGTTGGCCAGATATGGTTTTTACAGCCAACGCCGGATTGATTCTTGGTGATACGGCAATTCTCAGCCGCTTTTTCCATCCGGAACGTCAGGGAGAAGAGCCACACTTTAAGAAGTGGTTCGAGGACAACGGCTTCCAAGTCCGTGAACTCCCGAAAGACCTGCCATTCGAAGGCGCGGGCGATGCGCTACTTGACCGTAACGGTGATTGGTTATGGGCCGGCTATGGTTTCCGATCCGATCTGGCTTCGCATCTACGCATCGCCGAGTGGCTGGAGATAGATGTCGTTTCGCTGCGGCTGATTGACCAACGATTCTATCACCTCGACACGTGCCTTTGCCCGCTTGATGGCGGGTACCTGATGTATTATCCGCCGGCGTTCGACGCGCACTCGAACCGCTTGATCGAATCACGCGTCGCTCCAGAAAAGCGGATTGTCATCAGCGACACTGATGCCGACCATTTCGCTTGTAATACGGTGAATGTTGACCAGTCCGTCATCGTGAATCGCGTCAGCGAGAAATTGCGTCGCACGTTGAACTCGGCGGGGTTCGAAGTTATCGAGACCCCGCTAACCGAATTCCTCAAAGCCGGTGGAGCCGCCAAGTGCCTGACGTTACGCACCACGGAGACGGCTCGCACAGATCGTGCGGCCGCGGCAACCATCCAAAGTCGCACCGTCGAAATGGAAGGGCATCTGCTGGATTCGGGACTGATGAATCGCACGCTCGATACAATCACCGGACATGGCGGCAGCTTTCGTATCATTGACTTTCAATTGGGCATCCAGCGAAATAGTACATCGCGTGCAGAAATCGAGATTACGGCTCCATCCCTCGATGTCATGAATGAGTTGATGGGGCAGTTGATTGATCTCGGAGCCATTCAACCGCCTGATGACGAAGTCGACGCGACTCTTGTCGAAGTCACCCAGCGTGGTGTTGCGCCCGACGATTTTTATTGTACGACCATCTATCCAACAGAGACTCGAGTCGACGGTCAATGGATACGGCTCGGCAATCAACGCATGGATGGCACAGTCGCAGTTACGGAGTCGGACGGCAAAATCGAAGCATCATGCAAGATCATCCGCGATCTGAAAGTTGGTGATCGAGTCGCCGTGGGCTCGAAGGGCATCCGCACCATTCGCAAAATCTCAGCTCGTGATCGCTCCAAGGGATCGGGAGAATTCAGCTTCATGGGCTCCGGGGTATCCAGCGAACGTCGCGTCGAGATTGTCGTGGAACGCATTGCCTGGGACATGAGACAAATTCGCGAGCAGAACGGCAAAGTCGTGGTTGTCGCGGGTCCCGTCGTGATCCATACGGGCGGCAGCGACCACCTCGCCGACCTCATTCGCAACGGCTACGTCGACGTGCTCCTTGGCGGCAATGCGATCGCCGTTCACGATATCGAACAATCGTTGCTCGGTACGTCGCTGGGTGTCGACATGAAGCAAGGCGTTTCCGTTCGCGGAGGGCATCGTCACCATTTGCGGGCGATCAACACGATTCGCCGCTGTGGTAGTATCGCCAAAGCCGTTGAGCAGAATGTCCTTCAAAGCGGCGTCATGTATGAATGCGTAAAGAACAACGTGGAGTTCTCTCTCGCCGGTTCGATTCGCGATGATGGTCCGCTACCCGACACCAAAATGGACCTCGTCGAGGCACAGGAGCACTACGGAGAGCTCCTGAAAGACGCCGATCTCATCCTGATGCTTTCCTCGATGCTGCATTCTATTGGTGTTGGCAACATGACTCCTGCCGGAGTCAAAATGGTTTGTGTCGATATTAATCCAGCCGTCGTGACGAAACTGTCTGATCGCGGATCAGTCGAGTCGGTGGGTGTCGTGACTGACGTCGGGCTATTTCTCAGCCTACTGCGGAAGCAACTTGCTAGACTCTACAACGCAGAAAGTTAAAGCCGTTGTTTCTCAGGATGAAGCTGAGAACGTCAACATGACGGACGAATCCTTCGGTTTGCGAACCCTAGTTATGACCGGACAGCATG
>CAYYHV010000250.1:0-1236 GCA_964471695.1 uncultured Pirellulaceae bacterium
CATCAAGAGGCTGCTCGAACCCTCAGGCAACTCGCCTAACCGAAACTCATCAGAAGTCGGAACGAGTTCGAAATAACGATGCGAATCCGAGACTAACGAAAGGTAGGCGATCGTTACCACAAAGATCGGGATTCGATAGCGGTCGAGTATGAATGCGATCAGTGACATAATCGCTCCGCCGCAATAGATTACCAGCAGCAGATACGAGCCGACCGGCCAGTCGTCAAAACCAATCGTTGCGCTGTTGGTGGTGCGATAGTACCAAAAGACGTAAACGCTTACCGACGCAACGAGCGCTATGAGCAACTGGAGATGGCCCGGCAGAAGTCGCCGTGTCTGAGGGTCGGTGAATCCGGGGACGTGCAACGGAAATCCGAAGAAAAGAGGACTCCTTGTTCGAGTCACCTTCTTGAATTTGCGGACGATCCAGTATGCAATCCCTTCGCCAAAGAATAATCCGCTGCCGGCGGACCGGTCGCCAAGAAGCACGGTGCGTAGTAAAGAAAACAGTAGAAGACTCACGATCGCGCTGATTAGCCCAATAGCGATTCCCACGATGGCATCGCGATCCAAGCTGTCGGTGCCGGTGAGAAATCGTCGGGCATCATTGATCGTCTCGCTAGCGGCAAAGATCGGATAGGAGAGACTGATCATCAACCAGATGACCGTCGGGAGGATTGGCCAGCCTATCGAGTTGTTGCGCCACCAGAATTTTCCCATCCAATCCGACGTACTCGTCTCGCTTGCTTCGCTGGGCTGGTCAGTCATCCTCGCATCACCATACAGGCTGATGATTCGAAAAATCGCCAGCCCCAACGCAACGACCATGGATGATATCCATGTCAACAACGAAAGGTCCATCACCAACGTCCAATGGTCAGTGCTTCCCAATGCGTGTGGCGCGTTGGCATCTGTTCCCGTGACCAATCGAAGCAAAAGCAGTCCCCGAAGCACACTCGGCATGGTCTTGGCGATCACCACGACAAGGATTGGAGCCAATATGGTCAGGATCGCATATCTCGCACGCCAGAGCTTTTTGATCACGATAGTCATTTTGATTTATCCATTACGGCTGAATGAGACGTCTGACAATTTGCGAGTCGGACATGGTCCTCGTCAGCTCGGGGTCAACAGGAGAATTGATGTCTCGTTGCAGGCTGATTCGAAATGTTGTGGGGTCCATCGAGACTTGGTCCCGCAATTGATTGAGCGTTGTGGAGGAGATGTCTCCAGGCG
>CAYYHV010000250.1:1246-11471 GCA_964471695.1 uncultured Pirellulaceae bacterium
TCGCGAGGATTTTCGTTCGTTCGCCTTGATAGTACGCATTCGCCGCCGTGCTCAGCGAGTTCAAGAAAGGTTGCCATTTTGATTCATTTGTTTTTCCCAGTCGAATCCACTGCTGCGAAAAGAAGCCGCCAGAAACATTGCTGTACCACGCGAACTGGTTGGGAGCTGCAGCTGACAGATCAAGTTCGCCTCGGTGACCAAGCAGCAGCCATTCCAATCCGGTTGCTCCCTTGACCGTCATCATTCTTGTGCGTTGTTCAAGTCGATATTTGAATGGATCGGCCTCACCCTCAACGTTGCAGGCGTCGGAAACGACGACACGAAGCTTTGCCGGAGCTGCATGAAGGTATTGCCAGATGGTGCGACGGAGAACGTCTTTTTTCTTAAGGTCAATAAAGTGGCCATTCGATGTGTCTTCGTTTCCGTATCGCGGATCAAACGCGCCATGTCCCATGTAGTAAACGAAGATTGAATCCAGATTCGAAGAAGGTATCAGTGCGAGCTCCTTGATCACGTTGGAGGCTGTGCATTCGTCGCCTGAGATCACCGTAAGGTGCAGTTGGTTGCTAGTAATTCGAGACGAAAGTTGTTGCTTCATCTGTGCGAGACTGATGCCAACACCTTTGCCGATCCGCGGGTCATTCGTGTCTGCAATCAAATAGGCGAAAAGCATAGGTCGATTGTGTGGTGCGATGACGGCTGAAGAACGATCGGCGCTGACGGTGACTTTGAATGGATGAACCTGCCAATCCTGAGAGTCCCCGTTCCGGACATTGACCACACTCATTTGGACAAGTCCCTCTGAATCGTCGAGCTTCTTGTGAATTTCCGCTATCGACTTGACGACTGCGGAGTTGACGTGAGTAATGACATCGCCAACTTCCATAGCGGAATTCCCGCTTGCATTGTGCATGCGAAGCACAGGGCTATTCGCGTCAATGCCCGTAACACGCAATCCTTTTGCTGTCTTTTCGACGCTGATACCCAACCGGTATTCGAATCCCACGATCGGAGGCGATAGTTGGAGGGGATCGGCCTGATCTGCACGTAAATTTGATGACGCATTGATAGAGAGAATCGAAAGAGTACACAGAATCCATGCTCGGTGATTGAATCGCTGTGAGCCGCTGCCAAGACGCAATCCGACAGACGAAACTAGGAAGAAACGAACGAGTTCTTGCTTGAATGATTCGAACCGTCGGCTGAATTCAGGCATGATGCATCCTTTGATATGCGGGACATTCTCAATAGGAAGATTGCCATCTCGCGCCGTTCCCCGACACGTCGTCCCAATTTCTTAAGATGCCAGACGATAGGGAATCGCCAGAAGATGGATTGCGGGGCGATCGAACGAGATACTTCACGTTTGATGACACGATGCCGTGTCGCGAACCTGCAATCGCTGATTGGATTAGGCTGATTGGGATATCTGAGGACGTGTAGTCCCATTCACCGCAGAAAGATGCACTCCAACGCGCTACTCGCCGGAGCGAGGCACCGGCAACGAGTGCCTGTCCGCTCACGGTACCTTAGAGTATATAAGGAATTGACACGGAGCTTCACGCGTGTGAAAGCGAGTGGACTATTTTCGGATACAGTAAATCTTTTCGACTCCACGAAGAAGGAGCGTGTCGCCTGCGATCGTTGGGGTTGACCAGAATAGGTCGTCGATTTTGTTGGTAGCCAGTCGTTTGTATTCGGGCCCCGCCTCAATGATGTGGGTCGTACCATCCTCGTCGAGGATAAACACTTGGTCTTCGTCAGCCCATAACGAAGCGACGACGGTTTTCATCTTGTCGACGCGATTGCGATACGCCCGTTCTCCGGTGGCTGCGTTGTAGCAGTTGAGGATGCCACCCGAGCCGGGAATGTAGATGTGACCTTTCGCAACTACGGGCGAAGCCATCCCAGGACCGGATCGAGTTCGCGACCACGCAATTTCATCCGCTTTAAATTCGCGATCCAGTTGAAGCTCACCACTGGTGTCAAAATTCACGGCTACCAATGGACCTTGGCTCATTGGGCCACTGTTTCCAAAGTAAATTCGTTGCTCGTCCATTGCGGGTGAACCGCTGAACCCGGATTGCATTCCGCTCAGTCGCCAAATGACGGTACCGTCCGCAGGATTGTACGCCGTCACGACGTCTGATCCGCAAGCGACAAGCTGCTTCATGGCTCCTTTTTGCCAGATAAGCGGCGTACTCCAACTTGTCTTTGTGGGGCGATCATCACGCCATTTGGGTTCTCCAGTTGCTCCATCAAAAGCGGCTACGAACGACTGTTCGTCGTTGTCGTACTGAACAAAGACCGTTCCATCCAGAGTGGTCAACGAACTACCAGTCCCAAATCCGTTGCCAGATTTGTAAGCTCCAAGTTCGCGTCGCCAATTCTCACTCCGGTCGTGGCGAAGAAACAGAAGATTCGTTCCCCGTCCGTTGCTGGTGATTCCGTTGCGTAAGTGTTGGACGGATGAACCACCGGCGGCACCGATTCGTCGATCTGTTTTGACCAAAGCAGCTTGCCGTCCAACAAGTTGAGGCAGGAAAGTACATAGCGATGTTTGGATGGTTTCGCATTCCGATACGTGCGCATGCTGGCGACACCAGCCATCATTCCCTTGGGTTTCGATCCATCTTCAGATTCTGCTGCCGTTACGAAGACTCGTTCCCCAAGCACAATCGGCGACGACCAACCGCTGCCCTTAATACTGGCTGACCACGCCACGTTTTTCTCAGCCGACCATTCGGTTGGGTGCGAGATTTTGGCAACTTTTCCAGCCGAGTTGCCGCGGAATTGAGTCCAGTTTTCTGCGTGAACGATGGAACAAAACAGGCAAGATAGGAGTAGTAGCCGCATGATACAAATTCCCCAAGAAACGTAGTTAACCGTGGCTTTATAGGCACTCCGAATCACTTGTCTTTGTTTTCTCCGCAAGAATCCGGATTTCAATCCAATTGTACGGATGGAACGATCAGCCAAACCACCCAAAGTTGGCATGTTTCGCTTTGCCACGAAACCCTTGAACAAGGAGCGTCATTCATGGGCCCGGCTCAGTCGTCGGATCGCTTACCCAATCCCTACGTGCCTTCATTTGAGGCTGGTTCCGGGCTATCGCATTGGCGGTGTACCCAGCCACGGACTCCCACCGAGTCGAACGACTTCTGAGGGGCAGATATGCACCACTGCTGTCATCGACTGATCTGCACGATTTGCCAAGTCGTTAAAGTCACCCATCCGGCGGGGTGCTTACCTTGGGTGGAAACAAAGAATCGACCAATATTTTCCGCGCTGTGAAGACGACGTGGTCCGTACAATCGCACGCTGTCATAAAGCCTTATTGCGCCAGCTGTTTACGCCGTTTCGGGCGTTGCAACTGCGGTCATCGAATGCACCGTCAGGTTGGGTGCGACCCCGTCTGCCGTCACGACTTGTGAAATGTCTTAAAGTCATACCCCCATGGCGCTCGAAGTTTATATCCGGATGATTGCCGCTTGCAGTTAACTTCCTCGGAAGCACTGCAATCAGCATTCGTTCACAGGGGGGTAATCTTCCGGAGTCTTCATGACTCTGGACGAGAATTACCATTGCAGGTTCGCCTGTAGTTTTGATTCTCTCTGATTACCTGGCGTGCACGCCGAGCATGCCGCAAAAACGATCGGCATAGAGCCCAAGCCAGGAGGGCGAAGGTTCGAAATCGGTCGAACGACTTGTCGTTCTGACAACAGCGATGGTGTCAGTGCGATGCGGGTCAATGAAACTGAGCTTACGAGCAGACGGTTTGCAAGCAAGCTTAGCGACAGGCCCCGACCCAGACGTTAGTAGTAGTTGACAACCCACAGTTGGTTAAGGATGACCAAGTCAACAGCGGCTACTTTCGGGGGCCAATATATTGCCGTCCCGTGCGGAGCACGTGCCGGTAAACACTAAAAGAGCGTATTGACGGAGAGCCCGTAAATGAAGGTCTTTACTACTGGACAGGTCGCCAAGAACTGTAAGGTGGCCCCACGAACCGTGTCCAAATGGTTCGATTCCGGCCGCCTCAAGGGATACCGCATCCCTGGTTCTCAGGACCGACGGATTCCGCGCGAATACTTGATTAAGTTCCTTAAGGAACATGGCATGCCTTTGGGTGACCTTGAAGAAGAGGTCATGGCTAAGGTTCTCATCGTTGCTCAGGATCAAGTACTGATCGAAAACCTGAAGCGGGAGCTTCCAGCTGAACGTTCGTTCAAAGTTGGAGTTGCTGCAAGTGGTTTCGAAGCCGGAATTCAAGCTGAGAGCTTTAACCCTGATTGCATTATCGTTGACTTCTCGATCGGAAAGGTTGAGGCTCTGCAAATTTGTCAGAACCTTCGCCGCAATACCGATTTTGCGGACACGATTCTCATTGCTTTGCTGCCGGATGACGGTAGCCCAATGAGCTTCGACCGTTCGAGCATCAACGAAACCTTTAAGAAGCCGTTTGATGCCGCTTTGTTGGCTGAACGTCTTCGCACCCTTATCGGTGCAAAGAAGGAGCTTGTCTAAGGGACGCCGAATCCCTCGACAGACTCGCCGAACACACCGTCACGGAAGACCCCCGTGGCGGTTTTTTTTTATGCGCCTATCACGACTTATTCATGACTGGCGCCTCTCGCAGTCGCCTCTTCGACGCCGAGACATCGCAGCCCTTCGATCGACCGAAGCATGGGATGATGTCGCCACAGGTTCGTACGATCCGCATCAATCTCGGATAATACTTAAAATTTCGGATTGGTTGATGGGCATAGCGATCCGTTAGCGATCCTGTTGCGTGAAGGTTCCCACGGGAGCGAGCTGTGTCGCCTTGTGGTATCAGCCGACAATGGGATGACGCCACGCGATCGTCTTTGGCTTGTTGCGTGCGGCACATATGCCATAATCTTCATGCTGTCACAGTTCCGGACACAATGTCTTTCTCAAAAGATTGGGGCGGAAGATGAATCGTCGTTTGCAAGTCGAGCAGTGTGAAGCGCGATTGTTATTGGCTACTTATGTCGTTGATTTTGCGCCCGATATCGTAGACGGTGACGTTGGGCCGGGCGAACTGTCAGTTCGAGAGGCAGTGAATCTCGCGAACGCAATGCCAGGCGACGATGTGATTCGGTTTGACGCAGCGAGCCTGGCCAATTCCGTGGAACTGCTTGATGAGCTTGTGATTGACAGCAATATTCGGTTCGAAGGACCGGGTGCAAGCGAATTGACGTTCAATGCTGAGGCGGGTGATCCGTCGCCTGATATCGGCGATGGCTCACGATTGTTTCATATCCAAGGTGGCAACGTCACCATCTCCGGTCTGACGCTGACCGGCGGCGATTCGTCAGGCGCTGGCGGAGCGATTCTCAATGAAGGTCGCCTTACCGTGGTTAATGCGGTGATTAGCGGCAATTCAGCCAGAACGGGCGGCGGAATTGCGAATGAGAACGTCGCGATGATCGATTCTTCCGTGATATCTGACAACGAGTCGTCGCGCGAAGGCGGCGCGATTCACAATGGTTCGCGCACTTACGCCGAGTTGGAGATTGTTTCGTCGACAATCAGCGGGAATTCGGCTGGCGGGTCGGGTGGCGGAGTCTTCGACTATTCGGGCGGCGAAACAGAACTGCTTGACACGCAGGTTATCGGCAATACGTCGGGTGGATTCGGTGGAGGCATCTCATCGAGTGGATTCACATCGTACGACTATTATTACGATCCCTACACCTACACGGGCTACTTTTACGCGAACCCTGTTCCCACCGAACTAACGATTCGAAAATCTACCATCGCGGACAACGCTTCCACGGCGTCTGGTGGTGGCATCGTGTCTACCGGCGGGGCCATGACGCGAATTGAATCCAGCACAATCAGCGGGAACACATCCGACCGCCATGGTGGCGGGTTGATGTTTTACGCCGGAGTCGCTTATGAGTATGGGTCTTTGGTCATGAGCAATTCGACGGTGAGTGGAAATTCGGCGTCCGCGAGTGGCGGCGGAGTCGGCATATCAGGCTTCCAGTATTACGAGGTCGCTATTCGCTACTCTACGATTGCACGAAATATCGCTGACGCCAACTCTGATTCCTACGGCGACGGCGGCGGATTGTGGGTCCAAAGCGTGTTTGCTGAGATCAATCATTCGATCGTGGCTCAGAACAATGTGTTGCATGCCGGAGGCGCACCCGATATTTCGTCGACTACTGGCGCGCTACTATTCTCATTGGTTGGGGACAATTCAGGCAGCCAGTTTGCAGAGCGCCCCGCCGGTATGGGCGGGTCCATTGTTGGGGGACCAGTGAGTGGAGTTGTCGATCCTGGGCTGAATGATCTTGGCGACTATGGAGGTGACACAGCCACTCACAGTCTGGCTGCGACCAGTGTGGCCATTGACGCGGGTTTTGAAGCCGTCAATGCTCCACCGGAATTTGATCAACGAGGCGAGTCGTTCCTCAGGATTGTCAATCAACGCATCGACATTGGAGCCGTCGAGTATCAGGGCATAACGGTATCAGGTGATTTTAACAACGATGGGCTGCACGATTGCAACGACATTGATTCGTTGGTCGCAAATGTGGCATTTGGCCCCGCAAATCCGGATATATATGATTTGAACACCGACGGCGAGGTGGACGGATTGGACGTCAACGCATGGTTAGGTATCGCAGGCGAAGTAAATCTGGGGATTGGCCGCAGTTACTTGTATGGCGACGCGAATCTTGACGGGTTGGTCGATGTTGGTGATTTCAACCTGTGGAATCTGAATAAGTTTACAACGACTGGTGCTTGGTGTTCCGCCGACTTTAATGCGGATGGGAACACGGATGTGTCGGATTTCAACTTGTGGAATACCGGGCGATTCACAAGTTCCTTGGCGATCGTACCGGATTGGAATCCCGATCAATCTGCTGGCGAAACACAGCTGACGAGATTGGATATGACTGACTCGAAGTCGCTTGACGTTGATATCGCAGCGTCAGCGGAATGGGTGCCGCCGAGGATTGTCAGTCTTCCTGCGGCCAGACGAATGAAGGTCCACGCGGTCGACGAATTCCATGCGATGGAAGCCGGATTTGATGTCGAGCTGGAGTTGCCGTTCGCGATGGGCAGGGGACGGCTTAGCCCAAACCGGTAAGCGGCATCCACTCGACGTCTAATCGAGACGCAATACGAGCGATATACTCGCTGGATTCAGGGCGTTCCTCGACAAGAAGCAACGCGACGTTCTCGGCAGATACGCCTTCGCATTCGAAACAAACAGCGACGTCGCCGTCCGAGCCTCGTACGATCGTGGGTGTTTCTTTGTAGAGTTCCGTTACGCATTCTTTGAGATGGACAGCATTCGTTGCGGTAGGGACGGCGACCATCATTCGCACAGCGCCGCCGCAGTCGATGAGACGGGGTAGGGCACTCTTCATGCGTTTCTTGAGCAGGGCCTTGGTGTGGGTGTTCGGTTCGTCGACAGACTGCATGACCGCATCAAAATTCAATCCGTGAAAGCTACCGGCCACGAGTTGTCGTGCTTCCGAGTGAATTGCTTCTGCGAACTGCGCTGCGTTGCTGGTATTGCGAGCCAATCTTCTCAAACCGCCCATGGACTGGACAAACTTGCGTTCAATATTGGTCTCGAGCTTATTAACGAACAGCCCCACATGTTTGTTGAGGAAGCCGGCGACGACTCGACCATAATCGGGGCCGGATGGCAGTGGTGGAACCTTTGACTTCATCGCCTCGTCAGCCAACGTACGACTTGTTTCAAGCAACTCTCGTACAACGTCGAACTCGTGGAGCAAGTCTCCACTGGATCGCTTCATTGAGGCAACCAATTGAGAAGCGCAGACGAGCGTGGCTTCCTGTTGCTTCATTTTTGCCATGACTTCAGCCGAAAATGGTGATTCAGAAGCGAATTTTTCGGAGAGATGTTTCAGGTGCCGGTCAATCTGTGCCTGAATCGTATCAAATTTCGAAAGGCATTTTCGGTACGCCAATTCGGCTCCAGAAAGTCGCACGTTGGGAATATCGATCAGTCTAGCGACTTTGGTCCACATCCCGGACGTTAGCGTCTTGGTTGGATGTGTCATGAGTTCTTTGAGCCCGGGCAGCATCGGTTCGTTGTGCGACTGGGTCGTAGAGAGGGCTTTGTCAATGGCGTCACTCATCGCTCGATTGCGTTGCTCAGGCACGATGCGACGGCCTGATGAGTGTGCGATTCTGGTCAAGCGCTTCTCAAGGTCATTGCCATTGAGAGTGCGAGAAATATCGTTGCCATATTGAAGTACTGATTCGGTAGAGACTTCATTGTCGCGGAACAATTCCTCGACGAACTCATCGGTGTTGATCGTGTCGGCTGTTGATTCGTTATCGTGGAGCCATTCGGTGAACATGCGAGCTTGCAAAAATGCTGCAAATCGCACACGAGTACGTTCCTGTTGAAGGTCAAGTCGGCTGATGCCAAATGTTCTCAACCGCAACTGTCCATCGTCGTTGCGTCCGGTTCGGCAGCGTTTGTAAAAGTCATTGCATCCTGTGGCAACATCCAGATACAGATAATCAGCGACTGCCGCCGCATGGTCTTCGTAGTCGTCAGAGCCGCAGTGGATCAAGTACGTGTCGGAGAACGCGGCAGGCGCTTCGCCATCAAATGGGGTGATGCCCAGAGATTCGTCGCCGGGATATCCAAGTTTGCCGTAGTGATAAAGCTCACGCAGGCACGAGTATGCATTCGCATGAGCCAACCCACCATCACTGGTGGCTTTTCCACTACCGTGCAGTAGCATTCCCGTCATATTTCGATCCGACAACCCATGCTCAAGCAGTACCGAGCGGATTGCGTACGCGAGGTCAGCAATCATTCCACTGCCGACGCCACCGGAAATGGAGCCAACGATAAAGACGCGTGGTTCCGGGTTGGGAGCGAGCTTGACCGCCGAAGACGACTGTTTGAGCGCATTCTGATCGGCAAGCTTCGTGCAGATTTGGTGAAGCCGCTCGACAATTTCATTGCAGTGGTCGGCAAAAGCTAGACGTCCTAAGGGACGAATTCCTTCAGTCGTCAGGCTGCGCGGAATATTGAATACCCAACGTCGGCTTAGCCATTTGGAGAATCGGTCTCCCATTTTGCGATAGACGTCCGGATTCTGGAGGGCGATCGGCAATATCTCGTCTTCGCGAAAACGTGCGCGCTCGTCGCTGTTCGTGATGCTGCACAGATCATTCAGATCTGTATCCAAACACAGCATGTGAAGCGCGGGAAGCTCGTCCGTTCGTCCGAACCGACCATACAGTCGCTCTTTCATGAACTGGAGCGCCAACGCACCGGTACGGCCGACTCCAATCATCAGCGTCGGATGGAAGGCGGCTTGAGTTCCGTCGACTTCCGTCGGTGGCAATCGCTTCGCGGCAGCCGATGATCGCTTCTTCGGAAGTTCCGAGGAAGTCAGGACCATGGTCCCATCGGGCGGGCACGAACCAAAATCCGGCAGCAGTGCGCCGTTGTCAGTCGGTCTGGGAACACTCTTGTTCCGGCGCCGAGTTAGTTCTTTGACGAAGGCGGAGCACGACTGGTACCGATTCGTCGGATCCTTGGAAAGTGCTTTTGCAACGACGGATTGATCACCACGAGGAAGCGGATCGAGATTCGGTCGCCCAAGCATGTGTTGGCGAGCCAACTCCGCTGGGGTTGAGCCATTGAAAGGTCGAACGCCCGTAAGCATTTCCTGGTAGACGATGGCGAGGCTGTACTGATCACTTAATTGTGATGGTCGGCCGTCAAAAATTTCCGGGGCCGCATGAGTAGGAGTCATCCCGCCCATAATCGACTGTGCAGACTCACGGATGTCTTTGACCAGCCCATAATCACCGACTTTGACGTGTTCGCCAACCAGGAGAAGATTCTCCGGTTTGACATCCAGATGCTGGAGCAGATGCTTGTTGCAGAGGTAGTCCAATCCGTCGGCGGCATCTCGAAGATATTGAATCAGCTCGTCACGCGGAATGCCGGGCATGCCCTGTCGAGCGCATTCGTTGAAGCGATCTTTGAGGCTGCGATCGGCTAACTCGCTGACAACAACCAACTGACCTTCAAAGATGTCAATGCGCTCGAGTGACATCAGAAACGGATGTCGAAGTTCCGTAACTGTCTTCAACGCTTTAAGTTCAGCCTGAGCCCGTTTGTCGTCGTGGTATCCAAAAACGATCTTTACGGCCTTTGGCATGCCGCCGGGCGCAGTGG
>CAYYHV010000251.1:0-11429 GCA_964471695.1 uncultured Pirellulaceae bacterium
GATCATACCCTACCCCCGTAACATCAATATCGTCCGTCGGCAGCCAGATATGCTTCACCGTCATTTCGTTTTGCGTCAACGTACCCGTTTTGTCTGTACAAACGACGGTGGCTGCGCCCAGCGATTCAGCGGCTTGCAATCGCCGCAGAAGAGCACGCCGCCTTACCATCGCGCGAATTCCAAACGCCATCGTTAGCGTGACGACGGCTGGTAACCCTTCGGGCACCACAGCGACCGCCAGCGAAACGCCCGTAAGCAACATTTCCGTCCAGGGATTGCCTTGCCACCAACCCACCAGTGCGACAATGGTAGCAATACTCACAGCCACAATTGCCAGCTGCTTGGCAAGGACCGCCATCTTTCTTTGAAGCGGCGTTGCCTCGACTGCGATCGAACTGGTGGCCCGGGAAATCTTGCCGAACTGGGTAAGTTCGCCTATGGCAACGACGAGCCCCTGGCCCCGTCCGCTCGTAACAGTGGTTCCCATCCACGCCATCGAATTCAGTCCATCCAGTGTCGCGTCGACATCCACTGCCGTTGATGATTTTTCGACGGAGTCGGATTCTCCCGTCAGCGCCGATTCGTCAACTCTTAGTTGCTGATCCCGCACCACGCGAAGGTCAGCGGGGACCCGATCCCCAGTTGAAAGTTGTACCAAGTCGCCCGGAACCAACTCGCGCGTATCCATTCTGTGTTCCACGCCAGAACGAATGACCGTACACGTCGGACTCAGCATTTCTCGAAGCGCCGAAAGCGCTTTTTCCGCTTTCCATTCTTGAACGAATCCGAGAATTCCATTGAGCAAAATGATGGCAACAATAGTGATCGCATCCACCGGCTCGCCAACAAACAGGGACATGATGGCTGCGACGACAAGAATCAAAGTCAGAACATCCCAGAACTGCCGGACCAGTATCCCCACCCATGAAGATTGATTGAGCGCGCCTAGCTCATTGGCGCCAAACTCGACATGACGTCGCGATGCTTCCTGATCAGACAATCCACCGAACAAGTCGGTTGTCAGTCTTGCTTGAACTCTGGAAGGTGAAAGCGAATGCCAAGCATCACTTACTCCATCCGGCTTCTCGTTTTCCTTAACTGCGATTCCCTTGTTCATCTCCACGCAGACCTTCCCAATCGGTTCACTCAAACAGCATCATGGTGGACGAGACAGCGAGTCCCACGCCTAGCCTTCGGGGGCACATCGACGGCTACTCTGTTCGCGACAATCCCAAGCAGTTCGTCGCGATGCGCGGGGGACCCGCCGACTCGCCCACCAACCGTATCTCGCGAGCGAGATGAGCAGCGGACATGCCTCGTTACTGCGCGGCAATGACTACGCAATGCCGACGGGTTCCTTCTCATACGACTCCACCGGATTTCGCAATGTCAGGACCGGGCATTGCGACTTGCGAACAACTTCCTCCGCCACGCTGCCCATTACCATTCGAGTGATGCCACTTCGACCATGCGTTCCCATCACAATCATCTCCGCGTTGACTTCAGCAGCCAGTTTGAGAATCGCACTCGCCGGCTTCCCCTCCGCTAACTGATGGCTGAACCGTACATCGTCGTCCTTGGGTTTGACATCGTGGAGTGCGTTGTACAATCCGCGAGTCGCATCTTCTTTCGAGATTCCTCCCGAAGAAAAATAGACTTCGAAATCATCTTCGATAACGTGGACGATGAGTAATTCTGCGTCCTGTTCTTTGGCAAATGATGCCGCGACTTCGAGCGCGGCGCGACTCTGAACGGAAAAGTCGACCGGTACAACAATCTTGCTCTTGCTCATTTTTTTCTCCCGCGAAAACAGTGTGTGATTGGTTGCCGATGTATTCGATTTTCTTCATTGCGATTAGGCCAAACACCGCGCCTCTCGCGACGGAACGTAGCCCTAGGTTCGCACCACGCAGGTGTTGTTGACCACTTTCGCAATACCAGAAACGTCCCGAACGAAAGTCTGTGCGAGCTGTTTCAGATAGAAACTTGGCACTTGACCGCTCAGAACTGCCACGCCGCAATGCACCGAACAGTTAAGCGCTCGAAGTGCGTGATACCCCGACTGATCCAGTCGTTCTCGAGCCATTTTCGTTGGACGGTTGGACTCAGCCGGATCCAATCGGCACCGTAACGATTCACTTTCATGGGTCCGGCAGTTTTCAAGCGCTAACGTTGCGATATTACCGACTCGCTGGGTGGTAACCATCTGTCATACTCCTTCAGGTGATGGAAAGGGCTGCTTTGATCTTCTCAACCACCTTCCTCTCCTTTGCTGATGTTTTGTGAATCCCGAGAACACCACCCGTTGCGTTCGCCACCGTGTTCGCCCGATCGACGATAAGCTTGGCAAACTCACGCTGGGTGGTTTTCGAGAGTAGTCCACTCAGCTCTCGAGCGTACTCTTGCCAAATATCAAACAGTCGTCCGTCGGGTCGCACTGTCAGCCACGCGTCCAGCAACTGGACGCCGGCACTCGATTCGGAATAGCCCAACGCTACTGCGGTATTCTTGACGATCCTCTTTTCGTCTTTGTCAACACGACCGTCAGCCCACGCAACTTCTGCCAAGGGCACCAGAAGAAAGGCAACCAGCGTTGAATGGGTCACACCAATTCTCAGTAGATCGTCCAGGATCAACTCCTCCGTAATTCCAGTTGATTCGCGCAGTCGTTGCTGGGCTTCGTCACATTCACTGTGCTCTCGAATCAATTCGATCAAAGCAAGATCGACGGTACGAAAGAACGAGTCTTCAAGGGCTCGGGCACGCGTCTTGAACGCATCGGTTGTGGACATGACTACCTTTCGTGGAAGGATGATTCGTAACGAAATAACAAATAGGCAATCGTCATGCCGTTCTGTTTTCCTGCGGTTTTCGAGTCAACCAGCCGACGCCTACCAATGAGATCGTGCTGTATCGCACACCCAATGTGCCGATGTTGTCACGACAATCTCACGTGCACGCCTACTTCGATCCGTCCGTCGAATCGCATTCGTCAATTCCCAACATTTGCTCGGTCGCTGCCATCGTCTGCGCCATGCGACAGGACCAGAGCGCAATCTCTTCCCGCTCGGCAACCGAATCTGGAATTGAATCGAGCCGCAGGATCAATGACTGCATGGCGATGCCAGCCAACCATTGGAGACGACTGGCTCCTGGTTCTGTTGCGTTGTCAGGAACCGGAAACATCGGACTGTTCGAACTCATTGTGATCATCCTGATTGATACGAAACTTAGCGACAGCCGCGAACGAGAATCGAACTCACTCGCGTTCACTCAATTTCAAACAACGTGAACTAGGGACGCTCCGCACCGTGCCACACGAGGACAGAGCAGGGGGCATAGTGCAACAAGGATTCAGTTGTCGCGCCCAGAATGGACCAGTTCAGTCGCCGTTTGTGCGGAGCGATGACCAGCAGATTGCAATGAAATTCCCGACAGTGGTTCGCCAATGATTGAACGACAGACCCCGAAAGGATACGAGGCGACTCACGCTTGAGAAAATCCGGCAGCCCTGTGAGCTTTTCCTTCAACTGCTCGGCAGCATTCTTCTTCGATTCCGCGATATAGCTCTCATAGTCCTCGAGCAACAACCCTGGGGGCATTGGATCACCCGCCAATCGAATGTCGACGAACTCCATGACACGAACGACGGCACCCGTCGTATTGTCAGGCCACTTGAACCTGCCAAGCGTTTCACCCGCTTCAGACGACGCAGGTGATCCATCATGAGCCAACAACATATTGATCGCTGAAACTTTACCCGTCTGGTACTCGGCTCGGCGATAAACCAACACGGGCACTTCCGACTGACGGGCAACGGTTCGAGCAACACGTCCCAGATAGGGAATGAAACCATCGCGTCTGCCATCCGCTCCAACCACGATCAGATCGACGTCATGCTGTTTGGCTGCCAGCAATATGCCTTTCTCCGGGCGTTTCTCGCCGCGAATCATCTCCACGGTTCCCCGCAAGTCCACTGGTAACTGCTCCAGTGACTTTTCGAAAACATCTTGCAACAATCGCAAGCGAATATCGGCTCCAATCGAAGCATCCAACCGAGATTCGTCGGGCAGGTTGATTTTCGGCGGACTGTAGTACATCACGACTTGATCACGTCTGGCATTAAGAAACCCGCCAACGCTCCCAATGGCTTCCAGACTCTTCGTTGATCCATCAATGGCCATGAGAATTTTCATGACTTGACGCTCCCTTCTCGCTGAGGTGAACTAAGGCTTGTCGCTGCCGTCCGCACGTAGGTGCTGGTGACACGAGACGCAACTGACTGTCAACTGATTGAACGCCAACGCAGCGCCCTCAATGTTTTCCTTGCGAGCCGATCGAATCAGCCGTCGGTTTGCCAACGCAAACTGACCAAGGTGAGCCCGATATTCACTCGCCGCCTCGCCACGTCGCCAAAAGGACTCGATCTTATTGAGCCCCAACATCAACTCCGCGTTAGCCGTCATTTGCTCAAAATCTCCATGAGCCAGGCTCTCCAGAATGTTCGAAGAAAGTCGCAACTTCTGTTCCATCCAGAAACTTGCTGGTCGAACCACTCCACTCGACTTGTCCATTTCCGGTGACTTTTCGTTTTCACTTTGGTCTTTCGAGATGTCGTCCCCTTCGGAAACGTTCGCCTCAACGTCCTTGCCGTTTTTCTCACTCGCTTTGGTGGCAGGACGGTTCGCCTTGCTCTGCTGTCCGGTTGCGACTCCAGCAGGAAATGCCAGGAAAGCTACCGCTATCAATCCTCCAAGAATTCTTTTTGTCATCGCTCTCTCCTTTGAATACTGATGTTGCACTAAAAATCGCGGTGACTCGCTTCGGAGCCAATTCGGATACGGCCGTTTGCATAGAGCTTGGCAAAATCAAACGGTGTGATTACGCCTACCACCTCATGGCCATCTAGTACAAACACTCGGTGCACCCGTTTGTTGGCAATGATGTCCGCCGCATCAACCAGATGATCGTTGGGTCGGACGGTATAGAGTTTCCGCGACATGATGTCTTCCACACGTAGCGTGTTGGCTCGATCGCCGATAGACGTCACGAACTTTTTGTAGAGGTGTCGATCTTCCATGTCCTCGTGGAAGTCGCACTCGGCGATGGTAATGTCGTTGGCAAGCGCCTGAATCAAATCTGACCTTGAAACAACACCAATAATCTCCTCACCCTTGATGACGGGGTATCCGGTCACGCGATCTTTGGTGAATCGCTCCTCCAGCTCGGCGATCGTCATTTCCGGCGTAACGAAAAGAACGTTGGGGGTCATGACTGCTGAGGCGTAATAGTCCATGTTTGACTCCATGAGGCTTGAGGTCTGTGTTCAGCCCTAACCTTCGCAACTCGCATTCCAAAACGAATTCTCCAACCTGCTCATTCGACGTTTCGCCCATTGCTGGCGATTTGACGCTTTTTCTTTCTTCTGTTTTTTGAAGACAGCAACAACGAGGTCTCGCTTTGCGCGCCAGCCCGCACACCTGGCACACAATGGAGATTCGACCGTGTCATAGCGGCACGATTCGGCACACTCGAAAGGCAAAAGGAGGCAGAGCGCCTTGAATGCCAGAGCAGCATGCGCTCCAATTGAATTTGGATTCGACAATCAGGACAGTTGAAGATCGCGCACCTTGCTCGTGTCCGCCTATACTCCAAGATTGGCGAGGGCCGTGGTGACTTGATCCATCATTTGCGCAAGCATGGGATGCCGCCCCTCAAACTCCAACAATGCATCGCGCCATCGAGTGGCAAGATTTTCATCGCCCTTGTGAGGCGATGCGTCGTCTAGGACTTGATCAATATCCGTCGCCAGAGTGCGTAGGAGCTGCTCAGTCTGAGGCTTTACATCGTCCAGCTTGAGAAGCTGGTCATGAAGCTCACGCAGGGATTTCCTCAACGCTTCTCGATCGGTGGAGTCCATCGCATTGAGCCTTTCAAGTTGGTTTGCATCTTTGGTAGCCGCACCCATACGGCCCAAACTTTCCGTCCTTTCGTGCGTTCACGAATGAGGAACCAGCGACTCGATCATTCGATTCGAAACCGACAACGAGTCGTGATCAACCGAGCACAGAGTCTGATTGGGCACTTCCACCCAGGACTCATCGGTCATGGGCTCCGAGGCAAACAGAACCGCCCGGTAGTCGGCGGAATCAATCTGACGCACGTGTGGAGCTTCGCAAATCTCACAATTTTGTGCACCCTGACGTTCAAGTCGAAAGAGCGGATTGTTGAAACGCGAAGCAAACATCATTCGCCCATTGGTCAACAGGAAAGTCAGTTCGGCGGGCGTCGAGCTGATTCGATCGACTCGCGACGCAAGTCTACCGACGGATTGCGACAGAACCTTGCTAACCTCGTCGAGCTTCGGATTGAGCAGATCAATTCCGTGGCACTTCAATTGATTGAGCAACCAAAGGAAGAGTTGCTCACTGTCCGTGGCACCACACCGCGAATTTTGAAATCTCCCAGTCTCGTCTTCCAGCTCTGTTCGTAGTTGATCAAATTTGGGGATCGTTCCCATGTGGGCAAACGCCCAATTGTCATAGCTGAACGGATGCGAGTTCATGGTTCCCACATATCCGACAGTGGCCACTCGGACGTGGGCGAGCACGGTTTTAGCGTAAGTCGACTCCGCCTGATGGCTGAATTTGTCGTTACCCACGGCGGCTGTCTTGTGGCGAACCAACTCAGGAAGACACTTCAAGCGATCCAGATCTCGATAACAGGCAATCCCCCATCCATCCGCGTGCATGCTTTCTGACTGGTCTCCCCGCCCCTGTCGGAGCAACGCATTCTGGG
Source organism: uncultured Pirellulaceae bacterium (assembly GCA_964471695.1). Classification (GTDB taxonomy): domain Bacteria; phylum Planctomycetota; class Planctomycetia; order Pirellulales; family Pirellulaceae; genus CAYYHV01. Next base: position 6,799 of record CAYYHV010000251.1, read on the forward strand.
CTTGAACCAGATTGCACTCAACCTTCGTCAGCTCGTTGGCGCAGATTCCATACAGTCGGCACATGCTAACTCTCCCTTTTCATATCGGTCCATTTGATTTTCAACGTTCGCAACTGCTGCAATTCGTCCAAGGCTTCACTCTGATCGCAATCATCCATCGCAGCGAGTCGGCTGATGAGTGTCCCGCAATGATCGACGTGCTGAAGCCCCGTCGCCAAATGGGCCTGAATTTCGGTCAACTGCTCGCTTGATAGATCGTCGTTCTGCAGCAACGACGCGATTGCTGACACAACCATTTGATGTTCTTCGTAAAGGCCAGCCACAAAAGAATCTTCCTGATTCAACTCTGCGATTGCCGGATAGAGAACAGCTTCTTCGAACGCAATATGCGCCCCCGCAAACTCATTCAGCTCGGTCGCAAATGTGCGAGCAGCCTGCAAATCGTTCGATGCGACCTTGTCAAACACAGCCTTGAGGAGCTCCATGAACTTGACGTGATCACCCATAAACGACTGCACCAATAAGGAATTCGATTTCACGTTCATCATTGCTTCAACGTTCTCTAGATCTTCGATACCACCAGCCACTTCGGCACGCTTCGTTCTCGTTGCCCATCTCCACCGGCATAAGACGCCTTGCTCCAATTTCTTTGTCTACGCCCAATGAGATTGCAAACCGAATGCCGTATCAGGATGCCACCAGGACCGCTTCGCAAACGAGAGCCCATGGGGAGCAGCAAAAGCCGCCATAGATGAGTCGACGGGAATCTGGTTTGTTTCCGACGATGATCGGGAGCTCAAGAAATTGAAGTCTGGTCGTCCAATGAGCGCGCGACTACGCACACTTGCGCGCTTTTCCATTGTGCGAAATGGCCAGATCAAAAGCGTTTCGCACGATATACCGTGAAATAACACCCGAAGCGAATTGGCATGGCGTTAGCGATTGCGAGGAGATGAAGCACAACTTGTATCCTCGAGCCAAAGGGAAATGTCATGATCAAACGAATTCTGGCCGGAGTCTGCGACCCGCTCTATACGGCATCTGTAGCTCGACATTCGACGGAGCTCGCACAACGATTTGATGCCGGTGTTACTGCGATTTCCGTAACCGATATTGCCAGGCTTAAAGATGTGGGACCGATGGCTGTTGGAACTGCCACTTGGCGCCATTCCATGATTTCCAATCGAATGGAAAAGAATGATGACGCAATTCGGCAGTCCCTGGATGTATTGACGAGGCTGTGTGACGAAGCTCAGGTCAAGTGCGATGTCGTCCGAGCCGGTGGACTTCCCTACGAAAAACTCCTCAAAGCCTCGCGTTACCACGACTTGATGGTATTTGGCTTGAAGGGTCTGTTCGAGCACGGCGTCATTGACGAGCCACCCAATGAACTCATTCGACTGATTGAATCAGGGGTTCAACCCGTTCTCGCTGCGGGTCCAGAGTTTAGCGAAATCAAGAGGGTACTCGTCGCCTATAGCGGTTCCGTAGAGTCTGCCAAGACCATTCGCACGTTCAACCAGATGAACCTCTGGCCGGATGCCGAACTCAAGGTCATCCACATTGGCAAGCGAGGGGGCGACGGTCCAGTCTTGTTGACGGAGATGAGGGACTACTTCGCTGCCCACGGCAAGGAAATCGAGATTGAGTTTATCGACGGAACGGCCAAGAACCTGTTGCTCCCTGCGGCAGAGGATTGGGCAGCCGATCTGATTGTGGTGGGCAATAGTGCCAAATCGCTCCTACGGCGCCGCGTCTTTGGCGAAACGGCGTTGAAGGCCATGCGTGAATCCAACATCCCTCTCTTTCTCAGCCAGTAAGGCCGTGACTTATTGCGAAACCCAATGGCGGACAGAATCTGTTCGCCAGGACTTGAAAGAAGCCCATTCCTCGACACGAATCCCATGGATCACAGGCATGAATACAGCAATCAATCGCTTGGAAACGCTCCTCGTCAAAGACATCATGAACACCAATGTGCTGACGATTGCAGAGTCCGATGAAATGCACAAAGCGGCTCAAAACATTTTCGATGCAGAAGTCACTGGCGCACCAGTCGTCGACGCCCTGGGAAAGTGCGTTGGGGTTCTTAGCGCCACGGATTTTGTTGGCCGCGACGCCGGGCGGCACGAACTCCAGTTCTTGTCACGCACCAATCCCAATCAGCCCTATCAGCTTGAATGCATGAATGACAATCTGGTTTGCTCTCACATGTCGCCGCTCGTGCAGACGGTCGCCGAAGACAGCACGTTGATTGACGCGGCAAGAATCATGTGCATCGAAGGGATTCATCGTTTGGTGGTTGTTGACCAACAAGACCGCCCCGTTGGTATCCTCTCCACCTTGGATATCACCGCGGCCCTGGTGCATTCAATCGACGAGTAATCATTTCGCTCGATAAACAGAGGAATGAAACCATGTACTCCGGCTATGAGTTGAGCGTGGCGAATACGATGAAGTGGCTTGCCCGGGGAATTGCCTCGATCGTAGCAACGGGAATCCTTGTGTTCGCGATACGCAGGATTATCAACGATCCCTTTGCCTCAGAAACCGCATTTGAATTTGTCTCGTTTTGCATTGCGGCGATGGCATTCGTTTCGATCTGGAGGTACGAAGTATTCGGCACGTTCCTCATCGGGATCGTCACGCTATGGTTGGCTTACGGCTTGCTGGCAGAAATGGCATTGCCAGACTACTTCTTCATCGCACTTCTGACTCCTGCCTTTCTGTCACTCGGCGGTTGGATGCGAAGAGTCGAACACCGGATCATTTCGCGATATTCCGGCTCGACCTCTACCCCGAAATGAACGTGCGTTGGCGCACTGCGTCGGCACATAACTGTGCTCGATCGCACACCATCAACGCCTGCAACTTCCGTCATTCGCTGCAATTTACGCAGTTCATCATACACCGCGGTTTTTGGCCCATTCTTTGCTTTTCAGAAACATGAATACGACTTCAACATCAATCAAGGCACGAAGCTATGACCGACGAATACCCGCGACGAATCCTGTGTCCCATCGACTTTTCTGATTGTAGTCGCCGCGCATTGGCTGAAGCCACAAGACTTGCGAACGAGCACGACGCGCGGCTTTTCGTCATCCACGTAGATATGGCCGGCTCGAGCATTCCGCCTGGGCATCGCGGTTACGTAAGCGAGCTGGATATGCACAAGCGGCTAATCGAGGAAGCGAAGCCTATCGTTCGAGAAGGCAAGACGGAAATGCACTATCTGCGAGGTCAAGCGATTGACGAAATACGTCGATTCGTTGAACTCCGCAACATCGACTTGATCGTCATGGGCACGCATGGTCGGACTGGTTTGGCGAAAATGGTCATGGGGAGTGTGGCCGAGCAGCTATCCAAGGATGCTGCCTGCAAAGTGAATCTGGTTTCCCCCGACGACTCATGGGTAAGCACCGCCGTATGATCAAAGTACCTGAGAAACATCCTATGGCTACCATTACGCGCATTCTGTGCCCCGTGGATTTTTCAGAATGCAGTATGAATGCATTTCGCTACGCTGACGACTTTGCCTCATGGGTTGGGGCCGATCTGATTGTTCTGCATGCGTTCGACAAACCCAGATCCTACGACAGGGAAGGGCAATGGATTCCAGCCGATGAATCGATCCTTAGCAAGCTGGACGCTGTACACTCACGCTACAGTGACGTTGTTGTCAGTCGAATGGCTCATGCGGGAACTGCCAGTGACGTCATCTGCTGGGCAGCCGAATATAAGGCCACTCAGTTGATCATTATGGGTACGCACGGGCATGGTGGAATTCGGCGAGTCCTTTTGGGGAGTACCGCCGAAAATGTATTCCATAACGCCCGGTGTCCAGTCCTCACGATTCGCGAACAGAAGAAGCACCTCGCGTTGCTACCAGAACCCAAAGTCGCCCCGTATCCGGCACCGAGGTTTATGTAACCTTGGATTTCGGTCGTCGACTTTCTTGCGGCAAAGTCGGGTTACGTTCCAACGACTCGTTCGATACCATTTTGACAATGAAGGAAGACCAAAGCTTCAGTCAATTCGCCCACGGCCAGCTCGAGGCCCTCGTCGCCAGCGCGGTTGACGCGATCCTGACGATCAGCAAGAGCGGGATCGTACTGGGCGCCAATCCGGCAACCAAGCGTCTGTTCGGATATGACATCTCGGAGATTGTCGGCCAGAATATCAAGATTTTGATGCCGTCTCCGTATCACGAGGAACATGACGACTACCTCGCGGCTTATCTGGCAACTGGCGACAAGAAGATCATTGGCATCGGTCGCGAAGTCGTCGGCAAGCGGAAGGATGGTACGACTTTCCCCATGCATCTGGCGGTCAGCGAATCCAAACTCGACGGCGAAGCCATCTTCACGGGAATCGTCAGGGACATCTCTGACCTCAAGGAACGCGAAGCGCAACTCCAGGGAATTCTGGACAATGCCGTCGACGCAATTATTACGATCGACGAACGTGGAATCGTGCTGGAAGCCAACCCATCGACTCAGTCCATGTTTGGGTACGAAGCAAGCGAGATACTTGGGCAGAACGTGAAGATGCTGATGCCATCTCCCTATTTTGATGAACATGATGGCTATCTCGCCAACTATCTCCAATCAGGTAACAAAAAGATCATCGGT
>CAYYHV010000252.1:0-5540 GCA_964471695.1 uncultured Pirellulaceae bacterium
GGCCGAATAAGGGACAGGCACGCTGGATTTCTCTGGTGGCTGGCAATGCTCGGAGATTACGCGTTGCTGTTTGCTCCCTTTCCTTTTCTCCGTTGGATTCGCGAGCCAGTCCCTTTTCGGCATCGAAGCGTTACTTTTGCCACGAATTCCCCACCGTAAATGTCACGTCGCCCGTTGGGGCATTTCATTCATGCTCTGCGACTAACCGCTTTGCCTCGGAAACAATGAAATCAATGCGTTCATCGGCATTGGGGCGACAGTATGGATAGGGTCGACCGAGGTCTACAAAATGCATAAGCATGCGAGTCGCTTCGTATCCTATCGACGTCGGACCGCGAAAAGCACCTGTCGACTTGCCGACAACCTCGTTGCATTTCGTTGTGTCGCCGACCATTCCCAGTAACTCAATGGCATCATCGACTGTTACCCAGTCTGTTGGCACATAGGGAACCTCGACTATCCCCGAACCTTTCATCTCTTTAAGCGAGTCCAACAGTACAAGCGGTGGGTTATTGCTTGCCCATTCTCGATCCGCGGGAAACCGTTCGCGAATCCGAGCGTTTCTTTCGGCCAATGTCAATCCTTGGGCCTCGGGAATCTTGATGACCTGCCTAACTGGCTTCTTCGACGAGTCGAATGGCGCTAAATGCGGCAAGCTTGATCGGTCCGGTGGTTTCCGGGTCCCAGACAACAGCATCCCAAGCGCGCTACTGAGGCCGACAGCGGCAAACACCACCGCGACTTTGCGACAGAATTCAATATCTTTATCACGCGACTCCCCCAACATCCAACGTCTCCTTGAATGCACTTATGGAGCGAATCCAACGAAAGTACGGACCGAATCCACTCTAGCAACCTTGCATGACGCCGAGATCCTCAGCCATCAACCGAGTCGTTATGCGAGCCGATTCGTAGATGACTGGCAAGCCGCTACCAGGATGCGTGCCGCCGCCAACAAGATAGACTCCGTCCAAATCCTCAAAACGATTTCGCGGACGCATGTGGAGCATCTGCCCAAGATTGTGTGCAAGATTGAAAGTCGCGCCACGGTAGATCTGATGCTCGTGCTCCCAATCATTCGGAGTCACAATTTTCTCGTATCGAATTCGCGCTTCGATATCGGTTACGCCGACTTGAGCCAATTTGTCCAAAACCCGCTTTCGAAAACCGGCTCGTTCCGCATCCCAGTCGATGTTGCCCGTTTGATGCGTGACGGGCACCAACACGTAGAGCGTACTCATTCCTTCCGGAGCCAACGTCGGATCGGTCACACAGGCATTGTGTATATAGAAGGACGGATCCTCGGGCAGCGTATGGAGCGTCTCGATTTCAGCCAGATTCTTTTCATAATCGCTAGAGATGTGAATCGTATGATGCGGCAGATCGTCAAAGCGTCCTTCGATGCCAAGGTACATCATAAAAGTCGAACATGAGTACTTCTTCTTCGCCAACTTCTTGTCCGTCCAGCGACGACGGAGCCGGTCGGGCACCAGCGACTGCATGGCTCGTGCAAAATCCGCGTTAATCACCAAGGCGTCGGTATCATACTTGCCGCGGTTCGTTTCCAACCCGACGGCTTTGCGGCCCTCAAAGTGAATCTGCTCGACGGACTCGCCAAGATGAAACTCGACTCCCATCTCTTCAGCAATCGACGCCATCCGTTCGCTCACCGCGCTGCACCCACCCGTTGGATGCCACACACCGTGCTCATACTCTAGAAAGGCCAGAATCGTGAACAAGCTCGGGCACTGGAACGGCGACATGCCGAGATACTTGGCTTGGAACGAAAACGCGATTACCAATCGCGGATCGGTAAAATATTGGTTCAGCTCCGAACCCACCGAATGCCATGGATTCAACCACGGTAATGCCTGCAGCGTCGACGGTCGCACCAACCCCAGCATGTTTCCAAACGGCGATTCGAGAATTGGACGGAACTTTTCAAGCTTCGTACGATTCACATTCATGAACCGCTCAAACGCATCGCCATTGCCCGGCGCCAGCGAATCAATCTCGGCTTTCATCCGTGGCATGTCCGCCGTCGCGTCGATTTTGCCGCCCGCTCCAAACGAAATCCGATACTGCGGGTCCAGCCGCGTCATCGGTACCTCTTCCATCAGATCGCGACCGACCGCGGCAAAGATTTCCTGCAGTACGCGAGGGTAGAGAAAGAACGTCGGGCCAAGATCAAACCGAAAGCCATCGGATTCCAGTGCTGAACAGCGTCCACCGACTCGCGGCATTCGTTCAATCAAGCGAACTCGAGCCCCAGAATTTGCCAACAGCATCGCAGATGCCAAGCCGCCAGGCCCGGCTCCGATAATTGTGATCTGAGGTTGGCCCATCTTGCGACTTTCCGAATCCATTGAGAAACAGCGAGGTTGACGAGTCCCTAATTACAACGTCGCTTCAAGGCGACATCCTTGTCGAGCCTGGAAGATTATCCACCAGCACCGGGTGGCACTTTGGCCTGCGATTGATGGATTGTACGCTCCAAAATCTCAGCCACGTCGGCTCGCGAAACCTTGCTACCCGGCCCGAGTGTCTGCACCTGATCAAGCGTTTGCCACGCCAACTCCAAAGGCAGTGTCACAAAAGCGATAAATCCCGACGGCGCTTCGGCATTGTGAAGGAGCTTGACATATTCCGTGGCCGTTTCCAGATTGTTCCGAGCCAGATCAAACAACTCACTCCGTGGCACGCCCTTGGGAATATATAGTCGTCCGGCCTGGGCGTCGTCCTGCGAGTCCTTCAAAATATTGACGAGTTGCAGCCCTTCTCCGAACCAACGCGACTTGGGACGAATTTCATCCTGGACCTCGCGCAACCACGGAGCTCGAACAAGAAATATCTCCGTCAGCATTTCGCCAACCAATCCGGCGACGCTGTAACAGTATTCACGCAATTCATCCAGATGGTTAAGCTCAACGGAATCCCCACCCGATCTTTCAACAAAGCGTCGCATCCCAGCCACTGATTTGCGCAGAGAATCAAAGACGATTATCCGAGCCGCCTCGTCGAGATGCTGCGCCGACTGCATCACCATGTGCAGATGCGCCAGCAGGTGGAGATACCCCTCGTTTTCGCAGGGCTGTTGCTTCACCAATTGCGACTGAAACACCAACCCATCATCGCCCGAGTCCGCGGAAGATTCGAGTAAGTTCGTGAACTTGTCGAAGGCTGCCAACTTTTCCTGACAAGAGAGGAACTCACCATCCTCGATCGTGTCCGCGATGCGAAATAACAAATAGGCAATGGTGACATCCCGCTGAGCGGGAAAGGGTAGCAGAGGAATTGCCAATCCAAACGTGCGGCTCGTTCGAGCCAACAAGTCGTGAAGCAATTCGTCATTGAAATCGAAACTCTCGTTCATCCATCTACGCCGTTCGCGCCCACTCAATGTCCAATTCCGGCTGCGGCCCCAAGGTTGATTGCCAGCCCGAAAATCGCCGCAATACGACTGGAATCGAACATTGTGTAGCAATTGGCAAAGCAATGCGATAGCCATTCCCACTCGGCCTGATCGCAAACCCTTCGGGATTTAACGGGAAACCCTTGCTTCATTGACCGGATATGCCGAATTTGCTGACGGAGGCCCGCCCTGAGACAGTCTCCAAATCCTAGATATGAGTATTTTTTCCGGTCGTGTAGCGCAGGACGTCCTACGATTTAGCATACGAGCAATGCATCAACGAGCCACGCATGACCACCACTACTGCAGATTCGCCGGCGACCTCAACTCCTGAATACCGTTTCAAACTGGAGGGGAAGGATTGCCACGCCGCGTTACTATGGCGCGTCGATGGTCAGGAACAGCAACAACTGTTCCGCAAGGCTGCTATCTCTACACAGTCACTCAAAGGATTCCTGCCAGGCGACTTTCCCGGTAGCGACGGAATGACCGTTGTGATTTTCCGCGATGTCGATGGAAGCCTGGAACAGATTGTTACGGCTCCGGCTACGATCCACAATTATCGCAGCGGCGAAACGGAAGAAGGTAATTGGCTCAACCTGCGTTTTGAAACGCCGATTGGCGACGAAGAACTTGGCCTGCTTTCTTCGTTGGGTGCACTCAATCGTCGTGAGTACGCCCGAGAGCCCGTCCAATACCCGGCTCGCGGACGTTGGCAACTCGCCCCCACAAAATTCGATGTCTCAATTCTTGACGTTTCGTACGGCGGTATGCGATTGAGCACAGCCGGCGAAGTCGACGCCAATGTTGGCGATCTGCTCCTGCTCGATATTGACGACGCCAATCGCAATATCCCAATGGAGCTGCGATGGAAAAGGCCAGTTGAGAACGGAACCGAAGTCGGATTCCAATTCGTCAACCAGAGCGCGTTTACCAAAATCCAACACATATTCGGTGTCGCTCGCGCCGAAACCGGGCCAGACGCGATCGTGCCCAAGGATTGGACGCAAAACCCAATCGTCCTTCTGACGGTCGCGGCATTAGTCCTCGCTGCCGGAGCATGGCTCTTCGTCTTTTGAGGCTGACTGCGGTGGCCGGTGCAATGCACAGCCCCTCCTGCCGATGCAAACTATGCCGCATCGACATGCACCGTAAAAGCTGACTTTTTCTTCTGCGCCAGCGACTCCGCCGCTTCTTCTGAGAAGATAAAGAACAACCCCGGCCGAATCAGAAACTCGCACAACGTCGACGTTACCAACCCGCCAAGAATCACTGTGGCAATCGGCAACAGGAACTCTCTGCCCGGCATCGCCCCGCCCCAGACCAATGGGACCAAGCCGATTCCCGTTGTCAAGGCTGTCATCAACACGGGCGACATGCGTTCCAGGCTTCCCGAAACCACCGCGTCGCGCACAAATCCTCGCTTGCTGACTTCATCCAGATAGGTCGACATCAATAACAACCCGTTGCGGGCCGCAATGCCACCCAGCGAGATGAATCCCACCTGAGCCGCGACTGTGAGTATCTGGCCGGTCGCCCATAGGGCGAGCGCACCGCCGATGAACGCGACGGGTAACGCAATCAGAATCTGCATCACGATACTGACGCTCGGATAAGTCGAATAAAGCAGCACAAAGACGATTGCAAACGCCACCACGCTCAAGATCGCGATCCGCTGAGTCGCGGCCTGCCCCGCCTCGAACTGCCCGCCATATTCGACAAAATAGCCTTCGGGTAACACGATGCGCTCATTGACTCGCTGTTTGATATCCGCCAACACGCTGCCGACATCTCGATTCGTCGTGTTCACGCGCACGACAATACGACGCCGTCCATCTTCCCGCTTGATCGTGTTGGGCCCACCGCCTTCGTACAATCTTGCCACCGCCGACAAAGGGACTCGGCGACCATTCGGCAGCTCCAATGGGATCCGAGCCAGATTGTTGAGATCAGACCGATAGGTTTCACCCAGTCGAAGAATCAGGTCAAACCGACGCTGGCCGTCAATGATTTGCGAAATAACCCGGCCCTTCATCGCGGTCTCGACAAAGTCGTTTACGTATTGCGCGTTAATTCCATAATACGCCAACTGGTCTCGCCGCACTTCAATACGAAACTGCGGAGTCAA
>CAYYHV010000252.1:5550-11405 GCA_964471695.1 uncultured Pirellulaceae bacterium
AGCGCGCCGACCACTTGCTCGAGATTCTCTTCTTCAACATCCAGAATCGCCGACTTGATCTGCTCCGCCTTACGCCGCAACGTAATCAGATTGTCCCCGTGCAATTTGATGGCAATCTGCGTCTCGACTCCCGACAACATGTGACTGATCAAGTGCGCAATTGGCTGTTCGATACTGTCCGCCACACTGGGCAAATCGGCGACCGCATCTTCAAGCTTCTCGCGTAGCTCGCTGCGACTGAGTCGAACGTTGGGATTGAGTGTCATTACATACTCACTCACGTTAACGCCCATCACGTGCTCGTCCTGCTCCGCCCTACCCGTCCGACACGTGAACCAGAGCAGTGGACCGTCGGGGTTCTCTTCGGTACGCACCAATTTCAGGAACTCGCGATCTGCAGCCCTGCAAATCTCACGACTGGTCTGCAACGACGTTGACGCCGCGGCCACAAGGTTAACCTGCACCGCTCCTTCGTCAAAATCTGGCAAATAGTCACTGCCCAGACTTGCCAGCAGGAACCCACATCCGACTGCGAGCACGCCTGTCAATCCGAGCGCACACGCCAATCGATTCGGATCCATACTGAAGTGGATCATTGGTTTCACCATCCGCTTGAGCCATTCAACGAAACGCCCATCTTTACGTAACGTCACAGACGCATCCGTGAGTAAAAAATAGGAAAGCACAGGCGTCACGGTGAGCGAGACGACAGTCGAAGCCAAAATCGAAACGATGTAAGCAATCCCGAGCGGCGTGAACATGCGCCCCGAAATACCGCTTAACGCGAACAGGGGTGAAAAGACGACAATCACCAACATCGTACTCAGGATAATCGCGTTACGGACTTCGACGCTGGCTTCAAAAATAACATTCAGAACGGGTCGCGGATTCTCCCGTTCTCGATTTTGACGCAGCCGTCGAAAGATATTCTCCACGTCCACGATCGCATCATCGACTAACTCGCCCATCGCGACCGCCAACCCGCCTAACGTCATCACGTTGATCGTCATATCAAACCAGCGGAATACCAGGGCCGTGACAACAATTGACAACGGGATCGCCGTCAGCGTAATCAACGTCGGACGAAAATTGAGCAGGAAAAGAAACAAGACGATCGTGACCAGAATGGCACCATCTCGCAGCGACTCGATCACATTCGTGATACCGTGATCAATGAAATCCCGCTGCTCATAAGTCGACGCCATTATCACGTCGCGGGGAAGCGAGCTGGCAAGTCCCTCCAGCGCTTCGCGAATATCTTCCGTCAGACGACGCGTGTCAGCGCTAGGCTGCTTCTGCACAACCAACACCACTGCGTCGCGTCCGTTGACCGACGAGTCACCACGTTTCGTCTGAGCCCCCTCGCGAACATCCGCAACTTGCTCAATCAATACGGGACGCTCGTCGCTGATTTTGACAACGATATCGCGAATTTCCTCCGCCGACGTGATCCGTCCCAATCCACGCACAATGAGTTCCTGGCTGGAATTGTCCACGTAGCCACCAGCCACGTTGATATTGCTCTGACTGAGCGCCAGTTCGATATCGCCGAGCGTCACCTCATATTGATGCATCTTGTGCAAGTCGGCTAACACCTGAAACTGCTTGCGACCACCACCCATCGTGATCACCTGCGACACACCATCAATCGACTTGAGTCGTTGTCCCACCACCCAATCCGCGTGGGTCCGCAACTCAAGCGGACCGGTTGTGCCATCCTCACTCCACATTCCCACCAGCATGATCTGGCCAAGTAACGAAGAGATGGGGCCCAGCTGAGGCTGGATTCCGTCAGGGAGCTGATCAATGACGGTCGCGATACGTTCCTGCACAATCTGACGCGATTTGTAGATGTCGGCATTCCAGTCGAATTCGACGTAGATGACCGATAACCCGATGTCCGACGAGCTACGAACATCCGTGACTCCCGTCGCGCCGTTCACCGCCGCTTCCAAAGTCGCCGTCACTTGTTGTTCGACTTCTTCTGGAGCCAACCCGCCGCACTCCGTAACAATCGTTACGCGAGGACGAGTCAAACTGGGAAGCACGTCGATCGGCAACGTGGGAATGATGATGCTTCCGGTAACCATCAGCGCTAATGCAAGCCCGACGACTACCAGCCGATGACGCAAAGCGAGTTCAATGATTCGGTTTAGCATTTATCGTGCGCCTGCCTGCTCCGACATGACATCGGAACCGAAGCCCCGTCGTTCCACCTAGTGACTGTGCCCATGGTGGTCATCGACCGCACCGGCCGAACCACGATCCTGAGCCAACTGAACCTGATAGGCATTCTTCATTACCAATTTGTCGCCGATCGCTAGGGCGCCGTCATCTTCAAGTACCGCAAACCGATCGTCTCGATACTTGACTCGTACTGACACCGACTCAAACTCAGCGTGATCCGATTTTGGACGCTTGAACGGGCTGACACCATGCAAGTGCAACCGATCCCCAACCGCAAGCGTTTGCCGAAACACCAGCGACTCAGCCCCATTGGTCACTACCGCACCCGCTGGCAGTTTCCATTGCTGACTCCAAGATTCAACGGGCAGCCGCAAATGGACTCGTTGGCCCGGACGGAATTGCCACGAATTGAATTGTCGATCTTTATCATCCGTCCGGCGGCCAATAATCTCATTGTTCAACTTCATATAGAAGTGCAACGATTGCTTCGTCGAATCGACCGTACTCTCCACAAACGAAATCGGGACTCGACGGCCCCTCTCTTCGGCCTCATGCGTGCCCGCATCATGACTGAAGGCGATCTGCACTTCCGCCTGCTCTGCGTACAATCGATTGACTACCGCAAAGTCACTCTCGAACGCCAGCCCGCGCACCATCAATTCCGATTGATTGGCAAGTGTACAAATGGGATCGCCACGTTTCACCGTTTGGCCGACCGAGACATTGATGGCATCGACAACATAAAAGGACGGTTCGCTCGTATCACCTTCCGCCGTCTCCCCTGCGGATTGCGTTTCCTCATCTTGATCCGAGACCACCAATCCAATCGACTCAACCAACTTGCCTCGACGCAAGAACTCGTTGAAATGTGAATCACGCAAGCCATGGAATCTCAAGGACTGGGTCAACGTCACCCGCTCAGCCAACAACTGCTCGCGCTCATAACTGAGGTCGCGGGTCCGACGCTGGGCGATGCCATTTTGCGCCAAGGAGCTAAGGCGTTCGATCTCACGAGCAATCACTGTCAGTCGATTTTCGTTCTTTAACAGTGTCATCTGAATCGTGCTGAACTCCTCGTCCACAATCTTCAATCGAGCCAACGAGTCCGTCACTTGCACCGCCTGCCCCTGCACAACATTGATTCGCGATACGACACCATTCACCGTAGCCGCCACGATTCGCTTCCCATAACCCGGCGTTGGTGTAATCTCTCCCGGCAGACTTAATTCGCGTACATACTCGGACTTGCGCACCGTCCCAACTCGAATATTCAAATTTTCCAGCGCAGCCCCCGTCAGCTCTACGTACTCAGATTTTCCCGATCCATGAGCCGCACCGCTACCGTGCTGATGTCCCGCATGAGGATCCGCCCCAGCAGAAGGCTCTGCCTCAGCCCCATGATTGTGGCCATGACTGACCGCCGCAGTCCCTTCAGATTGTTCTCGGGCGATCAAATAACCAAACGCAATTCCAGTCAGTCCGACCACGAACAACATCGTCGCCAATTGGATAACGCGTTTCTTTGCATTCATAACGTTGCCCTCATCGCTGGCATACTGCGTAAACTCTTTGCCCGCATTATCGAGCACTTCGAGCACAATCAACAATCTCGTTTCACTATCAAGCCGCCTGAGATGACTGGTTTGTATCTCTCTTACCTAATTCACCACCATGGGCTCAACTATCCCGACCAACTCGCCGATGTCAAACTTTGCGGGTCAGGCAAAGTTTAACAGCATTCGTTGATTGCAAAGCCAGCAATCCAAAAATCAAGTCGACGGGCATCAACGTGTTTCAATCGAGCTCACTCCTGGCGAATAGATTCCTGCGACTGGGTCAATCCATTCTCGTTGTGTTGTTGATTCAAATAACACCCGAGATATGCGCTCAATCCGAACCCGCCCTGCTTCACAACTTTCTCGTATCCAGCGAACTTCAAATGCCGCCCAACAGGGCAATTCGTCCAATCGGAAACCCGCCTCCGATGTTCGAGGCACCGTCCGCCATGGACGAACTCCCGCCCGTGAAGCCACAGGACATTTCGATCGACCTGCCGCTCGCTCCACCTAGATTTAATGAGCCGTCACGCTTACCACCCATCCAACCGCCGCGACCCGTTCGCCGAGTCCCTAGGCAACGGCCAACCCAGCAATCCGCGCCTCAGTCGCTCAAGCGACTGCCACCCAATATTTCGCCGACTCCTATCCCACCTCAAAACCCACTGCCTTCCCCTCCGACGAGACCACCTGAACTCGGGCAAAGGGCCAGTATTCCGCTCATGGCGCCGTCCCCCCCGCCGCCCCAACAATCCAACCCCATGCCCGCGGACAACGAACTGTACGATCTGATCAATCTGGCATTGATGAACAACCCGGTGATCGTTGCGTCGCGAGCCCAAGTCAACGAATCTCTTGGCCTCCAACAACAAGCATCACTTTACCCCAATCCGTCGATTAGCGTTGTCCATCAGGAAATTGGCAACAATGGTTCGAGTGGCCAACACGGAGTCGCTTGGAACAAACCGGTTGTTCGCAGCCGTCGAATCGAGAATCGAACTGCTGTCGCGACCAGTAATGTCAGTATTGCAGAATTGAATCTGCAAGTCACCGAACAGCGACTGGCCAATCAGGTTCGGCGAGGCTACTTCCTGGTTCGTCTGGCTCAAATGCGTTGCGACGCATTCCGCCAGTTGTCGAAAAGTTCAAACGAGATCACCAGCGCCGTAAGGGAGCTGGTTGAAGTCGGCGAACTGGCAAGGACCAGCCTCTTCCAAGCCGAACTTGCCGCTGAAAACGTGTTGGCTCAGTTCATGGCCGCCGAAACCAGCCTGCCGGCCATTCGCCAGTCATTGGCTGCCCTTACCAATACCGAATCCGAACAATTCCTGCGACTCGCATCACTCCAAGGAGCCGTGGAGGCAGCCGTTCCCGATTACTCGTGGGAAGAAGCAGTAGCGAGACTGCGTAACGAGAATCTTCAACTTTGCATTCAACAACTGAAGATTCATCGTGCGGGAAATGACGTCGCTCTGCAACAATCGTTGCAGAATCCCGATTGGTCAGTCCAGTTTTCCGTCTACTATGACGACGACTCCAACGATTCGTTTGGCGGTGTCTCGGTGACTCGTCCCGTCCAACTCCGCGACTGGAACCAGGGAAACGTTCGAGCCGCCCATGCCCGTCGTTCCAATGCGGCCAACAGTTACGGTGCTCTGGAGTTGGCCGCCCGTTCAGCATTGGCTGAGGCTTTCCAACGATACCTCTCAGCCCGTCAAAGAATGACGCGATTCCGCGACAACATTATCCCTAAGGCCCAACAGAGTCTGGAACTCGTCTCCGCTGCTCTTTCAGAAGGCGAAGCCACCTATCTCGAAGCCCTCACCAGCCAGCAACAATTTATCAGTGCCTTTTCGACTTACCTCAATCTCCTCGCTGACTGTATCGAATCTTCCATCCAAGTCGAGAACGTCATCACCGGCGTCTCTGGCCCCCAATCCTAACGCCACCTGCCCCAATTTTTTGACAAACCAGCTCGATCATTCAAAATCAACGACGGGCAGAAACGGCCGCGACGTCCAGACCCTCAAAATGCGACACGTGTCGCTTAACTCCTAGTTGCACGACCCAGATCAAATTGAATTCCGACCGTCCAGACGCTCAAACCCGATT
>CAYYHV010000253.1:0-11312 GCA_964471695.1 uncultured Pirellulaceae bacterium
GTAACAAGGTAGCCGTAGGGGAACCTGCGGCTGGATCACCTCCTTTCTAAGGATGATCAATGTATGAGTGGTGACACTCAGACATTCGAGTGGACATAGTTCTCATGCGTATAGTGAGAGAGGTTCGTAACTGAGATTCATTTCCCAGTTACACTATCAAAACGTCATAGACGAAGACCCGTCTGGAGCTAGCCAGCCCAGACGGGTTTTTTCGTGCGCGCTCGTCATCCAGTTCTGCAAATGGCGACAGTGATTCCATTTGGGAAACACATTTCATTTCCCAACATACTCGTTGCAAATTGTCGTAGAGAATGTCGCCAAACTCCGCCCTGAATTCCGACGAATCAGTGACACCGTCCGTCACGTCGAAATGAAACTTGCCAAGAGGGAGACATCCAGAACCCCTTCGCAGATCGACGTGTTCAGGGGTGGGCCATCGACGGCGGAAGTCAAATTTTTGCCGTAACTTCTTCTGTGAATTTCGATATTCGGTTTGGTGGTCCGTGTTCGGCAGCGGGGGCGTCTGAGGCGAAAATGCCAAGTTTTCTCGATGTATGGTTTCTTGAGCGCTCGTTGCATCGTTTATCTGCGATGCGACATTGTTCGAATGCCGTGGGTACACTCGCGTTTTGTCAGTTTTTTGACTAGCATAGCTTACAAGAAAAAGTCGCTGGACTGACTTGCGACATGGGAGTGGGGCAAGTCGACAAATTTTTTTGGCTTGAATTAGGCTCAACTGATGTGATGCAATCTGGGATTGTTGGAACCACCCCGTGAATTCCTCTACAAAAACACCCTTTCAGGTGGCCATGGGGCAATCGAGAAATCGAGGGCTCGCTGCGACCAGTCTCCTTGCGTGGTTAGCCGCCATCGATGGATCAATGAGTCCGTCTCAACAGAAATTGTTGCACGACTTTTCGGTTACTCAACAGGAAACCGGAATTCTTGAGTTGGCGTTTAACGTTGCTCGGAACCCTAAGGAATCGGATCTCAAATTGGCGTGTGAGGTCATTCGGAAAATGCCGATTAAAGGTCGGCGTATGTTCTTGAAGACAGCCTTCTTAATCGCCACATGTGAAAACAAGTGTTCGTCGGCCTCGAATTTCTTGTTGCGGTTTTTGGCTGACGTCACAGAACTGAATTTTTCCGAGTTTTGTCGAGTCGTCGGAAAGAACCTGCAAGCACCAGGTGATCTTAGCTCCATTGCGTGGTGGAAGAAAATTGAAGCTACGAGCCGGCCGAACGGCAGCACTAAGCAAAAAAAAGCAGGGGCATCCGGTGGAGATGCGAACGGTAGGGCCAAGTCTCATCAGAGCGGTGGCAAGAATCAGATGTCACTGGAGGAAGCGCGAATCATTCTGAAACTGGACGAAACTGCGACGGAGTCAGATGTTGCGTCGGCATTTCGTAAGTTGGCGAGTGTTCATCATCCCGATCGGCATGCGCAATCTCCGATTGAAGAACAGCGCGCTGCGGCAAAGGCGTTTACGCAGATTCGAATTGCTTTTGAAACGTTGAGTGAGAATCAATGAAGGATCTCTATCAACGACTGAGCCTTCCCAGTGTTTGTAATGACCCAGATGAACTGCGTCATTCCATCACGACGTGTGGCGATGAGGCCGTAGCAGAAGCTGCAGAATATATCCTGCTGAATGAGGAACGAAAGAAAATCTATGATCGGCAGCATCAGCTTCTCTCTATCATTGGCAAGCTGCGGTCTGAATTAATGCTTCCGCTTTCGACGGATTGGGAGGCGCTAGGGAATCAAGACTTTGATTGCGAAGACGTTTCGGCGTCGCCGCCGGATCTCATGGACGTCTTGGACGACCCTACGTTGAACATGGCGACACGCGCTCCGCGGCAGCAACTGCAAAGTCGCAATTACTCGACTCCTGTTAATGCAAGAGTTGTCGCCTATTTCGGAATTGCTGCGGGATTGATTGGCCTGATAGCGATCATCGCAGCTTCGCTGATGTCGACTCCTCAAGTCATCATGCCCACGAATGGACATGTTGAGCATTTTGTTGAGCGGCCGGCCGATTGCAATCTGAGAATTCGAAATCCCAGTGAAGGCCATGCCTTTCTAGAGTTTTCGGACTACTCGGGCCGGCGGATTTTTTCCGTTTTAGTTTGCGAGCAAATGGACGCGACGATCATAGCTCCCAAGGGGGATTACAAGGTCCGATGCCAAAAAGGCTCAGCGGCAGATTGGAACGGAAACGGATTTGATGGCGCAACGCCGCGAAAACCAAAGAAACTTCCACTTTCACCAGCGAAGAAGACTTCGTTCACCATCAAATCTTAGTCGATAAACTGCTCGACTTGCCGGCACCTTAGCGGCGCAACTAAGATGATTGGAACTGACGAGTCCAATCTGTTCATACCACGAGTACGATAATCCATGGACCTTGCTGAACTTCCGATTTCGTTACCTTGGCTGATCGGAATTTCCGTTGTCTGGTTGGCAATTGGAATCTTTTTCTCAGTTCAGTACGCATGGCGAAGAGCTCTCTCCGTTCTATTAAAGTTGTGCTCTACGCTTGGTTTTTTGTTGATCTGGCCGATCTATTTTCCTATCTGGATGCTCGTCAACGCATTGCGTCGGCAAAAAGAGAATGATCTGTCATTGGGGCAGGCCATCAAAGAGCAACTGCGATTCAGACGGCAAGAAGATATTGTCGAAGAGGACGACTCATTCGTCCTGTACGACACCAACGGCAAGAGTCTGGCGGACCGGATCGACGCTCGCAGTTCATCGAAAGGTGCGCAGGGACTGCTCCGGACCCGTGATATTGTCCAGGATGCCGTTACTCAAACTGCCAGTGATATTTTGATTCACCCCGTCAGCGACTCCGAATTCAGCGTCCGATTTCGAGTCAATGGAGGGCTGCGAAACGTACAGGAGCTGTCCGATGCAGAGGGCAAGTCGGTAGTCAACTGCATCAAGGCAATCTCGGGAATGGACATTGCTGATCGACGTCGTCCTCAAGATGGTGGCTTTACGGCACGCACCAGAACGGGCAGCGTTTCATTTCGAGTCGCTACGGCTGGTGTCCTTAATGGTGAGAAGGTGTCGATTCGCGTCCTCGATCAAAGTGCGACGGCGTTCACTTTGAAAACTGTCGGTATGGCCGATTCGGAACAGTCGTCGGTCAAATCCGCTTTGGCTGGGCATTCCGGCATGATTTTGGTTTGCGGACCTACGGGAAGCGGAAAGAGTTCAACGGTTCACGCGATGTTGCGAACCATCGATAGCGTAGAACGAAATGTGATCACGATCGAAGACCCGATTGAATACGTTCTTCCGAATGCAAGCCAGATAGAAATCAACACACGCGCTGGAATAACTTTTGCCAGCGTGCTTCGAAGTGTACTGCGGCAGGATCCAGATGTTATTTCCGTTGGGGAAATTCGAGACCAGGAAACCGCCGAAATTGCACTTCAAGCGGCTCAGACTGGGCACCTTGTTTTCGCTACGGTCCACAGCGGCAGCAACGAAGCGGCATTGTTGCGATTGATTGACTTGGGTTGCGATCCAAAACTCATTGCGTCGGCGATCAATGTTGTGCTTTCCCAGCGATTGGTGCGTCGCTTGTGTGATCACTGCAAGTCCCGACCGAAATATTCCGAGGCCCAACGTGCGGCGCTTTGGAAGCAGCAAGTCGATCCCGAATGCCTTTTTGGTCCAGCCGGTTGCGAACATTGTCAGCAGTCTGGGTTTAGCAGTCGCACGGGTGTTTTTGACATTATGCCGATGGATCAGGCCCTTCGGGCACGACTTTCCAGCGGCGATTTGCATGATACTACGGGTGGCAGAATGACTCGAATGCAGGTCCGCGCGACTCAGCTTGCTTTGACGGGCATCATTCCATGGGAAGAAGTCCTGAAAGTTTCGGCTTCAGTCGAATAGTGTTCTACAGCTTGGGCAAACAATCAGCTTAAACGTCAGATTCCAGCAGAAGATTTGTGAGGCTGTACGCTGCGGACTGGTAATAACAACCAGTTACTTAGCAGATCCTAGAATTGTATATTTCTTGCCGTGTATTCCCATTGCTATTCAGGCTTAACAAAAAGGTCGCACATGTTAGCTCTTATTGGGTTCATTTTGGGCTTGGTAGTCTACTCGTTCTTTCGAGCTGTACTGTCTGGATTCTATACGGTCAGTCCCGATCAACGCGCCGTGGTAACCAGTTTTGGGAAAGCCATTCGTTTGAGTGGTCAATCCGATTCGACGGCGTTGACTGACGAAGAGCTTGAGCGGTACGAATATCCGCAAGTTGCTGTCGTCGGTCCCGGTGGACCGTATTTCAAGATGCCGTGGCAGAAAGTCTACAAGGTGAGTGTTGCCACCCAAGCGGTTGATCTTTCCTGGGATCCATCCAAGGCTCAAGATACGATCGAGGCGGTTACGAAGGATAATTTGACGACCGGGATTAACGGACAATTGCGATATCGCATCAGCGAAACCAATCTTTATCCGTATCTGTTTGGCGTCACCAGTCCGCTCGAACACGTGATGGGATACTTTGTGTCGGTGCTGCGAGAGCGAGTCGCAAACTTCGTTGATCCGAAGGGCCAAAGCCTGCTCGGTGAACCTGACAGCGAATCGGAGGAAGAAGGCGGAACGGCAGTCGAACTCTCGGAAGGCGTCTCCATTAATGACCTTCGAAAAAACTTGCCGCTGCTAAACCAGTACATGGAAGAACAGTGCAGGGCGACGACCGGACGCTATGGAATTGAACTCGATGCGGCTTTGATTACCGAGATTGATCCGCCCCCGGAAGTTGATCGAGCCCTTTCGGCGATTAACAGCACACGAAACCAGGTGGCCGCCGATCTTAGCACGGCTCGAGCTGATTCTGAGCAACAGATTACGATGAGCGCGCGGGCAGTCGAGATTTCGACGAACAACGCTCAAGCCGAAGTGGCTCCGCTTAGAGAGTTGGCGACGACGCTGACGAAAATCAAGCAGGAAGGTGGGTCGGATTGCTTAAAAGCCTACTTGAGAAACCTTAGGATTCCCTTGTACGACAAGGCGAACCGAGTGATACAGGTTGCGAATCCTTCCAGTGGAAAGGCAGGTGCCTAGATGGAATTCTTCATTCCCGGATTGTTTGTTGGTCTTCTCTTTATTCCGATCCTGCTTGGCATCGCCCGCATGTTCGGTTTGTATACCTGTGTAAACGAATGTGAAGCCCAAGTGTTCACACTGTTCGGCAAAGTCATCGGCGTGCTCGATACTCCTGGGCTGCAGTTTCCTCTCACCAAGTTTGGACTGCGAGGTTTTCTCATCCCGTTTTTTGGGAAGCGTTATCAAGTCAATACAGCGCTGCGTCAGCATTATCTCCGAAACCAAATGGTCAACTCGGAGGAAGGGACTCCGATGGGAGTCGGTATTTGGTACGAGATGCGAGTATCCGATCCGACGTCGTATCTGTTTACCAATGCAAATCCAGAAGGCTCGCTCCAAGCCAACGTAACAAGTTCGGCCATCTCGACTTTGAGCAATCTGGAAATGGAAAAGATGCTCGAAGATCGACATACGCTCAGTCGGACGGTGCGACAGGCGGTGTCACCCTTGTCTGAAAAATGGGGATACACTTTGGGATCGGTTTACATCCGCAAGGTGGCGTTCACAGATCGTGGTATGGTTGACAACATTACGGAAAAAGTCGTCAAGAGGCTTGTTCAGGTTACCAGCGCGATGAAACAGGATGGCGAAAACCGCGTCGGTTTGATCAAGAGTGAGACGGCTTATAAAGTCTCGCAAAAAATGGCCGAAGCCTCGGCGGCTCGGCCGGAGATCGTTGGCGACGCACTGAACGTAATCGCCAAGCAGGATTCTGAAATTCTTGAGACGGTTTTGGAAGTCATGGAAGTCGACAAGCTGCTGGCGTCCAATGCCTCGATCGATATTTTGCCAGAATCAAGTAACTTGCTTATTCAATTGGGGGCAAGTCAACCAAAGCCTCCGGCAGGCATCATTTCGGCGGAAGTCACCGACTGATGGCGGCGAAGCGTAAGCCTGTGATCCGCATGCGAAGTTATGGGATCTATACAAAGTGGGAGTCGGATTCTAAACACTTGCCGGATGTTCAGGAATTCACGACTCGAATTCCTGCAGAGGTTGATATTGAGTTTGGATTCGTCGTAAATATCAAAGGCGCTAAGAACCTGCAGCTTGAGTACTGCATTGACCATCCGGGGATCCTCGACTCGGACGGCAATCGGCGCGACCCGTTCGATGGGGCGGTGTACGTCAAATCCAATGATTGGAATTTCTATCTCGGCGATACCATTTGGGAGCCCATCGAAGACAAATTGGGCATCTGGCGAATGACGTTGGAACTTGACGGCATGATTATTGCCGAAAAGTCATTTGAAGTTATTGGCGATTAGGTTCTATGCTTCATGTCGAAAACTGCATGGCACACGTGAACGAGGCCGAGATGTAGATTGAGAGCGTAGAGTCGCCGTGGAGGTTTTCTTTCTCAACTGAGCGAAGGTGTGCGTGGGGGGCGCAACTCAGAGGAACAGAAATCACAGAGTGACTGCGTGAAATCGTATCCGTTTGCAATTTGCCTCACTCGGTCGGCTGGTCTTCGAGGGGGGCAGCGTGGCGACGCTTCCCGACTAGCAAAGTGGCTATCGCGCCAAAAACTGCGGCAAATAACAGAAGTATACAGCCGGTGATGAAAGTAATGGCGAAGCCGGCAAGCACGCTGTCGATATTGCCCGGCCCCAAACCAAAGTCCGTCGGATCAACGTAAATACCCATCGCTCTGGCAATTTCGATTGCAGCCATACCGGCAAACATATGTGGAATCGGAAACAGTTGAGTTAGCGCCGTGAAAATTCCACCGTACCAGATCGTGCGCATGATTTTGGGCGAGACGGCATGGAGCCAGATCGTCAACACAAGAAGACTTGCCAAAGCTAAGCCTACGCCCAGCCATCCCCAACTCAACACAAGGCCCGAGGCGAAAAGTGCGGGCACCGGAATATTGAACAGGAACACAAGGATCCACGAAAACGTCCCCTTGGGAGCAAGTGACAAGCCGCTGACTTCAATTTCGGAGAACTGTGGTGACTGGTAAGGGTTTTCGTTGGGCGCGTTCATCGTGATGACGTCGCAAATGGTGGAGGCAGCGACGCCCCAATTGGTGACTATCTCTATCGGATAATGGCGGAATATTCCAAAAGTCGCTGTAGCACCGGAACCCAAGTTCTGAACGACTGGACGGCTTCCTTCGAAAATCCCCACTCGCCATTGGCCGACTTGGTTGAGGCAAGCTGAATTACCGTAGCCGCTCCGATGGTCTCGCCAAACAAGTTAAATGGGGATGCCATTTGATAAGCCGTGTATTGCCCAAGCTGCATATCGACATCCATGCTTTGTTCCGGGTGACGGAAGGCGCCTTCGTCGTGGACGAGTTGCTTTTCCGTGTAGGCTTTGCTGACCAGTCCGGAATCCAGCGACTGAGTCACCTTACCTTCAATCGAATCGCCTTGTGCCCCAACGTTAACGGCGATCACCAGTTCCTGCGGTTTGGATTTATCCACAATCCAAATAGCGCCTGCGTCTCCACCAAGTTGCCGAACCATATCACCGAAGGAAGCACGAGTCACTTCGTCTGCCAGTTCCTTGAAGGTGTCAATGGACAATTGGTTTAGAAGTAAATCAATCTCGGTACGATAGTTTTCGATTCCCATAATCTATTCCTGAGCAAGAGTTTGTACTCTTCGAATGTAATGCGAATCCACCGGGAGCAATACCTCAATTGGTCGTCAATGGCGTTGGCGACGAGAACAGTATCCTATTTCTTAGATTGCGGACTGGCTAAGCAAAGGTTCAGGGTGCTTCCACGAATGTGAACCCGGAATCGACGAGAATCTCACAGGCTGAATGGAATTGCTCGGATGGCATGAGTACATAGTCCGTATCGTAAGTCGATACCACGAAGACCGAGATCCCCGCGATGGCCAGACAGGTACTGAGATTGGCAATAACTCCCGTGAGCGCAAAATCCAGTTGCCCGACAAACCGAATCGCCATCCATTCCTTCTGACGATCACCAGCGTGGCTGGCGGGCAGCGAACTCGTCGAAACCACGAGCGATAATTCTTCGGGAGTCCGAGTGGCTGAGTAGAAACTGGATTCACCTAACCAGTCTGGAAGTCGCGAATCTGGTGGGAGACGCAGGATGACAAAGTGTCCAGGAATCTTGGCGAGTACCGTTGGTGGCTGAGTCAATTTTCTTCGCCCGAATCAACGTAGAATTTCAGCTGGAACTTGCGATTGGGTTGGAGACGAGGTAAGCGATTGGGAGATGCTGGGTTCCTCGTTTGACTCAAATCGACATCGAAGGCTTGCAGGCAATTGTTTCCCGACACATCCTCGAGCGTCGGGTCTATTTGAAAGGAGTATTCCGTGGAAACCCATGGCTTTCGCGGTGTAAAACTCAGCGATTTTTCGTGTTTGCCGATTGTCGTTTTTCCCGAAACGAGTTGACCCTCTTTGGCGTAACATTCAATCACGCGTTGGAGCATGCCGTAGTCAAGGCTGCGATCGAACTTGAGAACCGCAGAGCCGCGATGAGTGCGGGGCGACTCGACCGTCCAACGACGGATATCAATGCGTTGGGTTTCAGCCGCCGTGACCTTGAATCGGTGTTTGAACTGCCGTTCCATGGGTTGACCATGGGCGTCAGGCCAAGTGCCATCAGCGATCAGTTCGTACGTCGAATCCAACTCAAAAATGGGCCCCATTTCTTCGCGTGGTCGCAGCCCACGTTTGATCCGTCCGGGATCCAGCAACAGCGTCAGTCGTCGTGAATCGCGACTCCAGAATTCCTGCTCGATTTCAAGGAATGGGAGTTCAATTGTATCTCCATCGACTTTGCGCAGTCGCACATATTGGTATACATCGCCTTTTTGCATTGGAGCCGAAAACTCGATGTAAAATCGCAAGACATTTTCTGGAATGGTCGGCGCCGATGGATACACCGCGACGACGCGTGTTTTTGGCGTCTTGGTTTTCGGCAAAAAGACATCTTCAGTCAGCCGTGTCGTATCGCCATCGAGCAATTTGACGACGTAGCGAATTCCTTTTCGAAGAGGGAACCGAGGCGTGAAGGTTATCGTCGATCCGGTGTTATTGGTTTCGCCAGCCAGCGATGGGAATTTGGATGTATTGGTGCCAGCGATCCATACCTTCATTTGGAGCTGCGCTGGGTTCGCTTCGCTACGCAGCGAACACACGATTGCTCCATCGTTATTCAAACGCACGTTTGAGGCGATTTCTTCCCCGTACGCCGCGGTGTGAACAACGATCAAAACCAGCGACAGAAGCTGCCGCCATTCGATTCTAATCATTTTTGATTGTGCCCTACGGCAGCATGATCGTGTCGAGATGTTCTTTGCCCGCGTCATTTCGAACAAGAATGACGCCGTGGGTCGCGTTAAGCCCATCAAGCTGCATGACGCCTTTGAGATCCTCAATGGTCTCATAGGGAACGCCGGCGACTCCGCCGCGTTCGACCCGTTCGGTAATGCCGGCTTGTTCTCCGGCTTTCTCAAGATCAATCTTCATGACTCCGCGGCTGCTATTCGCCATCAACGCATAGTCCTTGTCGCCCTTCTTGTAGACAACCATGTCGAGTGGTCGATTGCGGTTGCCTAGTTCGGCGATGGTCAAACCTTTTACCTTGGATTCCGGTTTCAGGTTGCGCACGGGAATGCGTACCAGCGGTGTGCAGGTGTAAGCCGCGAGGAGATTGACTTCACCATCAATCTTCAAAGCCGCGAACGTGCGAATCGGCGAACGAGTTTCATATTTTCCGTGGGCTCCGTGAAAAATCTCGATACTGGCTCCATCGTTGGTTTTCGTGAACGGATAGTAGATGGCTCGTAGATTTGAAGCGAACTCTTCGTTCGAAAGACCGGCGACAAATACTTGGCCATCGATGAACGCCATGTCGGTTATCGACTGCATGCGCTGGTTGCCACGGCGGCTTTTCTTGTCCTCGGCTGCATTATTCAAAGTCGTCTTGGTGTATTTCTTACCCTTCATGTCGAATTCTGCGATCTCGCTGGTGGCGGGGTCCACCGTCAGGATGGCAGAGATTTCCTCATCACCGCTGCCGCGAGTCACGGACAAATAGGGGCGCCCATTGATTGGGTTGATCGCGAGATCTTGGATGCGAACATCTTTTTCGTTGGTTCCCATCAGCGACGCGACTTTGCCGCGGATATTTTCGACTTTGACTTTTACGTCGGCGGCTGAGCCATCCGTATCGTCGGTTTCAATGGCATAGATCGTGGCTTCCATCGGGTCACTGACGAGCAACAGTCCCTGAGGACCGAACGCGATGGGGCCCGTGGATTTCAACGCGATGTCTTCCGCGTAAGCTTTGGCAAAGATGGATGTGAGTAAGATTGCGAGGCAGATGATCCATTGTTTGGTTTTCATGGTCGCTCCTACGGAAGGCAAGTGAGGTGGGAATCGCCATTTTCGGCTCCTGCAAATCATAACGTAAAGACGGCCCTAGCGCATCATGGCAGTCAGGTTCTTCGCTATTTCTCTTGATTGTCCATTCGAGCAGATTTTTTGGTCGATTGATAAAGACGTGAACCAACATACGTTGACCCAGTGGGAGGCGGCAGCGGCTCGGCGATCAACTTCCACTCGTTTCCCTGCCATTCCCAGATCAGCCCCAGCATTCGACGATCGTTGGGCTGACGTGCGATCAGTTTGTTGCCTTGGAAATCGTATACTCCAGCAAACACGGTGCTGCCGCTAAAGACAAAAGTTCCGTCTTTTGACTGGACTAGTTTGGCTCGACGAATGTGTCGATTGACTTGTAGCTCCCAAGTACCGGCAATCGGCGGAGTCGCAAATTGAAACCATCCTCGCTGCGCGGCGTAGCTGCTGAAGATGGCGCCCAGGACGACAAGGATAAGCAGCGTTCGCAATCTAAATTGAGGCGGTCGTGGCGACATCGGTTTTCCTCAACGCGGCTGCTACGATCATTGTCTTGTTTCCACCGCCGAGTATCTACTCAACGGCCGTTAGAGTCGGCGTTCCAAGTTTGCGACCGTGGGCTCGATTTTTGGAGTCGTCAATTACATAAGGTCCGACGAATTCATCGAGATTGAGAAGAGTGATCGTGTCGGAGTCAGGTGCCCAAGATTTCTGCGGTTCGAAGCTTTCTCCGTCGTATCGGGCGACTTTGGATAGCCGCGCCGCATCAATCTGCCCGTTAAAGAATCGCGAGGCTTTGCTCGCACCCGTCACGTCGGCTCCTAACATC
>CAYYHV010000254.1:0-5512 GCA_964471695.1 uncultured Pirellulaceae bacterium
TCAGCCAAAAACTTATCAACATCTGTGGGCATCAGTTTCGTACCAGCCGCAGTGATCTGGTGCGTAAACTCAAAGATGCCCTTCTCTTTTAAGTATCGCTTTGTGCGTGGCGGAACCGGAATGTTCCCGGCGGCTCGGACCGGTCCACGCCGATTGGCAGGATCCACGACACCGGCGACGACTGGCGGAGGAGAAAAATCGACGGCTGGGCCCGCCGTGACGGGTGGCGGTGGAGTCGGCGCTGCCTGCGGCGTGCGAGCCGTTGGGGCGCTGTCGCGTCGCGCGACCTTGGGGGCGGGATGATGATCCGCCGCCATTTCGCGCACGCCTTCCGCAACTTCCATGCGAGCGATTTCTGTCCCAATAGGAAGAATTGAATCAGGTTCCACCAGCCATTCAACAAGCTTGCCGGAGTAAGGCGATTCGACTTCCGTGATGGCCTTATCGGTTTCCATCACGTAAATCTGTTCGTCACGCCGGATGGTGTCGCCGGGCTTTCGCAGAAACTCGATCAATCGAGCCTCCTGCAACCCTTCTCCCAGTTGGGGAATTCGAACCGAGACTACCGGCATGCGCTACGCCTCCATGACTTTGTTGATGGCCTTGGTGATATCTTCGAGCGATGGCAAGGCGCCGTACTCGTAAATTGGGTTGTAACCGATATGCACGTCCGGCTTCGAGACCAACTGCGGTGGGCTGATGAAGGAGTACCAGCTTTCCTCATTCCCCGTCAGTTCAGTGACGATCATCTGACCGACACTGCAGGATTCGCAGTCTTCCTGAACCACAACCAATCGACCCGTTTTCGCGACACTCGCACGAATAGCCTCTTTGTCCCACGGCTGAATTGAACGCAAGTCGATCACTTCGATGTTGACGTCGTCTTCGGCCATTTGGTCCGCGACGGCAAGCGATAACTCGACGCAATTACCCCATGTCACAATCGTGACATCGTCACCGGAGCGGCGAGTTCGCGCCTTGCCGAATGGAACGGGCGGGATGTTCTCATCGACAAACACGGGTTGCCGAATCAAGTGCTTCGGCAAAAGGAAAATCGTCGGATCGTCCGCCTGCATCGAAGTCCAGAGCAACGCAGCTGCGTCTTCCGGAGTCGATGGTACGACGACCCGCAATCCAGGCGTATGAGCAAACCACGCCTCATTCGCCTGGCTGTGCCAGAGAGAGCCACCCGGTAGGTAGGCACCGTAGGGAGCGTAAATCACGGCTGGACAAGTCCAGTCGCCGTTCGTACGCCAACGCAGTGTGGCCAGATTTTGCGAAATCTGGTTCCAAGCCGGTCCCACGAAGTCCACAAACTGCATCTCGAATATCGGCTTCATTCCGGCTGAAGCCATGCCCACAGCAACGCCCGCAATCGTGGCTTCTGCTAAGGGAGAATTGAAAACACGAGTCGGATGCTGCTCGGACAATCCCAATGTCAATCGGAATACACCGCCCTTGGGATCCTCGATGTCCTCGCCGAAGAAGATGTAGTCGTCATTCTGCTTGAGGGCTTCATGGAATACATCATTGACCGCATCCACCATGCGCATCTTCTGCCCGCCGACGTCGGGAGGAGTCACAGCGGCGGGTGGTTCGGCAAGCAACTGGTCGAGTACATTCTCCGCCAGTGGGTCTTCTGAATTCTCCGCCATGCGATATTCACGGTCAACTTTCTCGTCGATCTCAGACTGAATGGTCTCCCACTCATCGCGAGTCATCATCTCCGCGTCGATCAATTCTTGAGCCAATACGTGGATCGGATCACGATCCATCATCTCGGAGATTTCCTTGGGCTCTCGATAGACGCGATGATCATCGGAAGACGTGTGGCTGCAGAGTCGATCGACTTCACAGACCAGAATCGTTGGACCGTTGCCGCTACGAGCCTTCTCGAGGGCCGGGCCGGCTGCATGATGGACATTGTCGGGGTGGCGAGCATCGACGTGGATGATTTCGATTCCATCCCCAAACATTCCCAGTTTGAAGGGATTGAATTTGTCCGTACACGTACTGATTCCGTACCGATTGTCCTCAACGATAAAGACAATCGGTAATTGGCGTTCAACCGCAAAGGCGACGGCTTCGAAAAACTCGCCCTGCCGGCTGGCTGCGTCACCCGTAGTGGCAACGACAACGCCCCGCTGTTTCCGCAGTTGCATCGACCAAGCTACACCACAAGCCGGCAATGCATTCCCTGCGGTTGGAGTTGGCACACTCCAAATCTTTTTTGCTTTGGAACTATAGTGCCCCGGCATCTGCCGACCAGCACTGCTACTATTCTGCTTTGCGAAATAAGCCAGCGCCATTTCGTAGTTGGTGATGCCGCGAGCCAACACCATGGCTCGGTCCCGATAGTACGGGAATAGATAGTCGTCGTCTTCCATCAGCATCGCGACGACGGCCATCGTCTCGTGCCCCATGCCGGCGACCTGAAACCAGCCCTTACTTTGCCGGAGGAGAACGCCCTCTCGGCGATCACCTTCGCGACTGAGATACATGAGACTCAATAGTTCGACGTGATTGATCGTCTTGTGTAGCTGGTCACTGCTCATAGCCGACTCCTTATTCCAACGGTTGACGACAGCGAATGCTCGCGTAGCCCCTGGTTTGATTGCCAATGAGGTGCGACGGTATTGCGGGTCGCCCGGCTTCCATGGGCAACGCGTAGGTCGACTACCTTCTCATCGGCTCTCTCGCCCTCAATCTGGCCATCCGTCACTTCTGTTGCTGTAGTATCGCCAATCCATGGCGGACGATATGCGGATAACCTACTTATATTTTATCGAACATTCCATATTGAGTTATCCAATCCGTATGATATTCTTTTTTTGGGGTGTTTATCGAATTATCTGCATTTTGGACACTTGGAAATGAAGCTCGACCGAATAGACTTCGAGATCTTAAGGACACTGCAGCGCGATGCGCGCATTTCCAACAAGCAGCTCGCCCAGGCAAATGGGATATCGCCGTCCACTTGCCTTGAGCGAGTAAAGCGGTTGCGCAATAGCGGGGTTCTGCGTGGATTCCACGCCAATGTGGATCCCGTGGCGCTGGGAATTGGTGTTCAAGCGATGATATCGATTCGCTTGAGGCAGCACGCCAAGATTTCCTTCGACGCGTTGATTGAAGAGATGTCGAAGATCAAGGAAGTCGTCAACGTCTATCTGCTCGCTGGAGCCATCGACTTCATGGTCCACGTGGCTGTGCGAGACGTCATCCATCTGCGTTCGGTTGTCGTTGACACGTTTACGTCACGTTACGAAGTCGCTCACATTGAGACTTCGCTGATATTCGAATTCGTCCACGGGGCGGTGTTGCCAAACTACGAAGAAACGTAGCAGTGACCGGTTAAGGCGGTTTGAGGAACACTCGTCTTCACGAATCGACACTGGTGGGATTTTCGTTGCCCAGCGTAACCTGCCTAGGGCAATGCAATGAGTGAAGATTAGTACCAATTAGTGTTCCTTTCCGTCGTCTCTGAGCGCAGGCTAAACCAGCTCGATCGCCATCGCGACTGCGTTGCCTCCTCCAAGGCATAGTGCCGTCACGCCGCGTTTTCCTCCCGTTTTCTTGAGCGCGTGCATGAGGGTCACGAGCGTGCGGCAACCGCTGGCTCCGATCGGATGACCTAGAGAGATGCCACCGCCGTGAATGTTGACTTTCGAGTCGGGAATCTCCAGTTGCTTGACGCATGCGACCATTTGCGACGCAAAGGCTTCGTTGATCTCGAACAGATCGACATCGTCCAGCGAGATTCCGGCCTTTTCCACGGCGCCTCGAACCGCGGCGACCGGCGCGATGAACAAGTCGCGGGGCTCAGTACCGCTGGTATGGTAAGCCAGGATTTTGGCTTTCAGCGCTGAGTCGGATTTCTGTACGGTTGCTTCGTCTACAACCACGACGGCTGCTGCCCCGTCGCTCAGCGTCGATGCATTCCCAGCCGTTACCGTACCCTCGCGATCGAAGACTGTGCGGAGTTTCGCGAGTCCTTCAGCCGAGCTGTCACCGCGTACGCACTCGTCTTTTTCTACAATGGTTTCGCCTTTGCGATGCTTCACTGTGACGGCGACTATCTCCTCATCAAAGGCTCCCGCAGCCATTGCGGCTGCCGCCTTTTGTTGGCTGTTCAGCGCAAACGCATCTTGATCTTCACGCGTTACATCACACTTCTCCGCAATATGTTCTGCGTGCATACCCATGTGGCAATCTTCGAAAGCGCACCACAATCCATCTTTGACCATCATGTCGACCATTTTGACATCCCCCAATTTCTGGCCGTTACGCAAGCCATGGGTAACATGCGGAGCTTGGCTCATGTTTTCCATACCTCCAGCCACGATGGCTGTCGCATCCCCAGCCTTAATCGCGCTGGCTGCGATCATCACGGCTTTCAATCCAGAACCGCAGACTTTGTTGATCGTTACGGCTGGGATTGTATTGGGGAAATCGGCTTTCAGAGCCGCCTGTCGCGCGGGGGCTTGGCCCTGCCCGCCCGAAATGACCGTTCCCATGATGACTTCGTCGATGTCGTTGACGGTCAGTCCGGATTTTTCTACCGCCGATCGGATCGCGGCCGCACCAAGATCGGATGCGCTCAAAGTCGACAAGCTCCCTAAGAAACTGCCAATTGGAGTTCGAGATCCGGAAACGATGTATGCGTGACTCATAAAATTCCCTTCGTGAAAGTTAGTTCGAGAAGTCTACGCGCGTAAACGCTCAAATCAAAGGCCTTTTGCGGTTTTCGCATTTTCGCGTAACGCACCCTGATTCTTGTTGGTAGCCGGAAAGTTTCATGCTTCATGACGCTCAAGCCACCTTGTTCGAGGGAAAACGAAAATGTCACATCGCTCGCTCTCAAATCAGAATCAGTCGGTATCGGGACAACGGAAATCGGCCAAACGGCGCCTGATGGGTGAGCCCCTTGAAAGCCGCAAGCTGCTGACAACGTTCGTGGTTGACGCACTCGGAGACGTCAGCGACGGTGACTTTTCTGCTGGCAATCAGACGTTGCGTGAGGCCGTCGAGCAGGCAAATCTGTTGCCCGGTGAGCCGCACGAAATTTCCTTTGGCGGCTTGTTTGATTCTCCTCAAACAATTGAACTTCAAGACGAAATCTACATCCTCGAATCGCTTTCGATTGACGCGTCGGGCGTAAACAATCACGTAACGATCGACGCAAATCATAGTTCACGAGCCTTCAATATTGGATTGGGAAACAGCGTAATTCTTCAGGGGCTAACAATTCAAAATGGGGTGTCCGAAGCAGGGAATGGCGGAGCCATCCTGGCGCAGGGAACGCTTCACCTGGTCGATTCCACGGTGACTGGCAGTCGCACGACTTCATTCGGCACCGGCGGAGGTATTTCCTCATACGGCGATCTGAGAATCACACGTTCGGTTATTTCCGGGAACGGGACCAATGGCAGCAACGCATCCGGCGGAGGCGTTTTTGCTAGCGGTGCGTTGATCGTGACGGACAGTCTCATTACCGGTAACACGACTGAGGGTG
>CAYYHV010000254.1:5522-10571 GCA_964471695.1 uncultured Pirellulaceae bacterium
CAATAACACTATTGCGGTCAACGGTCTCGAATAATTCGACGAGCGGCTATTTCTCGAAAGGTGGGGGAGTTCGAGCTGGCAACGTGTTTGCAACGGACAGCACCATTTCCGGCAACAGTACGTTGGGTGATCGTTCTTACGGGGGAGGCAGCGAAACCGGAGCTGGCAGTATAACTTTGATGAACACGACAGTGTCTGGGAACAGCACGCACGGGAACAGCGCGCATGGCGGTGGAATCTCCACCAAGGGTGCGACAATTCGTCATAGCACCATTACGACGAACCGAGTCGCCGGAACCAACTCGAAGGGCGGAGGGATTTCTCAGGATGACAACGAGTTGATTTCGCTGTATCACGCGATCCTTTCGGGCAACACCTCGAGTGGAATAGCAGCCGACTTTTTTAATCGTGTCGAATTCAATGCCGACTTCAGCGTGCTCGGTGAAGTCGCCTACTTTGACGACGGCGAAATTGGCGAAGGAAACGTTCGCACTTTGGAGCCCATGTTGCACCCGCTCGGCGACAATGGCGGCGCGACGCTAACGCATGAGCCCATGGAAGACAGTCCGGCGATTGACGCCGGGGATCCTGCCGTCGCTAACAATCCAGAATTTGATCAGCGTGGAAACGGATTCGAGCGGATCGTAGATACGATCGACATCGGTAGTGTCGAAATTCAAATCGTCGACGCATTGGCTTGCGACTTTGACAGCGACGGATTGTGCAGCGGCAGCGATATCGACTTGCTTCAGGAAAACATTGTTTCTGGACTTGCTGATCCGGCGACATTTGATCTGACGAGTGATGGGCTGGTCAACATAGCTGACCGCGATGCGTGGCTGTCAGAGGCTGGCGCGGAGAATCTGTCTTCAGGGAATCCTTACCAAGTCGGCGATGCCAACCTCGATGGGGCTGTAGATACATCTGACTTCAATCTTTGGAATGCCAATAAGTTTACGGCGAATTCGGCATGGACCGCCGCTGACTTCAGCGCCGATGGTTCCGTCGACACGTCAGATTTTAATCTTTGGAACGCGAGCAAGTTTACGTCGGCAGATGCTGTCAACCGCAACTCGCTGACTCGCAATAGCGACGATCTGAAGGATGACGAAACGCAGGTCAATCGCATCGACTCCGTTTTCGCCGGACGGCTGGTCATCTGACACAAAACGTCGGAATTGAACCTCGTTCTTGAAACCTGGGTAGCAGGGGTTTGGCGCGAGGGCCATTTGCTCATGCTGCCTAGTGTGCGCGAGGTAGAAAATTCAATTTCTCGACGAATTTACTGACAGGCCATTTGTGCATCTAAGTCGTTAATTTTCAACATGTTACGGTTCTTTCGGATTTTCAAGTAACGCCCTCTGATTCTAGTAAGTAGCGGCCATCGCTGACGAGCCACATTCATCACTACGTACAAGAATCTTCCCAATGCCAAAACGCAAACGACGACGCACGAATAAAAACGAAACTCGCAAGGCCAGACGAGCCAACCGTTACAAGGCAAAGGT
This sequence comes from uncultured Pirellulaceae bacterium, assembly GCA_964471695.1. Lineage (GTDB taxonomy): Bacteria > Planctomycetota > Planctomycetia > Pirellulales > Pirellulaceae > CAYYHV01. The sequence goes on from CAYYHV010000254.1 coordinate 7,031, forward strand.
TGGGTTGTCAGGTGTGGAGTCGCTTGAAGATCGTCGCGTGATGGCCGTGACCAGTTTGCCGTTTGTTGCGGAAACGCAATTTAACCAATTCAGTGGAATTGATAGCAAACCGTTGGGATTCGGAATCACGGGCGTGGGACTCGAGCAAGAAGAGCCGGAGTTTCTTGGCTTTGAGTTTGATGAGACCGTTGAGATCGGCGGGTTCACTGAGGGTTTTCTTGATGACACATACTGGGGAGCCGAAGGGAAACTGGTTGCCGATGGCCGAGTCGGCATTGAATATGGTTATTATATTTCCGAGGGGCTGGGGTTCATTTCCAATGAAGGCGACTTTCAGTACGAGGTGAAACCTCGATCTGATGGCAAGTTTGATCTAGTGACCTTCTCAAGTGTCGACAATAGTCGACTCCGTACTTCGTCACCAACCATCTCGGCTTATGCCGACCTCCGGTTGAAACTTGATGGTTCGATCAGCGGCCAGGCTTGTGCAGGTGTTTTTGGGTGTTCTCCAGAGCCTGTTGACCAGCCAGGCGGGGACAACGATGTCGCTCACAAGGATCTGGATATCGACGTGACGGTTCCGTTGATTTCTATCAATCGCCAAGTGATAGATGAAGACAACCCTAACGCGCCGGTGGAGTTTGATGGTGACTTCAAGTTTTTAGGGTTTGGGCTCTCAGGTGGTTCGGTGGACTTGTTCGACGACGTCGATGAGGCCCGCAAAGACCAGTTCGAAGCTGAAAACGAGGAAAGGAGGGCTCTTAGCGATCTCGAGAACGCGACAACCTCCGCGGAAAGAGATGCCGCGCAGTCTGCTTTGAATGACGCGCGCGACAAGAAGTCTCAAGGTCAGGCCGATGCTAAAGCGGTCAGTGATGAGGTCACGAAGGAGCGTGCAGTCGATGGTGATCCTGAAGCGGACACAGCCGGTTTCGGACTTTCCATCGGGCCCGCTGGCGGCGACTTACTGGGTGTGAATATTGCTGTCGGTGCTGAAGCACAAGTCGGTGTGTTGTCTGCTTCGAAGGAGTTCGGCTCGTTAACTCTGACGCTCCCCGAAGTCAATCTTGGTGACGATGTCGCCAATGGTGGCGATTTGTTCGCGTCTACCAATGACGACGGTTTCGACCCGGACAAAAGCGATCTCGCTAAGCTCAGCCTGCATATCGGCACCATACTTTCCAATCAGATTCCAGGACTGGGAACGAACACCGTCGGGATTGGCCCGCTGTCCGCCACGTTGACTTCGGTTGACTATACCCTGAACGGCACTCTGGACGTGACGCAGGATTTTGAAGCAGACTTTCAGGAGGAATTTGTCACTGTCAGATTTTTGCAAACCGATGCCAACGGGAACCCAACCCTCACGCCTGCAAATGTGAATGCTACTGGCTCGTTGCTGAACTCGAGCGGCAATCCGGTATCGACTCAGAGCAATGTCAGCGAAATTCGTTTCAAGGTGGGTGATCCGGTACAGTTTGAACCGATCGGAAACCCAGGTGAAATCAGCTTGGACTTCAAGTTGGAGCGTGCGTATGAAGTCACCAACGGCCTTGGGCTGGGATTCGGATTAGATGGCACTTTTACGGCCCTGGCAGCAAAGCTGAACGCTGCGTTTGGTCCCTTGGAAATGGATTTGATCGATATTGGTCCTCTGATCGAGAATTCCCATGATCTCTTCAGTACCGACTTGCCCGTGACGGATCTTAAGTATCCGGCGACTACCGTGGCAGATGCTTTTGCGCCGGAAACCATTACGGTCGGTGCTGACTTGCAGGTCGCGATAAACGATCCCATTGAAGTCATCGTGGACGACAGCGGATTTCCGTCACATCGAGAGTTTTCGTTTGACGTCGATATCAGCAATGCTGGTCTGAGTTCATCGACCGGCGTTGAGATAGAGCTTCGAAATCTTAACTTGGAAAGTGGTACGAGCCTGACCGCATCGTTTCACGGGACCAGCGTGTCGTGCGCTCCACCTACCAGCGGCGACGCGGAACTGGTATGCACTCTGCCATCACTCTCTCCACCACTAATTTCACCGGACTCGATCGGCCCGGGCGAGGCCATTACAGTCGAGTTTAGCGGCACAACGTCGTCTGGCGCTGCCGACGGATTGTACGATGCGATGATTGAAGTTACCGCGGCGTCTGAAGTGGATGTTAGTGACAATCAAGCAACGACCGCCATTCCTATCCAAGAAACCATGCGGTTCTATGTTGGTCGGGGTGGAATTGATGTCGCCAGCCCAGCTCGAGCATGTACCGATATTATTGTTGGGAGCCTCGGTTGTTCGCTCCGTGAAGCTGTGGCTGCTTCAAATTTCAGTGCGAACGTGGCGCCTTCGGTGATTGAGATTCTGCCAGAAGTGACGCAGATTGACAGCAGTTTCTTGCTCTTCGCACCGTATTCATTGCTCAAGTCGGTAGCCATCGTCGGGCAAGGCAGCGATGCCACTGAACTCATCGGGCGTGATGGACTGTTTGCTATTGGTTCGGGTTCGCCGAATCAGACGTATTCCTTTCGAGGAATGAAACTGAGTGCGTCTCCGTTAGACGCCAATGAGACACGGGATAACGCTGCAATCAGCCTTTTTAACAGCAACAATGTATTTGTAGACGACGTGACCTTTGACGGGCACACGGCAAGAGCAATCGATACGACATTTGGCAATTTGAACATTGAAAACTCGAAGTTCGTCAACAACTCCGCGGAATCGAACTTCTCGCCCAAGGAGGGGGGCGCGATCCGCGTGAATCAATCAACGTTGACGATCAAAAGCTCTGAATTTGTTGGCAACTCGGCGGATTTCGGAGCTGCGATTTATACTTCGTCATCCGACGTGCACATTGAAGATTCTGCAATTCACGGAAATATCGTCGGGGATTCGTCAGGCGGTGTGGTCGAGTGGAACGACATATTCTTCAATGGGAGTCCGCTCATTTCTACAGCGGCAGAGAATCAGTTCACCGCCGATGGATTGATCATCTACGACAACACCGGAAACAATTTTGCCGGCCTCGAAAGTTGGCACAGTGTAGCCCAAGAGCTGAATGCCCAATACTTGGAAACGGATGTAAAAGACATACTCAGTGACGGGACGACAACCGGCGCGGTTGTGCGTGACATTGGCATCTACGATGAATCGACAGGAGGTGGCATCTCCTACGAGTTTATCTATACGGCTTCCGATACCGCGGACAGTAGTTCGTTGATGGGGTCATTGAATCCACCAGTCGCCAGCGAGGGCGCGTTGAGGTTTGAGCAATTTCAAAACACCGAGAAGTTTGGAGTTACCGTTGGCGCAGCGGGTTTCACCTCAACGATCGACTACGTAGTTGATCGTCGGGCTCATGTCGTATTTGTTGCAGATGGTCTCAATATGGAGCTGTGGGTCGATGGGATCCAAAGGCAAACCATTCCTGCAGCATCACTAAACCTCTCAGGGTTGGTCGGTTTGGGCCAGGTTTTCGACCACGTAACTGATGATGGCGCAGATGTACTGGATGGAACCATACACGGCTTTGCGGCCTATGATCGA
>CAYYHV010000254.1:10581-11280 GCA_964471695.1 uncultured Pirellulaceae bacterium
GCCCTGACTCAGAACGAAGTCTCAAGGCTCGCTGCCGCGGGACTTGGGATCGATGAGCAAAGTACGAGAATTATCTCCGATGACGATTCTCATGTTTTTGATCAGGAGTTTGGTAGTGGCCTTGAGAATGCCAACGTAAACGGTCTCGTAAAGTTGTCTTTCCCTTTGGTAGAAGAAGGGGTTACCGGGGCCACTGTGGGAGAAGTCATCTGGCAGGTCCCGTCTCGCGAAATCATCAAGAGCGAGTCGCTTGATCCAAACTTTGTGATTGACGACGAAGTTCTCAAGCTGGCCCCGAATGCCTCACTGTCGGGCAACGCCTCGATTACGATTCGCGGCGAAGACGCTCTCGGCCGCACTCTTGAGGACACGGTGATCGTCAGTTCCCGGGTGGTTCCGGCGACGCCTGTCAATGTACAAGCGGAAGTGTTCCCCGGTTTTCAGGAGCTGGTGGAAGAGGAGTTCATCGACGATCTGGATTTTAATGAAACGAGAAATAATGACTTCCCGATGGAGCGAACAGAGAACCAGATGGGCGATTTTGCCATCGTCACTTGGGATTTGGCCGCAGATACGGAGTACATTGTTCGCGCGGTTGCCGAGGATGCCGATGGCATTGTGATCGACGCTCGGGTGGAGGAAATCGGGGCCAACACGCTGACCGAAGGCGGAGCCGGCTTCGTCAACCTGATGTACGAC
>CAYYHV010000255.1:0-264 GCA_964471695.1 uncultured Pirellulaceae bacterium
GTGGTGATCTTATCATCGCCAGAACCTAACAGGATGCTTACCGTCGAGACGGACGAGTCGATACCGCCGTTTGCGGTTCCGTCACCATCATTCAGAGCAAAATCGACTGTCCGAACCCCCAGATTCCCACTGGTTGAAGCGAAGGTCAGCGATTGCAAGACGGCTTCTACACGGGATTCTGTGGAATTCGCGTTGAACGAGATTGTTGCACCGCCATCTGATACGCCACTCAAAGTTCCGATGGATACTCCGCTAACGCTAACC
>CAYYHV010000255.1:274-11265 GCA_964471695.1 uncultured Pirellulaceae bacterium
GCCGAAAGCGATACATTGCCTGAAGTGTCAATTCGAATCAAATCGCCCGCGACAAACGAGTTGCCCGATATCTGTAGCGAACCGCCCGAATAGTCGGCTGGATTGTCAGGGTCCGAGATATCCGCCGCAAGGCCGGCGTCAAGAGAGTATGCAGAACCGTTGTTGGATGCCTGAACCGAGTCTCCCGAGAGGCTGTTGATACTGGGTGCATCGTTGATTTCGGTAATCGAAATCGTTTCACCGACGGTGTGCGTGCCACCATCACCATCGGCCAGTGTCACATCGAAGGAACGGGCAGCACCAGGATCATTGGATAAACTCTCGAACGTAACTGATTGGAGAACAGCCTCAACGGCAGCCTGATCAGCATTGGTATTGAACGTAATCTGAAGCGGACTTGCGCCGTCTCCACCGGACACTGATCCAATGATAGTCCCCTCGTATCTTACGTCGGAACCCACCACATTGATCTGCCCTGCTCCATCTCCTGTCGCTGACAAGTCCAGAGAGTCTGCGGGCTGGCCGCCTGCGCTGAACGCGATTGTTAACGAACCACCGTCGAAGTCCAACGAATCAATATCAGCCACCGTTGCGGTGGACAAAATCAAAGTCGGACCAGCGTTCTCATTGTACGCGGCAGACGTAATCGCGACGGCGGGGTCATCGTTTAGCGGATTTAGTGTAACGGTAGACACGGTTCCATCGATTGCTGTGTCGGAACCGCCACCGTCATCAGTTAGGGAAACAAACGTAACGTCCCGCGTGCCGGCAGAGATGGCATCGCTGGTGTTGCTGTAAACCAGATCACTAATAATCGTTGTCGCCTCGGCAGCGCTGAATCCGCCGGATTGAGTAACCGTAACCGTTGCCGTCGCCCCAACCACAGAAACGGAAACATCATATGCCTGATTGAGCGTCGATTCGACGTTGCCGTGGGTCAGTTCAATTGGCGACCCATCAACATGAATCCGCTCCGCGGTTCCGTCAACAATGTCGTCAACGGTGAACACCATCGCGGTAACACGGTCGCCAGCTTCAACAAGGTCTATATTGACTCCGCTGAACAATCCGACGGGGCCACCATTCTCCGTAAACGTAGGCGAACTACCCGTCAGGTTGGTCACTGGCGTATCATTGATTGGCGACACGTTCATTACGCGAATCGCCGTATTGCTGGTTCCCCCGTCACCATCAGTGAGCGACATTTCGATCGTTCTCTGTGTCGTCGACGGATCATCAATTTCAGTGCGGTATGCGACCTGTTGCGCAACGGCTTCGACGCTCGCCACGTCCGAATTCCCATTGAACGTAATGACAAGGGGGTTTGTACCATCACCTCCGGTGAACGAACCAACAACAACGGCTCCACTACCAAAGTCGTAGGTGATGTTGCTTCCCGAGACAGCGACGTTGCTTCCGTCGAGCACCAGCAGTCGATCTCCAGACTCTCCGGCGACGGTGACCGCAACCGTCATCTGCCCGCCATCGAAATCGGCACTGTCGATGTCGGTTAGCGTTAGCCCGTTATTGAAGTACGTTCCATTCCCCGCTCCTTCGAAGTGGGTGCCACCCCCGGGGCCGGACACGATCACCGGAGCGTCGTTATCAGCGACAACTGTAATGGATGCCGACTCAGCAGCCAAACTGTATGCATTCGATCCACCTACGCCGTGGATCGTCACAACGTTGCCTGCGACGCCACCATCTGTACCATCCCAAGCGCGGAATGTGATGTCCCCGGCACTGCCGTTGTAGTCAGCTGCAGGAACAAAGCGAAGAACGGAATCCGAATTCAACAATAGCGCGTCGCCAACCGGCACGGTAGTAACCAACCAGACGGGATCGGTCGAGGAAACCTTGTACTGCCATGTCCCGTTCGTATTGTCGAACGCAGTGACAGCGATCCCCTCGTTGACATTGTCGGGATCAGATATCGGATCGCCACTGGCACTAGCGAGGATCGCAGCGACCGTATCGCCAGCTGAGTCCGTGTCATCCTCACTAATGTCAGTCAGTACGAGGTCTCCAGAATTGTCCAGAGTCGGCGCGTCGTTGACTGCGGTCAGGTTGATCGTTGTCGTCGTTTCGAATTCTTCTGACGTACCGTCACCAGTCAACCCGGGATCGGCTCCTGTGTTGCCAAGATCATTGACCGTCATCGTGAGCGTGGCGTTAGCAGACGGGTTGTCGGAATTATTTTGGTACCAGACAAATCCGGAGCTACTGCCGCTTAGCAAGTCGTTTATCTCTGCGGTCGTACCCGTGATCGTCACCACGGTAGCCCCACCATTGGAAACACTCACGCCAGAGTCGCCGGCTCCAACGGCAACGACGCCTTCGGTAACGCTAAAGACGACTTCGACGTCGGACGAACCGCTGTCAATGTCACCGATTGAGAATCCAACTCCATCCAAATCCAGATTCAACTGCTCGGTCGCGTTCAAGGCGGTTGGCGCACTGGCGGTCGGCGTATCGTTGACCGCATTCACTGTTATTGAAACGGAATCGGTCACCTCTGCCTGGTCGGCTGCAAGAGCCATAATCTCATCCGACGATAGCGAACGCCCATAGATTCGCGCGTCATCAATCAGCCCGCCAAAGTCGTATCCCGTCGTTCCATCACCGCTTCTGCCGATGTAGGTATTGGGGCTGTTGTCGTATTCGATTGGTGCGGGCGCAGCGATCGTCTCGACCGCTTCACCATCCACATAGACAGTCAACTCCTGGCCAGCCGTGTTGACACTAACCGCCACATGCCTCCACCCAGTTCCTAGCAGACTTTCCTGAGTCGTAGCAAGATAGTGCGTGCCACCCGACTCGTAGTACCCAATCAAACTTCCATCCGCCTGGAGAAAAAGAGCCGGGCTGGTGCCCAACGAAATAACGACTCCGCCAAGCGTGTCCGTGCTAGTCGCATTGACCCATGCCGACAACGTAATGTCGTTTGGCTCATCTATCAATCCTGTGATTTCGACATAGTCACCGTTTCCATCCAGACTGAGCACTTCCCCCCTCGTACCGTCCACGATCGTGGTTGCATCGCCAAACAAGACTCCGTCGTGCGCTGTCCCCGAACTCTGATCCTCTACACTGCCGCCTTCGAACGTGTAGTGCCCGTCCATGTCCGCCGCCAAAGCTGTGGTTACGTTGAGCGTAACGCCGCCATGAAAGTCTGGATCAGGCGTGAATGTCATTCCTTCGAGCGCCGCATTGATATCCGATTCAGTCCCATTGATCACCAACGCACCGTTGCCGTTACTGCCTTCGACAAAAGTCAGCCCAGTGGTCTGCGACAGGGTCAGTACACCGTCGTTTGCAGACAGTCGCACTTGCATTAGAGAATCAGTCGTGCCAACAGTATCCGAGACGGAAACGGCATTGCCCGTTCCGATGCTGAACGTCAGCGTTTGGTCTTCATCGACCGATTGCGATGGCGGAACGGTATGCGCGGCCTCGATACCGTTGTCGACGCCAATGGTCATCACTTCGTCGTAGGTATTTCCAGCGGCATCGGTGACTTCGACCGTCACGTTATGAGAAGTGGCGATCTCGTAATCCAGTTGCGAACTGTCGGCGACGGTGATCTCACCGGAATCGCTATCAATAGCGAAGCGGCCGCCCGAGTCGTCGGTCAGACTGAAGGTGTAGTTTGACAGCACTTCGCTCGCGTCCCACTCCGTGATGAAATGGCGCCAATTCGTCGAGCCATCGAGATCGTTCCATGTTCCGTCAATTGCAACCAGCTCTCCATGATTCTCGGAGACTCCACCGGAAGGTTCGAGGGCACCAAAATTCTCATAGTACCCAGCCGCCGCCGCACCGCCCGTGTAGAAAGTGTCGCTGGAGCCATCCTGCCAAATCCACGAACCCTCGGTCGCTGTATCCTGGGCGCCGATCCAAGCTCCATTCTCACCAGCATCCCGCAGCATATTGCGAAGCAGTTCGTTTTCGTAGTCCGAACGGATCGTCGCCAGGTTCCCCGCGACTCCGTTAAGCTCGTCATTCGTGGCGTTAATGCCAGCCTGGACCCCGTTGGATGAGATACTCGACAGCTTGTAAAACTTGTCCGTTGCGGCATCGTAGGATAACGACGCGTCGTTGTTCAGGATCGTTGAGACTGCCTTGGGAATTTCGATGACTTGAACGTCTCCAATCACAGCGCCATAGCCACCCGAGGCGCTCAGCGAAGTGAACTGCAGGTCTGTCGAGACGTCCGATGCTGTAAACGTGAATGATCGCTGATCCCAGAGCAGATTCGACGTTGTCCATCCGTCCGGCACAGTGACCGAAAAATCATGCGTGTCACCATCAGCTCCGACACGTAGTTCTGCAAGCGTCGTTCCGCCTTGGAAGTTCCCCGGGCGCGCAAAGACGACTTGGTATTGCGTGCCAATCTCGGTTGTCAGCGACTGCGCGATGGCGCCAGGATTGGCTCCGTCGAGCCCCAAAGCGACTCCGCCGAGTGGTGAGTTCGCCCAGCCTGCCTCGAGGTCAACATCACCGGATACCACGGTCCAGCTGCCACCCGCTCCGCCGATGGTTTGCCCAGTCCCAACATTGACGTAACCTGTTGCCCCGGCGTGTGTGAACGTACCATCACTGGCAATATCTTCTGCGACCGGCGGCGCGCTGGGGCTAACAAAGCCAACACTGGCTCCGTTAACGACATTTTCATCAACATGCAGATCGTCGACAGGCGTACTGGCTACGAAGCCCGCACCGGCTGCATGGCCAATACTGAGGTTGTTGCCATTCACAACGTCGACGACTTCGCTGGAGCCATTGAATCCATCCATTTGCCAGTTGGCGACCAGTCCAGCAGGTAGGCTGCTACTTTCGAACTTCTGCTGATAGTTGAGCGCTATCTCGGCTTCACTACGCACTTCATTCCAGATGCGAACGTCGTGGTAAGTCCCCCGAAACGTATCGTTGGACTGAAAGCCACCGCCGTACGCGTCTTGCTCGTTGCCAAACACAAGCGACCCGGTCGAAGCATCGCCAGCGATTGTTTGCCCGGCAGCCAACCCTGTGCCAGATTCAATGAACTCACCATCAACGTAGACAGCCCAATCTCCGTTGGTATTATCCCAAGTGATCGCCAGCGCATGCTGCTCACCGTCGAGAAGAATGTCGTCATAGTCGATAGCAAATGGGTTAATCTGGTTCGCGGCTCCGTTGATCGTAAGCGTCAGAAAACCGCTTCCTGCCAATTGATCGACTCGAAGCAGGATATCGTTTCCATCAGGATCTGTAGCTGCGTAGGACACTAGAGTCTGCCGGTCGGCGTCGTCAGCGCTGAAGTTAATCTCCAGTGTTAGCTCTGAGAGTCCGCCGATTACGTCGCCAATGTCTCCAACATTGCCACTGCTCGCGACGGCTAAATAGGCATCGTTCCCGCCGTCACTATTCAGCTCGATTCCGCTCGACAAGTCGCTGGGAGCACTGTCGGCTTCAACCAGATTGTTAAGTGAGATCGTAAAGTCTTCGCTGTAAGTGTTGCTACCCGCATCCGTGAGTTGCACCGTAATCGTATGAGTCGCGGCCGTGTCCGCGTCGAGCAGCGTACCATCGGCGACGGTGATTTCTCCACTGTCCGCATCAATCGAGAACGCACCATCCACGGTTTGCGTTTGAATGGCATAAGTTACGGCTTGTGACGCATCCAACACCTCGTCCGCATCCCATTCGACCACCATCGCGGTGAACAATAACGATGAAGAACTATCCTTCCACTCGCCACTGGATTGGATCGACGAGCGGACGAGCGACGGATTTGTTCCCCCGTTGGGTTCAAGCGCCGAGAAATTTTCAAATCGACCGTCAACGTTCGTACCGTCGACTCCACCTTCGTAGAACAACGTACCGTCTGCCCATCGCCACTCGTCGGCTACCTCGGAATCTGTCCCCGACAACCAGACTCCGTTTTCACCGGTACTGGCAATCAGGCCATGTACAAGATTGTTTTCGTGGAACGATTCGATCGTCGGTAACTCACCACCAACCCCATTTAAAAGTGTCGTTGCAGCCGTATTCTCGGCGGTTGTTCCGTTGATTGCTCCCGTAAACGCTTTGTAGAATTTATCCGCTTGAGCATCGTAAACGAGCTCAGAATCTGCGCTGAGCAAGGCGGCGATCTGGGCCTGGCGTTCTGGATCAATCCCCGTCAGTTGCCCGACAATGGTTCCATCAAGTGAATTCTCATCAACTGTAAAGAGGAGTTCGGCTTCGCTCTTAATTGCGCCAGTGAATTGGGCGTGCTGTATCGTCAGGTTGTTACCGCCGACCGTGTCGAGGATGACACCATCGGTGGCAGCGTTGTCGAACGTCCAGTTGGCAACCAGATTGGCTTCGTCATATGGCAAAGATGAACGAAAGTGTGCCGCGATGTCACTATCGGATCGTACCACATCGAAGATCCGGACGTCGTGTAGCGTGCCCTCAAAGAATTCGTTGTCGAACGAGCCATCGTTTCCATATTGCCGCCCGATCACCAACGGATTGTTACTGCCGTTAATGGTTTGCCCTGTCGCAAGGGTCGCCGTATCCGCAAGCACGCCGTCAATGTAAGTTCGCAACGCACCCGTTGCGCTGTCCCAACTCACCGAAAGCGTATGCGAATGGCCGTCGAATAGCTGCGATTGATAATCGACAGTGTTTAACACGGCAAGTTCACCGTTAATCCGGACCTGCAGCGTTCCGTTACTCTGAACTCGCATCATCAGGTTTTCGCTGCCGTCCGTGTACTCCAGCAAACCATGCTCACCGGTCGAATCGACTGACGAGAACTGGAACTCAGTCGTAAATGCGGACAGTCCGTCGACGATCGCCGCGCCGTCCTCGACTTCGAGGTAGATGTCGTTTCCACCGTCGTGATTGATGCTCAAACCACTGCTGGAAGTTGCCGTTGCCTGCAAATCGTTGCCAACGATCAGATTCATGGAATCAAAATCGCTCCATCCATCGACACTATCAGTCGTCGCGATGTTGAGGACGGCAACTCCTGAGTAGGCCGTCGTCGGCGCGTAAGTCAGACCGTCCAACGCAGCGTTGACATCGTCAATCGAACCGCTAAACGTCATCGTTGCATCGACGGAACCGTCACCGGTCGTGAAAGCGAGTCCGGAAGTTGATCCCAGCGTCAGTGTACCATCGGTAACCGACAGGGTGATATCAAGATTGGTCCCCGCATCATCTACTACGGATATCTGGTTGTTCTTAGCCGCATCAAAAACGATATCGGCGTCCACGGCACCATACTGCGGACCAGCGACGATATTCTCGACGGGTGTTCCCGGGGAAGCTCCCACACTGTACAGCTCTACAATGTCGGTCGTCGACAGTGCCCGGTCGTAAATACGGACATCATCCAGCATTCCCTCGAAGTCGCTCGAGAGACTCGTCGTGGCTCCCATCGTCAATTGTTCGGCGCTATTTACACTTCCCACCGCGGTTGCATCGATCTCAACGGAAACACCATCGACAAACAATTCGACTTGGCTTGCAGTCTTCACTGCCGTCACCAGGTGCCAATCACCATCGAGATGGCCCCCATCGTCGACCATGCCGGTGCTGGTTGACCCCATGACTTGAAAGTTGATGTCTCCCAAAACGTCGATGAAGAACACAAAACCATCACCGCCACTTGACTGGCCGAGAACTCGCGATGAACCAGTCGGGATGTTGGTAGAATTCATCCAGAACGAAACGGTAAAGTCACTGGCTCCAAAGTCGAGTGCCGGATTGTCAACAACAGAGACATACGTGTTGTTGGTAGTTGCGTCGCCGGTAAAGTCGAGCGCGTAGGAACCGACGGCGCTATCGGTCGTCCAACTGTTTGGATCCCACAGAGTGCCATCGTTATTGTTTGCGGTCGAATCGCCGGCAATAGCGAAACTACCTTCTTCAAATTCGTAGTGAGCGACAAGGTTACTGGTAATATCCAGCGTCCCATACCAGTTCGATTGGACGTCGACGGAGAAGACTACGCTGGTTTCGACATCTCCGATGATGTATTCAAATTCCCAATCGCCGCCGAGTGAGGCGTGTCCGGTGATGTCGTCGCTCGCAGCGACGTCAGCTCCAGTCAACTCTCCTATGGCATCGACAAGCTCCTCGCCAAGATCATCACCAGCCAAATCGCAACCATAAAATAGCAAGTCCGCATCGGCGCCAAGCGCTGATTTCCAACCAGCGACGTCACCAGCGTAGCCGTCCAACGTGTCCGATGACAGCAAGGCATTGCCTAGCTGAATTTGCCCCGCGCTGCCGTGCGAAATAATGTGAACGCTCGAGACATCGACTCGGCCATCAAGCGCACTCGATATCTGCTCAATCCCATCCTGACTGGCATCGAGCAAGATGACTTCAACATCCGATTCGCTGTTAGCCGACAGATCCGCAATCAATTGTTCATAGTTTGCGACCGACTGGTCGACAAACACCAACTCGAAACTGCCAGCGTCTGTCGGGGACTGAAAGCTGGCGGGTTCGCCGACAATTTCAATCTGCAGCATCAGTTCGTCAATGTCCGCAATGACATCATCTTGCGAATCTACAGACGTTCCCATTAACACATCAAGAACCGACATCCCTTCCGACTCACCACCGAAAACGTCAAGCTCGGGTTCTGAATGATTAATCAAGTCAGGATCAATCGGCGTAGCACTGTAGAGAATTCGATCTTCGAGGCGATCACAATCCAACCGCGGCACCAAAATCTTGGGCTCGGGCTGATTCGAATCCGTACAGTCATCTTGTGTCGTTGATGTCATTTATTCTTCCTGCTTAGGCTGTCGCGCAGGCCTCCCTAATAAAAGATAGGGCGTAGATCCAGATTTATGGCGTGCAACCGCATGCGAAAGTCCATAATCGATGCGGCGAATCAGTAATGTTTCCCGGCGGCAACATCACTCGAACGTTATGGCTACTTCGACAGGTCGATAATCTCGTTTATTCGGAATATACGGTTATCAGCAAATTCACAGCGAACTAGGAGCAACCTGCCTGGTTGCGATGTTCAAGAGCGATTCGGCTCCGCTTCTTTCATTGAAATCAGCAGCACTGTCAAGAATCGGCAACGGGTCAACCATCGCCCACGTAGGTAAAGAAGAGGCGACGAGAGCTAGAAGGTAACTACCTCGCATAACCCAGAGTAGGTAACTGGCAGCCACACCGGTCGTCGCAAGGATCGTTGATCCCGAAATGAATTTCTCCAAAAACAGTTCTTCTTCCAACATCCGTTGTGCTTCGTCCATCCCATCCCACAACAATCTTGTGTCGATCGCTTGTGCAGTCACGTTGCCAAACTGCATTCCCTTCTGAAACTCAACCTGGACTTCGTGAACGTACAAACTTCGAAGTTGACTATGAAATTCGGCATCCCCATTGGCACTTGAAATTGCTGCGATGGACTGCATGAGATGCAAATTCTGATCGGAGTCCAGGCGTTTCACAGCTCGTGTTGATTCCGATTTATCATCGACTTCGTACTCCACACGAACAGGCGGAGTCAGCAAAACCTTGGTTTCCGTGACGCCGTTATCTTCGTTGTCTCCAGAATCACTACCATTGTCGCCATCATCATCGTCGTTGCCGTCGTCGGTGGGATTATTGTTGCTGGGTGCTCCAAACTGCACGACGTCGATTGTGACAGTCACGGGGTCAGACATGACGGCGCCATCCGTCATCATGTAGCTGAAGGTAGTCGTTCCGGAAAACATGTTGTCAGGTGTGTAGGTGAATGTTCCATTGGGTGCGAGAGCGACGCTGCCACTGGAAGGTGGAGTCAAGAGAATCACCGAAACCGGATCCCCATCAACATCCCCATCGTTGGCAAGTACGCCTAATCCACCCACAACCAACGCTTCCAGATTTGTCGTCGAGAAGCCATCATTGCCACCGACGGGGGCATCATTGACAGCGTTAACCGTTAGTACAACCGTCGCATCTGCCGACCTGTCATTACCGTCAAAGGTTCGATAAGTAAAGCTGTCTGAGCCATTGAAATCGGCGTTGGGAACATAAGTAAAGGTACCGTTCGAGTTGAGCGTCAGTGTTCCCTCGCTGGCATCAGAAACCAGTTCGGCGGTCAGCAAGTCTGACTCGGCATCGAAATCGTTGCTAAGGACGTCATCGCTCAGTGAGTTGTCTTCGTCAAGCGAATAAGACTCGGTTACGGCAACTGGCGCATCGTTGATTGGATGAATCGTAATATTGACCGTCGCTGTGTCTTCCCCGCCGTTGCCATCAGAGACACGATATGTGAAAGAATCCGTCGTGGTCTCGCTACCGTCGTGCTGATAATCGAAAGAGCCATCCGCATTCATATTGAGCACGCCGTTCGTTGGCCCGGTCACGACGGACACTGTCAACGGGTTGTTTTCCGGATCGGAATCGTTGTCAATCACGCCTGGCGATGGCACCGAAAGTGTCGCCCCTTCATCCACCGTATAAGAACCATCGTCGACAGCAATCGGAGCATCATTCAGGGAGTTGATAGAGATCGCGAACGTGCCGCTCGTCACCGCTCCCTGCCCATCGTCCACCGCAAAATCAAAGTCGTCGATTGTGGTTTCACTCCCGTCGTGCTCGTAACTCACCAAACCGGAGTTCACATCGGCTTGGGTAAACGATGATGTCGGTACTCCAAGCAATAGAAGCGTACCGTTCGCTGGCGGTATCGTGACGGTATAGACAATCTCGACGGGGCTGTTGTCGTAGTCTGTGGTTTCCAACATCGTCTGCAAGATCTGCTGAGTCGCTCCTTCGTCAAGGTTCAGGTTGGTATTCGTGTCCAATGATTGCTCATCGTTTACTGCATCTATGTCAATATCTGTCGAGCCGAGGAGAATTGCCCCGCCGCCACCGTTGCCGATGTTACCATTGTCGGTCACTTCGACTTGGATCGAATCAGCCGCAACGCCGTTGGCGTTAGCAACTCCGGTGAATTGAATGCTGGATGGATTGTTCAAGAACGTGTTCAGATCAGCCTG
>CAYYHV010000256.1:0-11241 GCA_964471695.1 uncultured Pirellulaceae bacterium
TGTCCACTTTTCGTGGGGAATTCCATACCTCCTCAACGTATTCGGGAGCTCCAAGGCTCGACGAAGAGCTTGAATAGTGATCAGTTCATTCCACGAATGCGGATCGACCGCGCGGCGATTGATCCAAACTTTAAAGGACTGCTCTCAGGGAAGTGCGTGAGTGACGAAGTTTGTTGCAATGATCTAGCAATCGTGAGTCAGTTTCGCCCACTAAGAAGCCTGTATGTTAAAGGGCGTTGGGTGAAGACAGCCATCCCGCTTCTATCGGAAATGAGACACTTGGAGTGGTTGGACATTGAGGGCACGTTCCTCACTAACGAGCAGTTGAAAACGCTTCGTCGTGATTTGCCTGACACAACCATTGTTTACAGTCAGTTTTCCGAAATGACATTCAAGACCGGTTCACTCTATGACCACCCGTGGGTGTCAAGTTTATACCGCTTGCATTCAAGGATATCGATGCCGCAACCGTGGGTAAAACTGAAAAACAAGAACGGCCAAGTCTATCGCGAAAGCCGAACCCCCAAGCCAAGCAAGCTTGAATCTCACTCCGGCGGTGTCTCTGAGAAGATTGAAGCAAAAGTAAGCCAGAGCCGAATTCGAGTGATCGTCCCGGAAACACCGGGGCTCGGCCTGCAATGGGAAACACGATAGTGGGGTCTGACTACCGGCGCGGCTAAAGGCGATTGAGCATCAATGCGTCAAATACGCGTGTCGCCGGTGTGAAGAACACGTGGCGATTGCCAACAAGTCCCCGCAACCGATCGAAAAGGGATTACCTGCGGATGGGCTGTGTGGGGAGCAGATGAACTTAGCCGTGATAAAACAAAAGACGGTCTGGAAACGTAACCTTTGGCGTCAGCGCGGCGGGGTGGCACTGGCTTTGCCAGTGTTTTGAGAGCTATGGTCTTGTGGTTTGAGGCGTCATTCAAGGCATGTAAACACAAGGGGAGCTCAGGTCCCCATTCTTTCCTGCGAGTCTTCGCCAAAGCGTTAAAAATGCCGCGACGAGTGAAGTGTTTGGCGAGCCCAGGTTAATGGGTGAAAGCGAACAAGGGTATGCTGGGGCTGGCAACCGACTCAATTTTCTGTCGGGTGATTTGGACCTTGATGGCATCGGTGCCAACGGTCAAGTACGGACTTTAATGCTGATGGCGAAGGCATACAGATTGCAGCGCCGGGTGTGATCCGTTTGGATGCGAGCCACAAGTCGAATAGACTCTAACGGTCCAGATAACGACAGGTTTCGCCGAGATCGTAATATGAAGTTCACCAGCCAGATGGATATCGGGGCTCCACGCCAACGCGTTGTTGATCTTTTTCGAAACCCCGACAATCTTTCAAAGTGGCAGGACGGATTTCAAAGTACCGAACATGTTTGCGGCGAGCCCGGAACAATCGGTGCGCAAAAGAAAATGTTCTACTCACACAATGGATGTGAGATGGAGTTGCTGGAAACGATCACTGTCAACAATCTGCCAGACGAGTTCTCCGCGTTGTATCAGCATGTCCATATGGAGAACACCATGACCAGTCGTTTTGTTGAACTCGACAACGGTCAGGCGACTCGCTTTATTTGTGAAGTCGAGTACACCAGGTTCAACGGTATTATGCCGAGGATCATTGCGTTCTTCTTTCCCGGCATGTTTCGCAAGCAGGCCCAAAAGTGGTTTGACCAATTCAAAGCCCACGCCGAGAGCGACCAAACGTAGATCGCAATGCAGATTGGCGAAAGCCGCGCTGTTTTGTGATCCGGGAGGAGATAGAAACCTCGCGATTATTGTTGAATTTTTGAAAAGCCGTCGCTAGGTTGTGGTGGGCTGTAAGTACAACTCTTCTCCATGAGGCGGATATGAAGCTCTGCGACTACCGGCTGCTGTTATGGTTGTTCATGAGTGTTGGTCTTCTCTTGTCTTCGGGTTGCGAGCCTCCACCGCCGCCCGAAGGGATAATTGCCATTGAGGGTGTTGCAAAGTGGTATCAATTGTTTCGGGCTGAACATCGAGGCAAAGCGCCTAAGGATCAGGATGAATTCATGGAATTCATCAACAAACGGCTATCGGATCGGCCTAAACCCTTAACGGTAACACCTGAGGAATTACTCACGTCTCCTCGTGACGGGGAAATGTTTGAAATCAAGTACGGGAAAACAGCCGGCAACAAGGGAATAGACAAGAATATCGCCTGCTACGAAAGAACTGGGTACGACGGGAAGAAGCTGGTTTGTTTTGAGTCGGCTTATGCTCAAGAACTGGAATCAGCCGAGCTTGAAAGGCTCTTATCGGAAGAATAATCATCTAACCCTTGTCTGGCTCTCTCTTGTCAAATTCGCTCCCACAATTCGTGAGGTACAAGTTATGCGAACGTCTTCTCTTCGGCGACTGGGGTTTACCTTGGTCGAATTGCTCGTCGTGATCGCCATTATTGGCATTCTTGTGTCGCTTCTATTGCCAGCTGTTCAACAGGCTCGCGAAGCGGCTCGACGCATGCAGTGCGTCAATAATCTCAAGCAGGCTGGTTTGGCCATACTGAACTACGAAAATTCCAATCGTGTATTTCCACAGGGCGGTACGGAACCTTGGCACGACCAGGGTAATGATGACACCCAATGGGGAGCAGGTTATGGTTGGATGGTTCAAATACTTCCGTTTGTGGAAGACGGCGCTCTTCAGAGGGTCTCGGATGGATATGGGGCTGGTGATCGAGAAAGAGATTTGATTGTACGAGGCACGCCAGTCTCGATGTATTTCTGTCCTTCGCGTCGATCGAACACGGTCCTCGTCGCTCGCCGGCCGTCTGCTGAGGACTGTAGCCAGGGGTGTGCTCTCAATGATTATGCGAGCGCGACCCCCGGAAATTACGATGACGTTCGACGGGCATTCACCAGCATTGATCACTGGTATTGGCAATCGATTTCTCACATCAGCCTGAGTGGTACACGACTCGCTGAAAAAGAGAACTCGATGGATTACCAGGGCGTCATCACGCGTACGTTCTTTGACAAGCCTTGCCGCATGGGACAAGTCAGTGATGGTACATCCAAGACGATGGCCGTGAGCGAGAAGCGGCTGGCGATCAACCGCTATCAGATTGGGGATTGGCATGATGATATTGGCTGGACAGACGGATGGGACCCGGACATCATTCGTTTCACGGGCGTCGCGCCTGCAGCTGACGCAATCCCTGGAGCGCCCTCCAGCACGACTCGCAACCTTGGCTACCAATTTGGTTCGGCTCATTCAGCCGGGATTAATACGGTCTTTGCCGATGGTCACGTCACGTTGATCAGCTTCAATGTTGATGTAGAGACGTTCAATGCGATTGGGCACCGCGACGACGGGCTGGCGATCGACTCGGATTTCTAGAATCTTGCTACGCTTCGTATCGAATCAGACCTCGCTGGCCTCTCGGTCACCGAGGTTTTTTTTTGTTGCGATCTTCCGCCACCGGGGAGAGTTGGCAGATTTGGGGCGACGGGCTGACTGGCGGTTTGGGATGGCGCAAGCATAATCACAAAGCAATTCACGTAAAATCGCTTCGATATTCTTCGACTTACGCGTCAGGAACCAAAGAAAGTTGCGGGAAATGGCTATGAAAAGTCGTATCTGGGCTTTTCTAAAAGCGCCGTAACGCGCGCGTTTCATCTCTGGTATAATCGGCGTGTCATGAAAAATAACATTGATAAGACCACCGACCTCGTGAGTGATGACTCGCCCCACTTTTCGCTGGAAACGAGCGAAGAGGGTGCGGAGCAGAACCATGCGGCTTGGGAAGAAGTCGACGCTGGACGCTTTATGCCTCGCCGAGTGCGTGGAAGCTGTCAGGGTCGCGCGCTGGGCTGAACCTTCACGGTTCCGTCGTCCGGTTCGGACGAGAAGAAAACACCTTCGAAGTAAGAATTAACCCAAGGTGATCAAGAACAACGCCAAGGGCTCGCATGAAATCATCGGCGAGCTCAGAGTGGTCGACAATGCAACGTGTACTTTTTGCGGATGCGTTTGCGACGACATTCAACTTCACGCGGACGACGTCCGCATTCACGAAGCCAAAAAAGCCTGCGTGCTGGGTACGGCCTGGTTCCTGAACCATACGGCTGAGAAAAAGTATCCGGATGCCCTGATCGATGGCAAAGAGGCTACGGTCGACGAAGCCATTGAGGCTGCCGCCGATCTGTTGTACGCCGCCGATATGCCGCTGGTTTACGGAATGAGCAATACGACTTGCGAAGCGCAGAAAGAATGCGTGGCGCTGGCGGATCAGCTCGGAGGCTTGCTCGACAGCCACACGTCGTTGTGACACGGTCCGACCGAAATTGCCGCCCAGTTGGGTGGAAAGGTTACGTGCACGCTCGGTGAAGTGAAGAATCGAGCCGACTTTATTTTGTACTGGGGTGGGAATCCTGCGGAGTGTCACCCACGTCATTTCACCAAGTATACGATTATGCAGAAGAGTCGCTGGTTGCCGACTCGCAAAGATCGCACCATGGTGTTAGTGGATATTCGCGAAACGAAATCCGCCAAAGCGGCAGACATCTTTTTGCAGGTCCGGCCCGGGAAAGATTTTGAACTGATCACGATTTTGCGAGCCATGATTAAGGGCCAGTCGATTGATCCTGCGCACATTGCGGAAACGGGACTGACGCTCGAAACACTGGAGGACCTGGTAGCGCGCATGAAAGCCGCCAAGTTCGGATGCATGTTCTTTGGCATGGGCCTCTCGATGACTCGAGGGAAGCACATGAATTCGGCGGCGTTGTTGACGCTGGCTGCCGAGATGAACGCGTTCACCAAGTTTGTGGCGATGCCGATGCGAGGCCACGGTAATGTGACTGGCGCAGACGTTATTATGCGTTGGCAAACGGGGTATCCGTTTGGCATTACCTTCAATCGTGGCTATCCGCGATATAACCCGGGCGAGTTTTCCACCGTGGATGTGCTGGTGCGTGGCGATTGCGACGCGGCCTTCATCATCGGGGCGGATCCGGGAGCCACGATGCCAAAACCGGCGATCGACCATCTGGCAAGGATTCCCACGATTGTGCTTGATCCGCATGTGACGCACACCAGCCGTCTGGCCAAAGTGCATATCACGACGGCTCCCGCCGGGATCGCTGCGCCAGGAACGGGTTATCGCATGGATGAAATTCCCTTGCCGCTCAAACCGGCGCTAAAATCACCGTATCCTTCTGACGAAGAAGTCGTCCGTCGCATCAACGAGTTGGTTGCGAAGAAACCTGAATGGATGCCTGAGGGCGAGACAATGATTTTGAATCAGGTTTAGCGTCCTTAGGATACCGGTTCGAGAACGAGTCCACTTTGAGGTAAGTCAAACGACGCTTTTAAGTTGCCCGAGTCAGAAACGTCCAGCGTTGGAAGAACTCAGACGAAAATATGTTGCGAATCACTGGCGGCAAAGTTTACGACCCGGCGAACGGGATTAATGGCGAAGTCAAAGAGCTTTTCATTCAGGATGGAAAGTTCGTTGAATCGGGCGTAGGCGGTATCGAGATTGACGCCACGGGGATGGTTATTTTCCCTGGCGGAGTCGATGTGCATACGCATGTCGCCGGCGGCTCGATCAACTTTGCTCGCGCCATGACGCCAGAGGACCATCGTCGGACTCAGGCCTTTATTCGTACGCAATCGCGTCGATCCGGGCTGGGCGGCATGGCCCCGACGACTTTTGCGACGGGCTATCTCTATGCGGGAATGGGCTGGACCACTGTCAACGAGGCTGCGGTGCCGGTCATGTCGGCTCGACATACCCACGAAGAATTGGGTGACATTCCGATTCTCGACAAGAGTAGTTGTGTCTTGCTGGCTAACAACGAGATCATGATGAACCTGTTGGAGGACGGCGAGTACGATCGTGCCAAAGATGTGGTAGCGTGGTACATCTCGGCGGCCAAGGCTTATGGCGTCAAAGCCGTGAATCCCGGCGGTGTCGCGGCGTGGAAGTGGGGAGCCGACGCAAAGCAATTGTCCGATCCGATTGCCGGATATAACAAGTTGACTCCAGGGCAGATCGTTCGCCAGTTGTCGAAGATTTGCGACGATCTGGGACTGCCGCATCCGATTCATCTGCACTGTAACAATCTTGGGGCTCCTGGAAATATCTCGACGACGATCGAGACGATGAAGAACCTGGAGAATCGACGAGCCCACATTGCCCATCTGCAATACCACTGCTACGGCGGCGACGGTTGGGACACCATGTGCAGTGCGTCGGCGGAGATGGCCGAGTACTTCAATGCGCATCCCAATCTGACGACGGATGCAGGTGCGGTGCTCTTTGGCGATACCGTGACGATCACGGCCGATGGTCCGTGGCAACATCTGCTTCACAAGTTGACGGGTCGCAAGTGGGGCAACCTCGATGTGGAGAACGAAACCGGCTGTGGCATTGTTCCCTACACGTATCGCCCGTCGAATCTTGTGAATGCTGTGCAGTGGGCAGTCGGCTTGGAGCTGTTGTTGCTGATCGACGATCCGTGGCGAGTCTTCCTGTCGACTGACCATCCGAACGGCGCCTGCTTCTGGCGATATCCGGAAATCATTCAGTTGCTGATGTGTGCGGATTTTCGCAATGAGTGTACGGCCAAGCTGACCTCGAAAGTCAAGTCGAAGATTACGCTGCCGGAGATTACGCGCGAGTATACGCTCTATGAGATTGCAACGATCATGTCCGCCGGTCCGGCCCGTGCCTTGGGGTTACCGAAGAAGGGCAGCCTTGGCGTCGGTTGCGATGCGGACATCATTCTTTATGAACCGAACAAAGACATCGCCTACATGTTCGGTCATCCACGGTACGTAATCAAAGCTGGCGAAGTCATTATTGACGCCGGCGAAATCCGTGCGACTCCCGAAGGTCGCGAGTTTATTGTGCAGCCGTCGTACGATCCGTCGACGGAAGCGTTTCTCCAGCCATTGTTTGAGGATTGCTACACAATGCAGTTTGAAAACTATCCGGTGGAGATGGAGCGTTTGGAACACCCTGAAATCAAAGATTGCATCAAAGTCGAATGATCACGTTGCGACTGAAAAACCCGCCGAACATCCTGCTCGAAGCCGAGTTGATTTCTCCCGACGTCTTTGCGGACAAATCCAACGCGGAGATTCGCGAGTTGCGAGTCTACCATGGCAAGCGACAGTATCGGCTGGACGAGTTTTTTGACGTCGAAGGCGAGCGAAGTGAGTTGATCTACCTCCACGGCGACCTGCATCGTGTTCGCTGGATGGGTCGAGCCATGACGCGTGGCCGGATCACAGTGATGGGCAACGTGGGTATGCATCTTGGCGCCTATATGAAGGGTGGTCACATCGAGGTGCATGGCGACGCCGGCGATTGGATCGGAGCCGAAATGCGCCGCGGCTTTATTCGCGTTCATGGGAACGCCGGCGGTCAGATTGGCGGCGGCTATCGCGGCAGTCTGGCTGGCATGCGCAACGGGACGATTATTGTTTCGGGAACGGCGGGACTGGAAGTCGGTTTGCGTATGCGTCGCGGTACGATCGTAGTGGGTGATCGCGTCAAGGACTTTGCGGGACTGCAGATGAAAGGCGGCACGATCGTCTTGATGAAGGGTGCAGAGATTCGCACGGGAGCTTGGATGAATCGCGGCACGATCATTTCGCTCGAGCCGCTGAAGCTGATGCCGACGTTTGCTCGTGCAGCGAATTACAATCCGGTATTCATGCGAGTCTATGCTCGACATCTTGCCAGTCTGGGGCTGGAATTGCCCAGTAAATTCGAGCACGGCACGTACGCTCGCTATACAGGCGACATGTCGGTTCCCGGTAAAGGTGAGATTCTAGTTTGGGAACCTGAGGCGCGGCCGTTCCTGAGGTAGGTGTACCTCACGCTTTATGGCGCATCGCTTCTCTTCAAAAGCCGTCGGATTTTGTCCGGCGCCGTCCTTGAGATAAGCTGGACCCGTCGTGCAGTCTTGGAATTCTCAGGAGTCGTCAAATGTCGAACAAATCACGTGACGATGTCGTAGTCATCTTGGCTGTGGTGGTTCTGCTGCTCGTCGGTGGGATGGGTGGAGTCGGTTTCATGATGTATTCGAGGTCTCGCGCGGTCATGATGCAACGCGAACAGGCGCTTCAAGCTATGAAGGCGGCAGCTGATCAGGCAGCACTTGCGGCTGAAGCAGCGATTGAGGCTGAACAGGAGTCAACCGTTGTCGACGCGGAATTGGCCGAAGCCGAGGAAGACGCTGAAGAAGACGTCGACGAAAGATGATTGACGCTGTCGACCGCCAAATTCTGATTGGAGTGGTTTGCCGCCACAAAATTCGAACTGCTTCTCGACGTCGAATTCTCTATACTGCAACTGCCAGAATTTTCCAGTGAGAGCATCTATGCGTAAGTTTCAGCTCAACGTCCGGCGTATGTCCAGACTTATTTCAACCATCATATTGATGGCCTCTGCAAGTTCGCTGTTCGGCGAAGTCGTAACGCCGCAAGCATTCGCGCTGCCGGATACGAATAACAAAACGATCAGTGTATCACCCGGTTATTCGGATTTGACCGTGGTTTGTTTCCTTGGTACGGAATGCCCGATGGCGAAACTCTACGCCCGGCGGCTTACGGAGTTGGCTGCGGAGTATCGCAAGTCACATCAGCGCCAGGTGCGATTTTTCGCAATCAGCAGCAATTCGCAGGATTCCATGGAGGATGTGGCGGCTTACGTAAAGACGCATGCGTTAGGCTTTCCGATGTTGAAAGACTATCGGAATGTGGTTGCGGATCAATTCAAGGCCACGAGGACACCCGAGGTCTTCCTGCTCGACAAACAGTTTGAGATCAAATACCAGGGTCGCATTGACGATCAGTATGAACCGGGGATTGCACGAGCCAAGCCGACGAAGCACGATTTGAAGCTCGCGATTGATGAATGTCTAGCTGGTAATTCGGTGACTCACCCGCAACAGGAAGCCACCGGATGTTTGATTGGACGAGTCCGTGAGCCCGTTGCGTCGAGTGATGTGACTTACTGCAAACATGTGGCTCGCATTTTTCAGAAACATTGCGTCGAGTGTCATCGTGAAGGTGAGATTGGGCCCTTTGCTCTGACCGACTATGAAGAAGCCACCGGTTGGGCGGACACGATCTTAGAAGTCATCGACGACGGACGCATGCCGCCCTGGCATGCCAACCCGGATCACGGCAAGTTTGTGAATGCACGGGAGATGCCCAGCGAAGATCGCGACCAGCTTGCCAAGTGGGTGAAGAATGGCATGCCGTATGGCGACGCTGCGGATTTGCCAGAGAAGGTTGAATTCACCCAAGGATGGCGACTGGCGCGACAGCCTGACCTCGTGTTGGATATGAATGATCAGGCGTTTACCGTCCCTGCTGACGGAACCGTCGAGTACCAGTACTTTGTTGTTGATCCGGGATTCCAGGAAGACAAATGGGTTACGGGGGCTCAGGTGCTGCCGGGAAATCATGGCGTGGTCCATCACAGCATTGTGTTCATTCGTCCGCCGGATGGTTCGCAGTTTCGAGGCATTGGTTGGTTGTCGGCTTATGTGCCGGGCCAATCGAATCCGGAGTTCCCGCCCGGCTATGCGATTCGCATTCCTGCCAAATCGAAGCTGGTCTTTCAGCAACACTATACCCCAACCGGGACGGAGCAAACCGACAAGACGCGGATTGCTATGACGTTTGCCGATGATCCTGCGACGATTACTCGCGAGATGTATTCCATCGTTGGTATCGAACAGGAGTTTGAGATTCCACCGCACGCGGGAGACCATCATGTCACGAATACTGTGCGCTATTTTCCGGAAGATGCGGAGTTGTTGGCGATTTCTCCCCATATGCATTTGCGGGGCAAGTCGTTTTCGCTCAGCGCAAAGACGAAGGATAAATCGGAGATGTTGCTGGACGTACCTCGCTACGATTTCAACTGGCAGCATTCGTATATTTTGACCGAGCCTCTGGCATTGTCCTCGATCGACAAGTTGAGTTTTACGTCGACTTTCGACAACTCGGACGAGAACCCGGTAAACCCCGATCCGACTCAGCATGTAACCTGGGGCGACCAGACTTGGGAAGAAATGTCGGTTGTGTTCCTGGAGATTTCCGTGCCTCGCAACAAGCCTGCCAAATCGGAAGAGAAATCTGAAGGGGATCAGGAGTCGTCGGAAGAGGAAAAACCAGATGTCATTCCACCGGAAATCCAAGCCAAGATGTCAGCGGAGGCGGATCGGATTATTGCCAAGTTTGACAAGAACAAGGATGGAGTAGTTACCGAGTACGAGACTCCGTTTGTGTTTCGGCAGTATCAGTTCTATCGCATGGATAAGGATGACGATGGCAAGTTGACTCGTGAAGAAATTGAAGCGCAAGCGCGTTGGCGAGTCCAGTAGTTGCCGGCCGTGTTGAAGTTCGTAAAAAGTCGCGTCGCAGAAGATGGGCACGGTATTGGTTGAATGGTAGTACGAAATCGGAGTGTTGGTGATTTGCTCCTCGCTCATGCCTCGGGATGGAATGAGATGCCAACGTGCGGGTGGCAGGTATGACGCGGGCTTTTCATCGGGCAACGAGTTGGATTGTGGATTGGCCCGTCATCACGGTCATCATTATTCTGGCGATCACGGCGGCGGCTGTGATGGGACATGTCGCGCCGGAAAAAATTCTCGACTGGTTACGTCCTGCTCAAGAGGAAGTTGAACAGCAGGTTGCAGAGGTAGATCGCAGTGAGAACGAACGTCCACCGGATGTGAATCCGTTCAGCATTTCCAATGCCCATGCGATCCTGGTCGCGGAATCAGATTCGTTCTTCACGCCGGATGGCGCCAAGATGCTGCGTAACGTCGTGGAGCGGATCGAGGCACTACCGTATGTGACCAGCTGTGTTTGGATGGATCGCGTGCCCCCGTCGAATATTTTTGGGTTGCCCGAGCCCTTGGTACCCAATCCGACGGCTTCTCAGGCTCGGTTTGAGAACGCGAAAGAGAAAGCGCTGCGCAATCCCTTGGTGCGAGGGCAGTTTCTATCTCAGGATGCGCGGACAACGGTCATGCTGCTGCGATACGACTTCTTTTTCGTCGAATCGAATGATGATTGTATCAGCGGGATTCGTAAAGTCGCCGAAGAAGCGGCTGCGGAAGTATCCAACACGGACGTCGAGTTCTCGGTGACGGGCCGGACGCCCCTCTATATTGCGGCTCGACAGCAAAATGAGCGATCGGCTTTCCATTATCAGATGGTCGGGTACGCGGTGATTGCC
>CAYYHV010000257.1:0-11232 GCA_964471695.1 uncultured Pirellulaceae bacterium
GACTGGCCCAAGGTTCTTTTTGCCCGGAGACTCGGTAGTGCACGAGTACTTTGTTTGTCCACTCGAATTCACCTTCGGGAGCCGCATCTTTCAATAGTTTGCAGATTCGTTTGAGCAAATCCGGTTTCCATTCGGGCGGTTGGTTGAATCCCTTCGGTAGATAGTGCCACTTTTCGCCAAGCACTTTCCAAGGCGTCAGATCGTCAGGATTCAGTGCGCCCCGCTCTGTCTGCTTTTTAAAACCGGCGACCGCTTCTTTCACAAACTTCCAGAATTCTGGTGTGTCGGCTTCATCCCAACTGTGAAAACGCATCTCGACTTCTTGCCACAGCCCGCGCAGATTCTTGACCTTCACTCGCGGCTCGTTTCCATAGATCGGCAAGTCGTCCATCTCGTTGAGCGTCGGCAATGGAATACGCGATTGCAGCTGTTCACGTTTGAACGTATTCTTCGCGACCCGAAACTTAATCTTGAGAATCCACGACTCGCCAGTGATGGCGTGCATAAACCAACCATCCGACTTTTTCTTGGCAGCAATCTCCACAACAGTGCGATGATTCCAATTCGTATCGCTAAATTCACCACTATCGTGAATCAGCTCGACAACACGAGCTAGAATTTGACCGTCCCAACGGCAAGGCTCTCCCCGGCGGTCAACGCGTTCGACCGTATGCCAGTTTTCACCGCGAGTTTCCCATGGCATCTTCGTATCGGCACCCACATCCGCGATATCCTGCCCCTGCGACTTGGACTTCTCAGCCTCCTCGGGATCGTACAACTTGCGATGCTCGAGCGGGCCTGCGGCCAAAACAGGCGATAAGGCTTCGCCAGTATGAGAACGCAGACTCCCTTTCCTCGGACCGACGGCTTTTGCCTTCGCAGCCCCATTCATTTTTGGACGATTCTTCTCAGCGTAAGCCACCAGTCGTTCCGGCGTCCCCTCGAATACGACTTGTCCACCACCGGCGCCCGCTTCGGGGCCCATGTCAATCACCCAGTCTACCGACTTGATAATGTCAAGATTGTGTTCAATGACGACAACCGTGTTCCCCATGTCGACGAGTCGCTGCAGGACTCCCAACAGTTTAGTCAGATCGTCAAAATGCAATCCGGTTGTGGGTTCGTCGAGCAAGTACAACGTTTGACCGGTATCGGGACGAGACAACTCCGAAGCCAGTTTGACTCGTTGTGCTTCACCGCCCGACAGCGTCGGAGCCGATTGCCCAATCGTTACATAGTCCAGGCCAACATCGCATAGCGTCTGGAGAATTCGACGAATCTTCGGGATATTTTCGAACAACTCAACGGCTTCGCCACACGTCATATCCAACACATCGGAAATGGACCGACCACGGTAAGTGACTTCGAGCGTTTCCGTGTTGTATCGTTTGCCGTGACAAGTATCACACGGCACCCAAACGTCGGGGAGGAAATGCATCTCGATGCAAAGTTGACCATTTCCTTCGCATTCTTCGCACCGACCACCGGGGACGTTAAAACTGAATCGTCGAGCCGTATAGCCACGCAGCTTCGAGTCTGGTAATTGGGAAAACAGCTTGCGAATGTATTCAAACGCGCCCGTATACGTCGCGGGATTCGATGTCGGCGAGTTTCCGAGTGGCTGCTGATCGACTCGGATGACTTTGTTGATATGCTCAAGCCCCGTCAGGTCGTCGTGGGCTCCCGGCATGGTGTGGGCTCGATGCAATCGTCTGGCAAGCGCCGCATAGATCACGTCCTCGATCAACGAACTCTTACCACTACCACTCGGCCCCGTCACGGCTACGAATCGAGCCAGCGGAATCTTGACCGTTACATTTTGCAAGTTGTTATGTCGAGCCCCGATGACTGAGAACCAATCGGTTTGATGCTCAGGTGGGTTTGCGGCAAACGCCAGTTCTGCTTGTTTTGACTTCGCGGCAAGACTTTCCGACTTGTTCGTCCGCTTCTTCGTCGACTTTTTGGTGGCTTTTTTCGTCGGCTTCTTCTTGCGGACTGCGTAGCTGGGCATCGCCTCACGCACGGTGTTAGCACTGCTCGATTGATTCGGCTCGACCGGCTCCAACACGACTCGACGATTCGAAGGAACCGGTATGGCTTTCTTGCCAGACAAGTAGGGCCCCGTCACCGAACCTTTCTTCTTGCCAAGTGCTTTGGGGTTCCCTTCGGCAACGATCTGTCCTCCATGTTTCCCAGCGGCTGGACCAAAGTCCATGATCTGATCGCTGCCGCTGATCACGTCGCGATCATGTTCCACGAGCAACAAAGTGTTTCCCAAATCGCGCAGCCGATGAAGCGCGCCGAGCAACCGGGTATTATCACGCGGGTGCAGCCCAATCGTCGGCTCGTCCAACACATAGAGGACTCCACACAACCCACTGCCAAGCTGACTGGCCAGTCGAATACGTTGTGCTTCACCCCCGGAAAGCGAATTCGCGGTTCGCCCGATCGTTAGATATTCCAAGCCGACATCGTTGAGGAAGCGAACGCGATTTTTGATTTCGCGAACCAGTTCATTAGCGATACGTCGCTCGCGCTGATTCAGCTTCCACTTGTTGACCGTTTCCTGCAGCTCACCCAATGGCATTCGGCACAATTGGTCGATCGTTAATTTACGGAACCGAACAGCCGCCGCATCATCGCGTAAGCGACTGCCGCCGCATGCCGAGCATTCGACTTCGTCCACCAAGTGTTGGAGTTTTCCACGTAACGAAGGCGAAAGACGTGCGGCTTCCTCCAGTGCTGGATACAAGCCCTTGAATTGGAACTTGAACGGCCGCGCATTGGCCTTGGCTTTCGATCGAGCTTTCGATTTTGACTTGGTCGGTGCCATCACTTCAAACCACGTTTCGCCCGCGCCGTGCAGCAGAATCCTTCGAGCCCGCGCGTTCAACTGGTTGAATGGCACATCCAGAGGCACGCCCGTTCGGCTGGAAAGCGCTTCGAGCATGAGTTTTGAGACTGGTTTGCTAAGGTCAGGCCACAACAGCAAGACGCCGTCGGCCAAAGTCATCTGTTGATTGCGCAACAAGGCGGCTGGATTTGCTCCGGTCTGCGTGCCCAAGCCTTCACAATCTTCACACCAGCCCAGGTGGCTGTTGAACGAAAAATTGTGTGGTGTGAGCGGCTCAAAACTGCGACCGCATTGGTCGCATGCCAGGTGTTGACTGTGAACAATGACTTGCCATTCGCGCTCTGGACGTTTTTCGTCCGCAAAGGCCACATGCATAACCCCCGAGCCGAGCGACAACGCGGCTTCGCAACTTTCGGCGATGCGTGAACGCGACTTTTTCCGAATCACGGCACGGTCCACAACCGCTTCAACAATATGGCGGCGGCGACGATCAATCTTCGGCGGATCGTCGAGAGGGTGAGTTTCCCCATTGATGCGTACACGCACGTAGCCGCTGGCGCGAAGCGACTCCCAAAGTGGTTCGTACTCTTCACCCACCGCGATGCTGACCGGAGCCAACAAGTAAACTTTCGCACCCTCTTTGGCTGACATCACCTTCTCGATGACTTCGTCAGCCGATTGGGTGCCGATTGCCACGTCACAATCTGGACAGTGGGGCTTACCGGCTCGTGCCATCAAGATTCGCAAATAGTCGTAAATCTCCGTTGTCGTTCCCACCGTCGAACGCGGCGTGCTTCCCAGATTTTGCTGCTCTATTGCGATGGCCGGCGACAGCCCTTCGATATGTTCGAGTTCCGGTTTTTGCATTTGATTCACAAACTGCCGGGCATAAGAACTAAGACTCTCGACGTAACGCCGTTGGCCTTCCGCGTAGATCGTATCCATCGCCAACGAACTTTTGCCACTGCCGCTGGGTCCGCAGAACACAGTCATCTTGTCGCGCGGCACGTTCACTGAAACCTCTTTGAGGTTGTGCTGTTTCGCGCCTTGCACAGAGACATGTTTGGCCAGCCGCGCCTTGGATCGCGATCGCGCCTTGGCGGAACCATTCTTCTTCGCCGCCTTGGAAGGCTTGAGCGCCGGCAGCAATGCCTGGCCCGTATGCGAACTCTTGCGACTGATGATCTTCTCCGGGGTCCCCGTGCCAACAATTTTGCCGCCACCGGCTCCGCCCTCTGGCCCAAGGTCGATCAACCAATCTGCTGTTTTGATAACGTCCTGATTGTGCTCGACCACCAAGACGGTGTTTCCTGCATCAACAAAGTCGTGCAAGACCTTGAGTAGCAATTTTATGTCGGCGAAGTGCAATCCCGTGGTCGGCTCATCCAGAAGGTATAGTGTCTTGCCCGTACTCTTCTTGACCAATTCGCGAGCCAGCTTGATCCGCTGGGCTTCTCCACCCGACAACGTTGGCGAAGGTTGTCCCAGCTTCAGATAATCCAAACCCACGTTTTGCAGCGTCTTCAGCTTGTGATGGACTTTGGGAATATTTTCGAACAACTTCAACGCCTGCTGAACATCCATCTCAAGCACATCGGCAATCGAGTGTTCCTTAAACTGCACACCCAACGTCTCACGGTTGAAACGATGGCCTTCGCACACCGGGCACGTCACCCAAACGTCCGCCAGAAAATCCATCTCCAATTTATTCGAACCATTTCCCTCACACGCCTGACACCGCCCACCCGCAACGTTAAAACTAAATCGACCCGGTTTGTAGCCGCGACGTTTCGATTCAGGAAGTTGCGTAAACAAGTTGCGGATATCATCGAAGACTTTGATATAAGTCGCAGGATTTGATCGTGGTGTGCGACCAATGGGGCTTTGGTCGATCGCAATCATCTTGTCGAGATGCTCAAGCCCTTCGAGCTTTTTGAAATCGCCCGGATTGCCTTTGCCACCATTCAAATCACGACGCAATGCTTCGACAAGAATATCGTTCACAAGCGAACTCTTGCCGCTGCCCGAGACCCCCGTGACACAAACAAACAGCCCCAGTGGAATCTCGACATCGACACTTTTAAGATTGTTATGCTTGGCACCGGTCAGCCTTAATCGTTCGCGACCCTTTTCTTCGCGTCGCTGCTTGGGGACTTCGATCTTCAGCTTGCCAGCCAAAAACTGCCCCGTCAAACTGCGCTTCTGTTTGGCAATCGTTGCGACTGACCCTTGAGCCACGACTTCACCACCGCGAACGCCAGGGCCTGGGCCAAAGTCGATGATATGGTCGGCGTGGCGCATGGTGTCTTCGTCATGCTCGACCACCAGCACCGTGTTGCCAACGTCCCGAAGCTGCCCCAACGTCTCAAGCAGTCGATCGTTGTCTCGTGGGTGCAACCCAATCGACGGCTCGTCCAGGATGTAGAGAACGCCAACCAAACCACATCCAATCTGTCCGGCCAGTCGAATTCGCTGGGATTCACCACCAGAAAGGGTCGGAGCCGTTCGGTCGAGAGTCAAATAGTCCAATCCGACATTCATCAGAAAGCCTAATCGTCCGCGGATTTCTTTAAGGACTTCGGTAGCAATAAACTGCCGAGTCGCATCGAGTTTCAGGTCTGAGAAAAACTCCGTCGCCTCGGAAATAGGCAGTTGCGTAATCTCGGGTAAGGATTTCGTGACCAGAGCTTTTTTGAACGCTTTCGATGTCGTAGTGACTTTTACGGATCGAGCCTGCTCATTCAGCCGTCGGCCGTTGCATTCGGGACATTGCATCGAACGCATATACTTCTCGAGCATCAAGAGCTGCATGTTGCTCTTCGTCGTACGATACTTGTCCAGCAAGTTAGGGATGATGCCGGCGAAGGTGCCGCCGTACTTCATAGGTGAGGACCCCGACCGCCACGTAAAGGTGATGTGCTTATCACCGCAGCCCCATAACAGGACGTTACGCTGCTCCTCCGTCAGCTTCTCCCAGGGGGATTCGAGCAACGTACCCTCAGTCCACTTTTTGTGCCGCTCCATCGTGTCGGCAACACCCTGATAGATATGTCGTCGCCAGCGTCCGAGCTTGGTCCATTTGCCGACGACTTCGATCGCACCCTTCTTGAACGACTTGCGCTCATCCGGAATCAACAAATCCTCATCAAAAGTGAAGGCGTCACCTAACCCGTCGCATTCCAGGCACATTCCTTGAGGACTGTTAAAGCTGAACAACTGTGGGCTGGGCGGATCAAAACTCAATCCGCAATGGGTACATGCATAATCGACTGAGAAAATGATGTCGCCGTCGTTCGCGACTTTGCTACGTTTGCGGCGTGGCTTGCGCCCCGTCGTCGTGGGTTCCCCCTCGGGGGCTTCCGCCGCTGGCTTGGGTTTCTTGCTGTCGTTTGACTCGACCTGAACAACCATGTTGCCCTTGCCAACCTTGAGCGCCAAATCGACGGCTTCTGCCAAACGAGTCCGAATCCCCTTTTTAATGACAACCCGGTCTGTCACGACCTCAATGTTGTGACGCATCTGGCGATCGAGTTTGAGGTCGTCCGCCAACCGAGCGACTTCTCCGTCAACACGAGCGCGAACGAACCCCTGCTTGAGCAAGTCCTCGAAGAGATCTTTGTATTCACCTTTTTGACCACGAATAATCGGCGCCATGACGATCAACGAAGTCCCAGCCTCCATGGCCAGAATCTGCTCGATAATCTGCTCCCGCGTTTGGGCGGTAATGGGACGATCACACTCAGGACAATACCCATCGCCAACTCGTGAAAAGAGGATGCGGAGATAGTCGTAAATCTCTGTGATCGTGCCAACCGTCGACCGCGGATTGTTGCCGGCTGTTTTCTGTGAAATGGAGATTGATGGGCTAAGTCCGCTGATCAGATCAACATCTGGTTTAGGCATCTGCCCCAGAAACTGCCTGGCGAAACTGGAGAGGCTTTCGACGTAGCGACGTTGCCCTTCAGCGAACAGGGTGTCAAAGGCGAGCGAGCTTTTGCCGCTCCCACTGACTCCCGTCAGACAGATCAACTTATTGCGAGGCAGCACGAGATCCACATCTTGTAAGTTGTGCTCTCTCGCGCCTTTTATTTCGATATCAGAAACGGGCATTTTATTGGGCAAACCGTGCGAGCATCGCGTGAGGGTCATCCTTGATTACCGGGTCTGGGCCCGGCGGTAGGTGGATATTTTAAGACTCACAGCTTAGCGAGAGTACCCACAATTCGCTCGGGTTTACGCTTGGTGAAGATTTAACGCCACTTTCAGGAACGTTTCCCCGCCATCTTCGCTGAAACATGCCTTGCCGCTTGTGAACCGGCCATTGCCGTGCGACAATCCCAGATTCGCACTTTGCCGACGGAATGTGTACGAACGCTCGTTCAACCGTCTGGCTCATCTTGGTCGGAGCTATATGCACCATGAAGATCGTACCGCTTGGCGACAAGATTGTCGTAAAACGGTTGGAAGCCGAAGAGACGACTGCGGGGGGCATTGTCCTTCCGTCATCCGCTCAAGAAAAACCCCAACAAGGCCGCGTTCTATCCATTGGCGA
Source organism: uncultured Pirellulaceae bacterium (assembly GCA_964471695.1). Classification (GTDB taxonomy): domain Bacteria; phylum Planctomycetota; class Planctomycetia; order Pirellulales; family Pirellulaceae; genus CAYYHV01. Next base: position 7,407 of record CAYYHV010000257.1, read on the forward strand.
AGGCCGAATGAATAAGGACGGTAGCCGCAGCGAACCTCAGGTATCGGAAGGGGATCGCGTTCTTTTCTCAAGTTACGCTGGCACCGAAATTGCCGTCGACGACGAGAAGTTGCTCATCATGAGCGAAGACGACGTGCTGGCCATCATGGAATAGCATTGTTGGCAATCGGGCGTTGGGCGCTCTGCCCGACCTCTCTTCCTGCGGATCGGAGTGTTCCGACTCGTTTCGTTTGCTGTTCGGAACTTACAACCACGGACTCAGATCGGAAGTTCGAGATCTGAAATCCCAAGCTGCGACTCAACCCACAAATAGAAAAAGCTTGACCGCAGGTCTCCCCTCGTTGACGTGGGTGCTTTCGGCTTCCAAACGAAAACACTCACAGGAGACCCGACAGTCAAGCCAGCACATGACATCGGACTGAAGAGAAAGTCCGATGGGGGTATCATGAACGGTTGTGTATCCTCAGCTTTACTCTTCCATTTCTTTCTTCAGCTTCTCAAAGAAGTCCTTAACGTCGGAATTATCAACATGCTCGATGGCTTGCTCCTGTAACTCCATGGCTCGATCCATGTCGCCAGCCTCGTAGTAAAGGTGTGCGACAGTATCCTCGATCAAGCCCAGCATTTGACCTTTCGGTTCGTGTTTCTTGATGGCCTTGTCGCCAAACTCGGCAAGTGTTTCCCAATATTTCTTTGAGTCGATTTTGCTGCCGTACTGTTCCCAGGTTTCCCACAGAATCGAATTCACTTCATTGATCGAAGAGGACTCGCCGAGCCCACTCATTTTGTCGCCCACATAGTCGGCCAGTCGATCGTTCTTCGTCAGCATGGCTTGGGTGTAAAGATTAGTTGCCATATGGGCATCCATCTTTTGCTTTTTCTTTGAGGCCAGCCCTTTTAGGGTAAATCGACTCTTATTACCGTTGGAATTGCCCGTCGTTGCCCACCCCAGGCCCTTCCAATCCATAACGATCTCTTTGACCTTAAGCTCAACAACTTCGTCACGACTTCGGCGTCGCTCGGACAATTGTTCACGAAGATGCTTGATGCGAGCTTCGACACGCTCCAGTTCCGCTTCCCGCTGATTCATGTCCGCATCAAACTGCTTCTCCAACGTCTCGAAGACGATCTCCTTGACCTTTTCCTTCTCGTCCTTCGAATCAGCGTCGTCCCACATGGCTCGCAAAGCCGAAATGGGACTCATTCCATGATCGTGTGAAAACCCGAAAAATGTGCGGAGCGACGAGTCCGCAGTATTTTCATCACCCTGCCATTCGAATTGCGCAACGGACGGAGCACAAAAAGCGAGGAAACTGAGGCATAAAATGGTCTTACTGAGATGGGACATGGAGACTCCTTCTAACGATTGGTGAATTGAAAAAGCGAGGCCGAGCTGTTGAAACGGCAAACCCGCCTGCGTTAATCGGTACTCTGTTTGGGTGAAAGGCCTTGTTCGATCTGATCGAGGTCATGATTGATTTCATGGAGCTCACTTCGCCATGGATCATCCACTTGCTCAACGACATACGGGCTGACTCGATGTTGCGTCCCCGACGGGCTGAGCTCTCCTTGCGAATCGAGCATCTCCTCCCGAGATTCGTCAGCATCCGAACTATCAACCCCACTCGCCACCTGACTTTTGTTGTCTGGCTTCAACCAGTTCATTGAGATTCCGTCGGCAAACAGTCGCCAACCCAGAATGGCAAAAGCAACGACGCCGGCAACTATCAGCAACCAGTTGGGCTTGATCGGCTCCGGCCCCATCCTTCGTGCGCGTAGCTTGCCGCCCTGAAAGTCAGCGAGCAACTCAGATAATGAAGCATGAACTTGTTCAATCGAATCTGGACGATTCACCGGCGACTTGTCGAGCATCTGATTTACGATTCGGCAAAGTTCGATCGGAACAACCTGGTTTGCATCCTCGAGCGGACGATGAGGCACATTACAAATTCGATTCAGCACCGCCATCATCTTCGGAGCACGGAACGGTGAGTGACCAGTGCACATGAAGTAGATGACACTGCCCAAGCTAAAGATGTCCGAGCGGGCATCCACCGGGTTTCCGCAAGACTGTTCGGGCGACATATAGTGCGGCGTACCGGTAATCGTACCGGACCGAGTCAGGCTGGCATCGTCGGCCGTTCGGGCCAATCCGAAATCGGAAACCAGAACCCGCTCTACCGTTGACTCTTCGAGCAATATATTGGCGGGTTTGACATCACGATGAATCAATCCCTGTTCATGAGCCGCGGACAATCCCGATGCGATCTGAGTCGCGATGCGCAAGACTTCTTCCGTTGGCAACGAGCCTTCCTTGTCGACTCGCTCTTGCAATGAATTGCCGGGAATATACTGCATCACAAAGTAAGGTATGGGCTCGGGCACAACGTCATAAATGGCAACCACATGATCGTGAACAATCGCCGCCGACGCCTGAGCCTCACGCGCAAAACGCTTTCGAGCCGGCCCACTGTGCATCAGATGGGGAGCAAGAGCCTTGATCGCCACGACGCGATTCAATTCCGAATCGTAGGCCTTGAAGACGATTCCAAAACCGCCGGCCCCAATCATTCGCTCAATATCGTAACGCCCCAGTCGCCCCAACAACTCAGGGTGGCGGGGTGATTCCAAAAAGTCGAGTGGCACCGAATCGCAAGTTACTCCCTCTTCCTGCTGGCCTGTTGCGTCCAATGAAATCAGGATCGACGAAGCACCTGAGAGATTGACGGCATCAATGGTGTCCGTGTCTTCGTCTTTGACGGACATGACAAATTCATCCAGCCAATTGCCATCACTGCCAAGTCGATTCAGGTTCTGGCGGCATTTCGGACAGTCATCGAGATGCTTTACCCTTGGATCAGCCGTCTCTTCGATATGTTCGTCGGCGTTTTCGATTAGTGCCAAAAGGTCTTCGTTTGATAAGTGCATCATTCCCCCTCACTTTCGAACCGTGCGATTTCTTCTCGCAGTTTTCGAATCACACGACTGCGGGCAACGTATATCTGACCGCTGCTGACTCCCAGATTCTGCGCGGCTGTTTCTACGTCTTGACCATCAACGCTCGTCATCCAGAAGGCTGACCATGTTTTTGGTTTCACTTGCTTTTCGACTCGCACAGCCGCCCACGAGAAGACGGCTTGTCGATACTCTGCTTCTTCTTCCGCTGAATACGCATTCGGCGTTGCTGCATCGGCCTCGACACGCTCCCAAGCCCCGGTGTCGAGGACCATTTCGCGACGACGACTGGAAAGCTTGTTCAGCAACTGATTCTTGGCAATGCGGTACAACCAAGTGCGGAACCGAGCCCGCTTGGTGTCCGGCTCCCAGCGACGAACCGCGCGGGCTACGCCTAGAAAAACTTCCTGAACGACTTCACGTGCGTCAGCATCCTGCAACCCTCGGCGTCTCGCAAAGCGATAAACAAAGGGTTCGTAGGTTTCCGCAAAGTCCCGCCAAGCCTCTACGTCGGCAGCATCAGGAAGTCTGATAATCAGACTTACACGGGTATCTGGTGGCCGATTCATTCGTGAGACTCATGTGGGTGTTTCATGCGGTACGTAGATACACTAGCGGCTGGCCGGGCAATCTTGCACGCAATTGAGAAAATTGGCGAAATAGCCACAACTTCCCAATTATGAGCCAAAACTCGCGCCAACTTGAGTCAAGAGAATTTACAAATCGAGCGCAATAAAGAATTCAGCCGTGGCGCCCAATGATCGTGAGATCTGGCCCCAATCGAACATTCGCCAGCCAGTCGGCTCTATTGGATAAATCCACGAGCCGGGAAGCAGATGAAGGGGATCGTCAGCGAGACGAAACCCAATAT
>CAYYHV010000258.1:0-4403 GCA_964471695.1 uncultured Pirellulaceae bacterium
GGTCGACCTTGTCAATCTGCAGATCGCGGAAGACCTGATCATTGAATTTGGCGCAGGCGTATTCATCGGCGTTATCACGCCTCCGTCGATTACGGGCGGTCCGTTGAATGCTGGTTCGACGGCTCCAATTCTGGATGCCGCCTTTGACGCGGGCTTAGCCGGAAACATCAACTTCTTCAATGGATCAACGGGGCTACTCAAGCCCAATGACCAGATCCAGTTACAGTTTGTTGTCGAAGTCGATCCCGACGCCAGTGGAGAATCTACCGCACTGAACAATCAAGTCGATGCGTCAGCCGATGGTCAGGACGATGACGGTAACCCAGTGACCGACAACATGGGAATGACGCTTTCCACTACGGATTCGTCAGACGACGGCAATGACCCCAACGGCGACAACCCAACTGCCCCAGGGGATATGGGTACAAGTGACGATCCGACTCCCCTTGAAATCCCTGAGATCGGCGTCGCCAAACAAGTCAACTCCGTGATGGAAACGGGGATGGCCGGGGTCTTTGATGTCGAGTACGTCGTCATCTTGGAAAACACCGGCACCGTTAACCTTGACAGTCTTCAGATTGTCGAAGACCTGTCGGCTGAGTTCGGTGCGGGGCTCGACAGCGTGCAAAGCCCTTTGACAATCCCCTCCAGCGACTTGTCTGCCGGCGCATCGCTACCCAACCTCGCTTCCGCACCAGCCTGGGACGGAACAGCCGCCGCCGCGAACTTCTTCGATGGTTCGAGTGGTCTATTGTTCCCCGGCGATTCGATCACCCTGCAATTTACGGTTCGAGTCGATGCGGGTGCCGGCGATACAACCGCACCCAACGATTGGACGAATCAAGTCCAAGCCTCGGGAGACGGTATCACGTCCAACGGCGACATTCTTGTCACCGACCAGTCCGATGACGGAATGAATCCGAACACTGATAACGGTTCGGGCACCAGCGATGACCCAACGCGATTGCTGTCGCCTCAAATTCGAGCCGCGAAGACTTACGGCTCGGTCGTCTCCAACGCTGACGGCACGTATACTGTTCCGGTTACCATCGTGGTCTCGAACACGGGCCTTTCCGATCTCGATACGCTAACGCTGGTCGAAGACGTTGCTGCCGAATTCGGCGATGCTTACATGGGCGTCGCGAATCCTCAGATTACCGCAGCCGGCGGATACACAGGCGTCTTGCCGACGATCAATCCTGCGTGGGCGAGCGATACATCGCAGGATGTTATCAATCCGCTGCAGAACAACGAGACGCTCCTAATCGGCGAGTCGTTTCAGTTCGATTTTGAAGTCACCGTCGATCCCGACGCTCTCGATGGTGCTTCCGCTCCATTGATGAACCAAGCCACCGTTGGTGGAGTTGGAGTCAACTTCGACCTGACTCCCGGTACGATGGTCATGGATCAAAGTGGGTCGCCAACAGCCAGTGACCCCAGCGGAATCGATCTTGATAATCCTGCTGTCCTTCTCATCTCCGAGATTCGCACGACCAAAGTCGTTACGAGCACGGTACCTAATGGCGATAACTGGGACGTCACCTTTGACCTTGTCGTCGAGAACACAGGCACCGTCGACTTGTCCGGCATCGATCTATTTGACAACCTCGATACCGAACTTGGTGCGTCATTTGTTGGCGTGTCCAGCGTCACGATTGACGATACGACAGGCATTGGACTTGGCGTCGCACCGACACTGAACTACGGGGCGACCGCCGGTGGAACGCCTTTCGATGGTGGGGTTTCCGGCGCCGGAAGTGACAATCTGCTCAACAATGATGGCACGTTGCCCCCAGGCGAGTTTGTCATTGTAACGCTGACCGTGACAGTCGACCCGGACGCCAGTGGAATGTCAATGGCGATGAACAACCAGAGCACGGCGGCTGGTGATGGCCCTGACGGCGAGGCGACCGACGCAAGTGATGATGGCACCGACCCCAACTCCGACAACCCCACGGCACCGGGCGATGATGGCATGGGTGGCACCAACGATCCGACACCGATTTCGTTGCCAGATATCTCACTGGCGAAGCAAGTCGCCGGCACTCCGACTGAGCTTCCCAACGGCAACTTCCTGGTAACCTACCAGATGGTTCTCGAAAACATCGGCACTGTGGATCTCGACAACCTGCAAATCACCGATAACCTCGAGACGCAACTGGGAACGGATGTATTCCTTGGCGTTACGACTGGGCCTTCGATCACCGCAGGTCCAAGTGTCGCGGGTTCCAGTCTCCCAACGCTCGCCACCTACGATGGGGGACTGGGCGGCTCGGCCAATACGAACTTCTTCAATGGAACGACTGGTCGGCTCGTGCCCGGCGATTCGATCACCATTCAGTTTGTAGCCGAAGTTGACCCCGACGCACCGGGGGCTTCGCTCACGCTTGAAAATCAAGGACTCGCCACCGGCGAGGATCCCAATAACAATCCAGTCAACGATTCCTCAGACGATGGTACCGATCCCAACACCGACAATCCGGGCTTCCCCGGCGACGACGGCATGGGTGGCACCGACGATCCAACCCCCGTTTCCCTGCCAAGTATCGACGCGGCAAAACAAGTCGTGGGGACTCCAATCCAGGCGTTTGGCAATCCGGATTTCTTCGAAGTCACCTACGAAGTCGTCTTGCAGAACACCGGAAATGTTACGCTCGAAGGGCTGGATCTGTACGACGACCTCGACACTGCGTTCGCCGATTCGTACGTCAGCACTACGGCTCCCATCATTACCGCTAACACGCTGGCCGATCCTCTTAATCTGCCAACAATCAACGCAGCATGGACCGGCGACACCTCGCTCAGCATGCTCAACGACGATGGGCAATTGGCCACTGGAGAATCTGTAACGCTCCAGTTCGTAGTTACCTTAGATGCAACGATGACCAATGGGACGCTGTTCAATCAAGTCCAAGTCGTTGCCGATGATCCAGTGTCCGGTGCGGAAGCCGGTCCAAGCGACGATTCCGATGACGGTAACGATCCAACTTCCGATAATCCCGGAGCGCCCGGAGACATGGGCAACTATGACGACCCAACTCCGACGGTCCTGCCGGACGCAACGGTCGGAGTAGCCAAAGCCGCAACGAATGTTGTGGGCAACGTGGTCACTTTTGAGTTCGTCGTGGAAAACCTGGGCAACGTTACAGCGAGCAGTGTCACGCTGACAGACGATCTAGATGCCGCTTTCGGAGCCGGCAACTATACCGTCGATTCCATTGCCATAACGACTCCACCGACAGATGCCGGCAGCAGCCTCACCGCCAACACAGCCTTCGACGGCAGCGGCGATCAAAATCTGATGGATACCTCGGCAACGAAGACCCAACCGGCAACACGTTCGTTGACGACAGCCACGATGGCAGCGACCCGTACCGGTACATGGAGGGGGATGCAGAAGACAACAACGACCCGACCTCCGTAACGCTGGATCCAAACGGTCAAGTCGGAGTCGCCAAGAGTGCCACCGTCGTTGACGACACGATTACGTATACGCTGCTGCTTGAGAATCACGGGAACATCGTCGCCACGGATCTGAGCTTGATCGACGACCTCGACGCCACTTTTGGGGCGGGGAACTATGCCGTTGATGCAGTGTCAATGACGATGGCTCCTACGGACGCTGGAAGTAGTATCACCGCAAATAGCAACTTTAGCGGCACCAATGGATCGACGGCGAGCATACCAAACAACGAGATGATCGACACCAGTGTCGCCAATACTCTCGCACCTGGCGACACCGCCGCATTCGAAGTCGTCATCACGGTGAATAACCTGATCGATCCCGATGGCGCTGGTCCATTAATGTTTGGTGAATACGAAAACACGGCAACGGTGTCGAATCAGGATCCGACGGGCGATATGTACACGGACGATTCCAACGATGGAACGGATCCGGACGACAACATGAACGATGATCCGACGGATGATAACGACCCGACGATCACGCCTCCTATCCTGGCGGATGCCACCGTTGGCGTCTCGAAGGAAGCCACACCGATCGACAGCAATACGGTCAGCTTCGACATCACGATTGAAAACCTCGGCAACTCTCTGGCTGACGAAATCAGCCTCACGGAGGATCTCGACGCAATCCTGGGAGCCGGAAAATACACGATCGACAGCATCCTCACGATCGCCGGGCCATCGGATGATGACAGTTCGATTACTCCGAACCTGAACTTCACAGGCTCAAGCGGTGCGACGGCTGGCGTCCCCAACAATGATCTCCTCAATACGTTTGGTAACAATACGCTTGCCGTAGGTGACATGGCGACAGTTCAGATTGTGGTGAGCGTCTCGCAGTTCGTCGATCAGGACGGCCCCGGCGGTCTCGCTCTTGGAGAGTACGAAAATCAGGTCACGGTTTCTAACGAAGACCCGACAGGCAACACGTATATGGA
>CAYYHV010000258.1:4413-6423 GCA_964471695.1 uncultured Pirellulaceae bacterium
CCATGATCCCGCAGAAGGCGACCCAACGCCGTTCATGTTCCCTGTCGACGCGACCATCGGCGTCGCCAAAGATGCGACTTGGGACGACGATGCGGATACCGCTACCTTCACGTTCAACATCGAGCACTTCGGCAATACCACGGCGTCCAATCTCTCAATGACGGAAGACCTTGACGCGATCTTCGGAACTGGCAACTATTCCATCACTGCCCCTGTGCTAGTCAGCGGTCCGGGAACGGTTACCGCGAATAGCAGTTTCGACGGGTCGACGGATCGGGAAATCATTGGAGCCGGCAGTTCGCTGAACCCAGGCGAAACGGCGACGATCCAACTGGTAGCGACTGTCAATCTCATCGCCGACGAGCAGATGAATGGGCTGGGGACCTTCGTTAACCAAGTCACGATTCAAGCGGAAGACAGTGACGGCGGTACCTACATGGACGATTCGGTGGACGGCACCGATCCCGATCCGGATGGCGACGGCAACCCGACCGACGATGACTCGCCATCCAATGGTACGCTCACACCAGACGCAACCGTCGGTGGCGCCAAAGCGGCAATGGTTTCCGCCGACCAATCCATGGTGACATTCGATTTCTATATCGAGCATTTCGGCAACACTCAGGCGACTGACATCAGCATGCTCGACAATCTCGATGCAGCCCTTGGTTCAGGGATGTACACGGTGCTTTCGATCACACGAATCAGTGGTCCCTCCACGGTCGTTGCCAATGGAGCATTCAACGGCAGCACCGATCAGGAACTGATTGCAACGGGGAGCTCTTTGCTGCCCAACGAAACGGCGCACATTCAGGTGGTTGCGGACCTGACGGCAGTGTTCGGAGAGTTCGAAAACTTCACCACTATCACCACGAGCGATGTTCGCGGTGGAACTTACATGGATACTTCCACCGACGGCACCGATCCCGACCCGGATGGTGACGGAAACCCGAGTGAAGACGATCCAACGCCCTTCGCGATTGCCAACGGCACGATTGCAGGTAACGTTTACGTTGACAGCAATGACGATGGAGTCTTTGACTCGGACGAAACTCCGATCCCGGGAGTCACAATTACGCTGACGGGAACCGATCTCTTCGGCAACCCCGTCATGCTCACGACGACCACAGGCCCTGACGGCTCGTACGAATTCCTTGGCCTGTTCCCCGGTGACTATACCATCACCCAGGAACATCCTGAGGACTTCCTCGATGGTCAGGATACCCCCGGAAATCTTGGTGGCACCGGTGGCGACGACGTCATCATGGTATCGCTCAATGCAGCGAACGGATTTATGGCCGAGAGCTACAACTTTGGTGAGTTGGGAATCAACCCGCTTGCGGCTGGAAAAGACGACTTCCTTGCCTCCGCCGGCGGAGGATTGGTGGCGCCCCTCAGCGCGTCCGAATCGTATGTCGCGCCGTTGAGCATTGTCGAAAGCGACGATTCCGTAGAAATCAGCTCGACGACGCCCGACGACGTCATTGAAATCCTTTCCGGCCTGGAGAACCATCGAGTCATCATTAACAACGTGGCGTATGACTACGACGCCCACGAGGTCCGCAATATTCGGGTCGAGGCGGGTGCTGGCAGTCGCGTAACGGTGCGTGGCACGACGCTCGCGGATCGAGCCGACGTGCTGGTCAACAACACGAAGTTGGTAAGCGAAGCGTATTCGATTTCCGTAGTGAATGCCGAGCAAGTCAGGGTTTACGGGGGTGGCGGTCGAGATCAGGCATTCCTTGTTGACTCGGCAGGAGACGACATCTTCGTCGGTTCGGCATCGTACGCGTCAATGCGAGACCTGGACTCGACGTATCGCCACGAAGCATTTGGCTTTGTCGTACTAACCGGGAACGCGGTGATGGGCGGCAATGACCGGGCGATCGTCTATGACACGGCCAGCGATGACACACTGACTTCGATGCCCGAGTTCTCGCGACTGCAAACCGGTGTGATTGATATACGGGCTAATCGCTTTGAACAATTCGAAGCCAAGGCCAGCTATGG
>CAYYHV010000258.1:6433-11172 GCA_964471695.1 uncultured Pirellulaceae bacterium
CGAACGGACGTACGCCTACAGTTCGGAAGGGAACGACCGAGCGTTCCTTTACGACAGCGATGGCGACAACAAGTTCGTGGCTCGACCGGAAGCCAGCAACATGCAAGGCGAAGGTTTCCACAATGTGGCTACCGGGTTCGAACGCGTCGAGGGTATCTCGCGAAGTGGCGGAAACGATCGTGCTGAATTCTTCGACAGCGAAGGGGACGACCGCTTTGTCGCACGCCACAATTCCTCGTTCATGATTGGAACCGGGTTTGAGAATCGAGCGCGCGGGTTCTCCCGTGTGGATGCTCTCGCAACCGCTGGCGGAAACGACCAGGCTGAACTCTTCGATACAAGCGGCAACGACATTTTCGTCGGCCGGCACGAGTACTCGATTATGCAGAACGATCAGATGGAACATCGAGCCATCGGCTTTGATGTCGTAAGCGGATATGCCATCTCTGGGGGTACGGACGCAGCCTTCTTGTCAGATGGAAGCGGTGACGATGTCTTCCTGGCGAGTGGCAATTATGCGGAACTACGTGGCAACGACTTCCGAAACCGCACGGTTGGATTCGACAGTGTTGTGGCAGACGCGAATTCAGGTGGTACGGACCGCGCGATCCTTCAAGGAACTTCCGCGTTCGACCGACTGGTGAACGATGTGACGAGAACGACGATGTCCGCAACAGGCTATCGCAATACTGTCGATCACTTTGAAACGATTCAAGCCATCGGCGGCGCTGGAAATGATCTCGCAGAATTCAAGAATGTGAGATCCACAGAACAGGTTACTGGCCGTGGCGGCATGGCACAATTGTCGGGCTTGAATCGAAACACCGTTGTTCACGGTTTCGCAAGATTGACGGCACAGACGGATGGCAACGCCATGGCTAACGCCGACATTCAAAACATCGAATACATTTTTGAGCAGTTAGGTAACTGGAATAACCTTTAGGCGACAAGGCGGACTCCGGTTTTAAGGGATACGATACATGCTAGAACAAAATCCAGCCTCCACAGGTTACCGTTGGGTGCGACGACTGCTTTTCGCCGGCGTACTTTCGGCTATCTACTTGCCAGCAAGTGGTCAGCCTTCCGATTTGAACTTCCAAAGCAAAAGGCAAGAGCGCAATGAGCTGCTTGCTACGGGGGAGGCAATCCAAACCCTCATTTCGCCAGGCGTCAGTGAACGCCCGAGGGAAAGTCGAGCGACCGCCAAAATCGATTCAGCTTGGAGCACCGACTCGTCAATCCAGGCTACAGCGAACTTCGAATCCATCCCACTTGGACCTTTGCGGCTCGATAGGCAAACGGCTTTTGACAAACCACCATTGGTAACGAGAGAACCGAGGGTACGCGAAGCGCGACGCGCCACTTTCCCCCTGGAGAGTATTCCCTCGACACCTCAGGGGCAGGCGATTCCGGCAAGTCTGACAACACCCGCTCCCTACGACGTCTGGAATGCACCGACTGAGGTGATGGCACTGGAGCCGCTGACTCAAGCAACCAGTACCACGCCCACCTGCGACTTGGACAATCGCTTGTGTGCAAATCCAGGAATGCGCTGCTGTAGTGGCGTGCGTGCGGACGGATGTTGCGATGGACTCTGTTGTTGCAATTCCTGTCGCTCTCCACTCTGGTTTCGAGCCGAAGCACTTCTTTGGTTCATGCAGGGCTACGAAACACCCGCGTTGGCCACGACGAGCGCCGACGGTACTCCACCGGATTCGGTTGGCGTACTCGGATTGCCCACAACGAGCACGTTATTTGGCAATGACACGATCGGCGACGGCCTTCGAATCGGAGGTCGTTTAACAGGCGGATGGTGGTTTGATGATTGTCGTCGATTGGGCATACAGGCTGAATTACTTGCAATCGGCAACGACGACAGTGGAGCGAGTTTCCCAAGGATGGATGGGCAAACCGTCGCGCGACCATTCTTCAACACCGATCCTGCGGCGTTGGGGCAAGATTCTCAGATACTAAATCTTGCCGGAGTCGCCTCAGGGACGCTGAACTTTGGAACGTCGTCTCGCATCTACTCAGCAGCCCCATCACTTCGTAAGAATCTCCTGTGCTGCCAGAACACAGACGGTTGTTCAGAATCGTCGAGTTGGCGTATGGATGGAGTTCTCGGCTACCGATACTTCGGTGTGAACGAAGCGTTCAACGCTCGCGAAGTCCTTAATCCAGAGGGGGGACTTTGGCCTGCAGGCACACGGTACGAACTGACTGACATGATTGAAACTAAAAACGACTTCCACGGTGTCGAATTCGGTGCAATCTGGATGTATCAGCGCAAACGTTGGCTGTTGGAAGTCACTAGTCTTCTGGCAATTGGAGAAATCCATCGTACAGTAGCTCGAAACGGCTCGACGCGAATCACCGTACCTGGTGCCATTGATGAAACGCGCGCAGGTGGCTTTCTTGTTCGTCCGGAAGATATTGGTACGATTTCGGATCGCGATTATGCGGTCCTACCCCAAGCACGAGTCAACGTGGGCTACTGTATTGGCAATAACTGGCGGGCAACTATCGGATACAACTTTATGAGTCTAAGTTCGCTCTTTCGCCCGGGCGCCTACATGAATAATGTCTTTGATGGTTCCACATTGGCACATGAGCCTCAAGTCGGCGCGGTCGCCGACTCGACACGCTTCAAAGAAAGCGTATGGCTTCACGGGCTGTCCTTTGGTCTTGCCTACCAGTTCTAAGCAGCGCCTCGCCCAAAAAGAATCAGCCGTACACCTAAAGCGGCTTGCCATCTGCTACGATGCATGTGTCGCAAGTAGCGTGCCTGATGCGTACCCACCTTGCTGGCGGATTTGCAAAATCGTGGGACTGCACAAGCGATGCACAAGCTACTCTCTCAGATCACCAACCTTTTCGCACTTTGGACGGTTCTCGGAACCGCATGGGCTTGGTGGCGCCCGACCGATTTCACCTGGTTCATTGCCGGCGAGTTTGCGGGGATGCGACTACTGAATATCGGGCTGGGCCTGATCATGTTCGGTATGGCCATTACGCTGACGGTGGATGACTTTCGACAAGTCTTCAAGATGCCGCGAGCCGTGTTGCTTGGAGTCGTTGCGCAGTTCGCGATCATGCCAGCTCTGGGATACCTGATCGCTCAGGGCTGCCAGCTGGAATCAGGACTCGCCGTCGGGCTGATTCTTGTCAGCTGTTGCCCTGGCGGAACCGCCTCGAATGTCGTGACTTACTTGGCCAATGCCAACCTTGCGTTATCCGTGTTGATGACGATGACCTCGACGCTCGTTTCCATCATCGCCACTCCTCTGCTGACAGGTTGGTTGGCCGGGAAGTACGTTGAAGTCGATCGTGCCAATCTTTTTTTCAACATGTTGGTCGTCGTTTTGCTTCCACTGATTGCGGGGGTCCTCTTCAATCGTTGCCTTCCCAAGATGGTAAAGTTCATTACGCCCTGGTCGCCAATCTTATCCATCCTCATCATCGTCATGATTGTTGGCGGGATCATTGGCGCGTCGAAAGAGGCGATTATGCAGCACTTTGGAATGCTGATGCTGGCGGTGTTGTTACTGCACGTTGGAGGATTTTTCCTGGGCTACGCTGCGGCTCATCTGTTGGGGCTGGAGATGGCTGATCGGCGCACGTTGAGTATTGAAGTGGGAATGCAGAATTCTGGACTGGGAAGTGGTTTGGCCAAAACGCCCAAGTTCATCGCCCAATTCGACAACCCAGCCATGGCGGCGCTCGCCCCTGTCCCCTGCGCAATATCGGCTTTGTATCACTGCCTGATCGGCAGCTTCCTGGCCGCACTTTGGCGAAGAAGATTGGCCGTGATAAAGTCAGAGCGAGATTAAGTCGACGGAACGAATCTATAGATACGCCCGTTGATGGCCGGACAACGTTGCCGCCTGGAGCAAACTTTTGCAATCCGCCGATTGATGCACCAAACTCGTGATATGCATTTGAGTCAGAAGAAACACGGGAAACCAACAGAGCCTCGAGGAGCAACGCTCATCGAGATACTGGGGGTAATCAGCATCGTGGGATTGCTGGTTGCGCGGATCCTTCCAGCCGCACTACAAGCGCGCGAGTCCGCACGGATATCGACTTGCCAAAATCATTTGCGGCAAATCGGTATCGCGATCCAGTCCTATGAGTCGGCAAACCGGCGACTGCCATCGCTTTATCATGGTAATTTCCTCGATCGCACACCTAGTGCACTGGATGAATTCCATTTCCATTCGTGGCAAGCAGCAGTACTTCCGCAATTGGAAGAAGGCGCACTCTTCGATCGAATCGACTTTTCTCAACCTGCGACGGTCCCGGCCAACTTGCCCAACTTGCAAACACAGGTTTCTCTATTCCTGTGTCCTTCCACGAACAATCCATCCAAGGTCGCAGTCGACTTGCTTCAGTGGAATGATGGTCAAGTACCTACCGTATCATTGGGCGACGGAGAACGAAGCGACTACGAAGCCATCGTGGCCACGCGGCTCCCAACGCAAACTAATGCCGGCCGCGAATCGGACGCCTATCTCTTTGGGGCCTGGGGAAAAATCGAGTACCGCGAGTCGACACTGATGCTCGACTCGTATCGCATACCCAAACTTCGGCACATTACGGACGGACTTTCCAAGACACTTCTTGTTGTAGAGCGTGGTGGGCGCCCTGATGAATACGAACATGGCAAGCTCATCGATGACTACCCATACGACGTTCCGCAATCAGGAATGGATCACCACCAGGCAGCATGGGGGGTGAGC
>CAYYHV010000259.1:0-11143 GCA_964471695.1 uncultured Pirellulaceae bacterium
GTTGGGAAGCGTTAGTGTTTTTCCTTCATAGTCGAGGTCGACCTCGTCTTCACGAATCTCGGTTACCGTACTTTCGAAAAGCACGTTGATCTCACCAGCCTCGATGGCTTGCTCGAGTAGCAAACGATTCTCTTCTTTGGCGCGATAGAAGTTGTCACCGCGATAGGAAAGAGTCACCTTGTTGGTGTTGCGCAGCAGCAAAGCGGCTTCGATGGCGGAATTGCCTCCACCAACAACCAGCACATTCTTGTCTACGTAGTCTTCGACCGTGTGAAAACGGTAAGTCACTTTGTGGGCTTTATCGGCACCCGGTGCATCAAGTAACCGAGGTTGGCCCTGACGACCTACCGCAATCAAGACTCGGCGGCACGGAAATGGGTTGCCGCCTTTGACTTCGACTTCGAAGTGATCTTCAGCAATTTTTCGAACGCGTGAGACATCTGTCTCCTCTTTCACGTTCAATCCATGCTCGGCGATCGATGCTCGAATTGAATCAAGAAACGCATCTTTATCAAGGTCTTCACCAACGTCGAGTTCGCTGACATTCTCAATCGACCGCGGTTCAGCATAGACCATTTTGCCCGGCGGAAAGCTTCGCACCGTACTGGCGACAAATGAACGCTCCAGGACAACGTATTTCCAATTGCGTTTTTGCGCCTCAATGGCGGCTGAGATACCCGCCGGGCCGCCACCGACGATGACAAGGTCCAGCCCATCCAGGTTGGAGTCGACTACGCCGGCCGAATCCATCTTTTCAATGACATCCTGGCCCTGATTGGCAGCCACTTTTACGAGTGGAACACCCGTGACGTCGCCGATCACGTAAATGCCTTTGACACTCGATTCATATCGACTGTCAATGATCGGCAGGATTTCCTGCGGCGGTACGGTAGCCAGATAACCGCCTCGTTTAACTTTCGAGGCGGCAGGTCGTTGAGATATCAAACATCACCATCCAGGGGCATGCAAGCCGGTAAACGAAGTCAGCCCGAACTGCACACGACTAGTGGCCGCCGGAACCATCTTCTTTAGTAGCTGATCCAGCATCTTCGGTTGTGGCTGCTTCGTCCTTCGGCGCTGATCCATCGTCGGTCGTCGTGTTGGTTGGCTGCGGGGTGTCGGCAGGTGCGCATCCTAATGTGAAAACTCCCAGCGAAAGAAGGACGGCTAGAATAACTGCTCGGTTGCTCATGGTAACAATCTCAACAGGTTGGAGGATATTAATTCAAATCACCTGCGTAGTTTTGCCTTTCAGAAGAATTGCCACAAGTCGACAATCCGCATGGAGCATTCAAAAAATTACGTGAAGTCAAAGCTGATATCGACAACAAGAAGTCCAGTAGGTGGTTTGCGAACTTTAGGGGCAAGTTACACCGGGTGTTGGTTGCTGTATTATCGCAGAGAAAGCCATCCTTCTTTGGTGATATAGCAAACAAAGTTTGCAAAGTCATCGGATTGATCGCGACGTTATTGCATGAAGGACTCACATTGCGAACGGTTAATCATCATGATAAAGCGACGTCGCGATGTTGAGCAGCACGGGAATTGGAAGTGAGGGATGTTGGTGGAAGAGAATCCAGAAGACGGTCAGCAAATTCAGCAGGCGTTGCGAAATACCTACGTAATAATCCCTATGTTAAATGAGCAGGATTCGATCGGATTGGTATTGGCTGACCTCCCGGATGTGGCTTGCGTCGTGGTTGTTGACAATGGATCAACAGATCTAGGCCCCACCGTCGCCAAGGAAGCTGGAGCCGTGGTAATCGATGAATCGCAGCGCGGTTATGGTAAAGCCTGCCTGACAGGTATCGACGAAGTCTCTCGTCGCATCGGCGAGGATCAAGTCGAAGATTCTGCGATCATCGTCTTTCTGGATGGTGACTATAGCGATCATCCAGAAGAGATCGTGAATGTGATTCATCCCATCGTCGAAGATGAGGCGGATCTGGTCATTGGCTCTCGCTCACTAGGCAAGCGTGAGCGTGGCGCAATGCACTTTCAAGCCTTGTTTGGCAATTGGCTGGCGTGCACCCTAATGCGTATCTTCTGGGGTGCGCGTTTCACGGATTTGGGACCGTTTCGTGGCATACGGTTCTCGTCCCTGCGAGAGCTTGGGATGCGTGACGAAAATTTTGGCTGGACGATCGAGATGCAGATTCGCGCCGTCAAGCGAGGCTTGCGCTATTGCGAAGTTCCCGTCTCTTATCGAGTACGAGTTGGAGTCAGCAAGATTAGTGGAACGGTCTTGGGCACCATTCGGGCTGGTTACAAGATCCTCTATGTCATCTTTCGCTTTCGATTCGTCGGACTGTAACACGGTTCGACCTCTTGGCGTTGCGATATCGTCTCGGGTAATCGCCCGGAGACGTTTGCTCGATGCAGCACGGTTTGCTTTCTCGATTGGGGCACTATGCCAAGCCTTGCAATGCATCGCACCGAAGAGGATTGAACACGTTCAGATAGCCGGACGTACTATTTCTAATCTGCGGTAATGAGTCGCCGCGCTCGTTGATCCAGGCCATGTCGACTATACTGGTGAGTATCGCTCGCGTCCTAAGTCAACTAGCAAACCCCAGGCATTGAGTACCGCATGGAGTGTCGTCTCATAGTAGTGCTGCGAGCCACCTTGCTCGTTGTTGCAGTCGCAAGTTCGGGATTCTGTTTTTCCTATCACGCCTTTGATCGGGTATTGCTTAGCGAAGCCTTTGTTTCTGAAGGCGCCTGTTTTGCGGACATCAATGGAGATGGCCACAACGACATTGTCTCGGGGCCGTATTGGTACGCGGGGCCTCAGTTTCGGAAACGCCAAGCGTACGCATCAGCGGCGAGCTCGAATATACAAGGATATTCGGAGTATTTCTTTAGCTTCGCAGATGACTTTAACGGCGATGGTCGCCCAGATATCCTGACAATCGGAATGCCCGGTCAGCCAGCCTATTGGCATGAAAATCCTGGAGCGACCGATAATGTCTGGCCGCGACATCTTGCATTGCAAAGTGTGGGCAACGAGTCGCCAACGTATGTCGATCTCACGGGCGACGGAATCAAAGAACTCGTTTGCATTGTCGATGGAGCCATCGGCTACGCGGTTCGCGAATCAAAGCGTCCCACCGAGGCGTGGAGGTTTGTGGCAGCAACCGATAGCCTTGGGTATGGCGAGTTTACGCATGGATTGGGCGTGGGCGACGTAGATGGTGATGGCCGCATGGATTTGCTGGAATCCAATGGCTGGTGGCGACAAGGCAAGCCGGGTGAACCCTTCCGATTGAACCGTTATCCATTTGCTCAAGCCGCCGCCCAGATTTTTGCTTACGACTTTGATGGCGACGGCGACAAAGATATTGTCGCGACTCAGAACGCCCATGGTTACGGGCTGAGTTGGTTTGAACAACGCAGCAACGGATCGGAGATTGGGTTCGTGCCTCATGTGATCATGACGGCGAGTCCAGTCGACAATCCTTGGGGGCTGGCTGTCTCGCAGATGCACGCTGTCGCATTGGCAGACATTGATGGTGACGGAGTCAAAGATATCGTCACTGGGAAACGGTATTGGGCTCACGGTGGCAATGATCCCGGTTCGAAAGAGTCACCTGTTCTCTATTGGCTTCGAACGAAGCGAGGGGCAAATGGCGTCGAATTCGAACCCCATCTGATTAGTGATCGAGTTGGTGTCGGGACTCAACTCGTCGTTGGTGACGTCAACGGAGATCGGCTTGATGATATCGTGGTCGGGAACAAGTTGGGCACCTTCTTGTTGTTGCATCAAAAGGTCGATGCATCTCCGAAGAGATATCCAGGGTCGCAACCTCGCAGGCAAGCAACAGCAAGGCATGTTATTGGAACGCCTCTGTTCGGCGAAAACATCCGGACGACCGAGCCTTTGACCGCTCTCGAGCAGCGCAATACATTCAGCCTTCCACCGGGATTTGAAATCGAGCTGGTGGCGTGCGAGCCGCAGATTGCCAAGCCCATGAACATGGCTTTCGATGCGGACGGACGATTGTGGGTGACCAGTTCTGAAGAATACCCCTTCGCCGTACCCGAGGGGCGAGCGGGTCGCGACAAGATTGTCGTGTTTGAAGACGCGGATAACAACGGCAGTCTCGAAACCGCTACGACCTTTGCAAGCGGCCTCAATATTCCACTCGGATTGTATCCGTATAAAAACGGAGTCATCTGTTTTAGCGTTCCCAATATTCTGTTTCTCGAGGACGTCGATGGTGATGGGCAGGCGGATCGTCAACGGGTTCTTTACGGCCCGTTTGACACGACTCGCGATACGCACGGGATGTGCAATTCTTTCTTGCGTGGCCTGGATGGATGGTTGTACGCTTGCCACGGATTCAATAACCAGTCGACGGTTGCTGGGACTGATGGCGAACAGGTTGCGTTTCACTCAGGTAACACATTTCGAATGCGATTGGATGGCAGACACATCGAGCTCTTTACGGCGGGGCAAGTCAATCCGTTTGGCATGACCAGTGATGCGTCGAATGACTTGCTTACCGCAGACTGTCATACCAGACCGATTAATTTGTTGATTCGTGGTGGCGCCCATGAGAGTTTTGCCAAATCACATAACGGACTGGGCTTCATTCCCAATGTGATGGAACATTTGCATCATTCGACCGGCATTGGCGGAGTCGCTTTGGGCGCAGATACCGACTTTCCCGCGATCTACCAGTCGAGTGCCTTTGGCGGAAACGTGGTCACCAGCCGCATCAATCGAAATACTTTGCAGCGTGCGGGTTCCAGTCTGGTTGCGGTTGAAGAACCGGACTTCTGTGTGTCGAGCGATCCGTGGTTTCGGCCCGTTGATCTCAAGGTCGGGCCGGACGGAAGCCTCTACGTGGCCGACTTCTACAATCGAATCATCGGTCACTACGAAGTCGATTTGAATCATCCAGGCCGTGATCGTCGACGAGGCCGTATTTGGAGGATTTCGTTTCGTGATAACGGAGAGCGTCGAGACGAACTTGTGGACGGTACCCGCGAGTCGGGATTGAAGTTGAAGGCAGATTCGATGGTGGCAGAATTGAACGCCATCAACGAGTCGCGTGCCCGGATTGCTATGGATGCAATTTGTGATTCGGTGTCGGGGGGGATCGAAGGGGAACTTGTCGCAGCCATGGCGGATGCGGCGCCACGGCTATATGCTCGGATCGTGTGGATATTGCACCGGCGCGATCAGCTAACCACCAGCCAGCTTAACGCATCGTTATCCCACGCATCCGATTGGGTTCGGTTGCATGCTTTTCAAGTCGCCGCCGATTCTCGCCTGCCGTTTGATGGCTCGCTGGTAGTGCGGGCACTGTTGGATGCTAACCGGCCTCGAGTCGCGAGAGCCGCGGTAAGCTGTGCGTACGCACATCCGGAGTTTCGCTATATCTTGCCGCTCTTGCAAACGTATGACAGGAGTCTGCCTGCAGATGTTCATCTGCGTTATGCGGTCAAGTTGGCTCTGGCCAGCCATTTGCAGGACGATTCCTGGTTTCGAGAGGTTGCGTCGAAACAAGACCTGAGTCGCGATCAGAAAGCACTGTTGGCGGATATCTGTGTGCATCTCGGCAATCGACCTGCTGCGATTTACTTGGCTGGGTATTTGGCGTCCGAGACATCCATCTCCCCGGAAAAGCGAAAAACGTACTTTCGCATTGCTGCAAAGGGCGTCGAGCCGTCTTCCGCGGACGAACTTATTCTGCTTATTCGTTCCCAATTGGCGGAAAAGCCAGACGAGCAACTTGAGCTTCTGAATGTTATGCGGGATTCATCGAACCCGGTTGAATCACCCGAGGAACTGAAGTTGTGGGCCAGTTATCTCGCGGATGTGTATTTGTTGCCACGGCCGGGTGAGTCGCCGGCATCGCGTCCTTGGACGTTCATGCCCCACCCCGATACGCAATCGCGTCAGAACGCTTTTGCCATCTCGACCCAACGACGTTCTGCTGATGGAATGCAGGCGACAGAAATGTGGAGCAGTTTTCCCAACGGTGAGAATGGCACCGGTGTCTATCGTTCGCCAGAATTTAGACTGGGCGATTCGCTATCGTTCTACATGTGTGGACATGATGGCTCACCGCAGAACGTGGCGCAAGGGAAGAACTTCATTGTTATGCGGGATATGGAAACCCAGCAGGTGCTCAAGCGTGCTGCTCCGCCGCGTAGCGATACGGCCAGTCGGGTTCGCTGGGATACTTCGAAGCATCAAGGGAGAGTCGTTTGTGTTGAGCTGGTGGACGGTGATACGGGTGGGGCGTTTGCCTGGCTGGCCGCAGGCCGATTTTCTGAGCCACAATTGAATCCTGGTGCGATGAGCAAACGTATTGGAATTGGAGCCAAGCTTGTCGCTGATTATGGTCTAAAACGTTTTCGTGGTCGACTTGCGAAGCTGTTGCAGATCAGTCATTCCGCAGAGGTAGGCATGGCGCTGGCTCGACTTGATGGCGCGGTGGTGAATGAGTCGCTGGCACGCGCGCTCTCGTTTTCTGAGGCACCACCCACGATTCGCGATGAGATCGTCAGCGCGGTTGCCGACGCGACGGATGATGCAAGTGAGATTCTTGTGAAGTTGTTCTCAACGCTGGACGTTAAACAACAGTTGGAGTTAGCAAAAGGCGTCTTAGGCGATGCGGACTCGGTGGCTTTGTTGATGGATCTGCTCGATGAGGGAATTGCGTCAACGCGATTGTTGGGGGACCCAAAGTTTGTCGAGGAGCTGAAGCTTGTCCTCGATGGGGATGGCGATCGTCGACTGGATGGGCTGATTCAGGAAATTCCAGACGAATCGGAAGCGACGGACGACCTGATCAATTCGCGAGTTGCCTCGTATCGTCAGAATTCAGGGTCGGATGAAAGTGGAATGGCGGTATTCGCAAAGAATTGCGCGAATTGCCATCAGATCGACGGGCAAGGAAAACGGTTTGGGCCAAATCTGGACGGAATCGGCAACCGTGGCGTCCAGCGAATTGTCGAAGATATCGTTGCGCCAAATCGGAATGTCGATGTGGCTTTTCGATCGACGAATCTCAGCCTGAAAGACGGTACGGTCCTCAGTGGGCTATTGCGAGATTCGGTCGTTCCGCATCAGTTTCTCATGATTGACGAGCAAGGAAAGGAACGGCTTATTCCGAGGAGCGATATTGAGGAGCAAAGTGATTCGCGGCTGTCACCCATGCCTGGGAATTTCGGCAGCATTTTATCGGAACAGCAATTTCGAGACTTGCTCGCCTATCTCCTGAAGCAGAAGTAAGCGAATGTCGGATTGAGGGTTCAGCCAAACTGGCTGGGGTTATCCAACCTTTCAACCACCGGTATCGCATTGAGCAGCTTGAGGATCGCTGATTTTGGTCGCTGCCGACGAGCTCGTCGCGGAGTCCTGATTCCAAGGCATCCGTGCAAGCATACTTGCCATGCCACAAGTATTGGTCAATCCGGAATAGACGAGTCCGCATCCGATGAAAGCGGAAAGCAGCACCCACAAAGGATGCACAAAACTCAAGGCTGCGCCGAGTGCGACGAGTGACCCCGCGAAGACACGGACTTGGCAATCGAGCGGCATCGTTCTCGATTGACTGCGATGAACTGGAAGGCCTGCAGCCGCCCAGCCGTCGGTGCCGCCCTCAACGTTGACGACGTTTGGGATCCCTTGGGCAACGAACTGTTGGCACGCTTTCATGCTGCGTCCACCCATCTTGCAAATGATGTAGATGGGGGCACCGTTGTTGCCGGTCTGTTGGACGTAGGCGTTGGGGTCGAGGCGATCGAGGGGGACGTTGTCAGCGGTAGTGGCTCGCAGCGAAGAGAACTCGGCCGGTGATCGTACGTCAAGTATTCGAATACTCGCGTCTTGTGCTTGACGTTGCGAAAGCTCTTGGGGCGTAATCGTTGCAATGCTCATCTTTTTCCTGACATAGCGGTGCCGCAGTTGACGATGCCTGATTTTAGAGTTTGCGGAATCCTTCGGGAACTCCAGTTGACTTCGGTCCGGTGCAATCTGTGACAGCCGTTGCCAGGCGAATCGAAGGCGGCTCGCCTGGCGTGCGGATTGCAGCCTCAGCGGGTGGTGGGGAAAAGTACTCTCGAGTCTTCTGGGCGACATCTCGTAAGCCGACATAAGCCACAATCAAAATGGAAATTACGCTGATCCATAGGGCGAAATCGTACAATGGGCCCGATTTGAGTTTCGGATCAAGTCGACGGTAGCGAAAGTAGATGGCCGCAAAAATTACGATGAGCAAGATCACGGTCGTCGCTAGTCCACCCATGATCACCATCCAGCCGGGGGCTTTGAAGACGAGGAATAATGTTGCCCAAATGGCGGGAATGACCCAAGCGAAGAATGCAATGGCCCGATTGCGAGAATCGGCGTTTTCGAAGGAGTACAGACCAATGCGGCTGAAGGCGTCGGAGAACAAACGCGTCCAGGCTGCCAAGGCAGCAAAGAGCGTCGAGTAAAGTACGATGACGGCGCCAACAAGGAACACGTACTTTGCCCATGGGCCAAGGGATTCTGTGTACATCGTCCCCAAGCTGGCAATCAACTCGGTCTTTTCCGGCACGATTCCTTTGCGGTTAAGTATGGCTGCTCCGAGAAGGTAAAACATCACGGTCACGGACGTATAGGCGATCATTGCCAAAATGGCGTCCATATACATGATACGAATCCATCCGCGGGCGCGATTGTACCAGGCTTCGGTGTCTTGTTTTGGGCCTACGTACGATGCATATCCCTTTTCGATCAGCCAGTAGTTGTAAGCCATGATTTCGTCACCACCGACTCCCGTGATCCCAAAGGCGCCAATCGCCAGAAACGCCAACGCCTGGGGCATGGCGGGAACCAGTCCGCCCGTGACTTCAGCGGTACGAATCGCCATTTCAGTCGACTGCAGGGAAATCAAGCTGAGTAAGGTAAAAAGCGTGAACCCGGCGATCATGATGAGTGAGGCGCGTTCCAGCAACGTGTAATAGCCGCGATAGACGAGCAGCGACACGGTCGCGGCGACGACATACGACACGACCGCCATGGTGATGCGAGACTCGACCAGTCCCGGGAAAAACTGCCCCAAAGCCAAAACCACCCCACCCACAATACCGCCGACTTGCAACATTTTGGCGGACATTAAAAGCAGCCAGGTGATGATCGACCAGTTGGCTTTTCCAATCCGCGGACCGGGGAGCGTATTCAATGATGCCATCGTCGCCTCGCCGGAAGAGATGGCGTGCTTGCCGAACTCCAACTGCACAGCAACCTTTACCAGGCAGCTGAAAACAATAAACCACAAAAGCGCAAATCCGGCTTTGGCTCCCAGGATTGTGGTAGCGATGAGTTCTCCCGATCCGACGATCGAAGCCGACAGAATGAATCCAGGACCAAGGAACTTGAGTTTCCCCACGAGATTCGTCGGCGGTTCAATGATCGTGGATTCGGTGACTGTGTAAGGATCGTGGTGTGTCATGGTAATTTCAGATCAAGTGTCAGAATCGGATGCCGCCAGTCTACACCAAGAGATAAGCCTTCAGGCAGTAGGCGAAAACGGATCGTCGTCTCGATTGAAGTTGAGGAAATGATGCGTGAAGCAGGCATACGTGTCGTGTTATCGCAGCGAAGGTGTTGAGGCTGGACAAAGTTAGCGGGGCCTTTCAACATCATGTTGCGAGGCTGCACCGTGTAGCGATCGGACAATCGTTCCTTTCTGCCCTTCTAAACTTCTTTCGCTTTATTCAGCGCAAACGAAAATTGCGGTCGTGCGAATTGGCCGAAACTCTACGCGGAGTAAAGTACATTTTTGTGTGGTCTTGCGCCATTAGGGTGCCAATGTCGAAGCCAGTTTTGGAAGATCTAGGGAGAAGGATGAAAGACTTCGGTCCGGCAGATATGTTCGAATCAGTTTTTGACAGAATATCCGGTTGTGTTGCTGCGTTGGCCAGTATGGAAGGCGAAAAGAAGTCGGACCTTGAGCTGAAAGAGCTCGAACGTCGGGTCTGCTTTAGCGCGGTTCCTTTGGTTGGCGAATTGCTTTCCGCGGCCGACACGGTCGACATGGAATTTAACGTGGCTATGCCGCAAGAGTCGCCTGCCGCAACGGCAATCGCGGATTCCACGGAAATAAATCCAATAGAGCCGGGGGAATCGTCGCTTCAATCCCAACAGGAGTCTCTGGAACTCATCTTCATCGACAGTGGTGTTCCGGATGCGGATCAACTCATGGACGAGTTTACAGCGTTGGGAGTCGACGCGAGTCAGATTTTTATTCTCAGCCCGGACGCGGACGGTATTGAACAAGTCACGGACATTCTGGCGGGCTTCGAAGATGTAGGGGCCGTGCATATTGTGTCTCACGGAAGCGCTGGTTCGTTTCAGCTCGGAGAGACGAATATCAATGCCGGCAACATTTCAGATTACTCGGACAATCTCAATCAGTGGGAGCAGTCACTAACAGATGAGGCAGACATTCTGCTTTATGGTTGCAATCTGGCCAGCAATGAATCCGGGATGGAGGTGCTACGTCAAATCTCTGTGGCGACCGGCGCGGACGTCGCTGGTAGTGATGATGTGACCGGAGACGAATCACTCGGTGGCGATTGGACACTTGAGGCAGCGACAGGTGTCATCGAAGCCATGGGGCCGTTTATGGACACGGCGTCTGTGGAATGGCTGCACACGTTGAACGCTGATGTGGGGACTGCCCTGCTCTTTTCAACGGATGCTGATATCTCGACGACTGGGTCGAACTTCGATGGTGTGAACAATTGGGACAGCGATGATGCCGTGTCAATATCAGGTTCCAACCTCAGTTTCGAACCAAGCGGGGGAACCGACGGTTCCTATTCCATATTCGCCGATGGGTTAGCGGACGGAAATAAACTGCGGGGGCTGCATATTGTTGGCTCGGATATCGTGGTCAATGGAACTCTGAATTTGCTGGAAGGCGATGCCCTTTTCATCACCGAAAACACCGATTTGCCTGGGCTTAGTGGGGTGGATAACCAAGATGTGGTTGGGTTTCGGCCAGACACTGTGGGCGATTACTCCAGTGGTACCTACTTCATGGTGTTAGAGAATAAGTTGTCCGCTGAATTGCGTGGAGTGACGTTGGCAGAATCGGACACCGTCGTCGGTGGAACGCTCGTGGAGCGAGGAGAC
>CAYYHV010000260.1:0-8940 GCA_964471695.1 uncultured Pirellulaceae bacterium
CCACAGATGGTGGGATAACCTGGGACGTCGTGCGCGGCAAGAACCGACGACTCACTGCGCTTGGGATTTTTGCCGACGCAGACTCGGTTCCATGGTCGATTGTCTCGAATGTAGGCGCCGGCTTAGAGCGGCGATTCCGAGTCGTCACGCTCGACAATCGAGTGCATCGGTTGCGTGTGTCAGCAGAAGACCGGACACATGGCGCTACGTTGGCGGCTGGTGGCAGCCACGGTGTCGCATGGGCGATGTCTTCGGAGCGAGAATTCGACTCCTTGGTCGACACGATTAAGTTTGAGCTCTCTCTATGGAAACCGGATGTTGTTTTTGTCCGTGCTCCCGAAGACGATCCCTCTGCGGAGCGGCTGGTGCTGGCGACGCAAAAAGCGAAACAGTCGGCGAATGCTTCGGTTCGAATTCTTTATGCGAAGCAAACGCATCAAGGTCAAGCGATACCCGCCAGCGAGGCTCGGCGTTCGTCGGCAGGTTTGGCATTGAATCTAGGCGCCACGATTGAGGGGCTCGCAAGAGAGGCTCAGTTGAAGTTGGACTCGCAGCCATCGACCGTGGCAAGTCGGACTATGGTGCGTTCGGAGAATCAATCGAAATGGGAATCGCTTTCGTCCGCGATGAGGGGCATACGTCAGCATCGTGTTACTGAGTCTCGTCGGCGTATCAAGGATTCTACTCCCGAGAACTTTCGGTACCTGCAACGAAAAACGCAAATACGTACCGCGATTCAAACACTTATCGAGCGGGCGAAAGATGGCTCAGTTTCGTCAGCGGCAAACTTGTCTCAAGTTGCCACGTTGGCAGCGGAGCTTGATCCACGCGCAGCCGCGCTGGAGATGTATCGACTGGCTCATGCATATTTTCTGGTTGGCGATTTGGCCTCCGCATTGGAAGCGATCAATTCAATCGTCGCCGATTACCCCGCGGAGGATGTTGCGCTGGCCGCGATTGGTGATGCGATTCGTTGGACGACCAGCGCGGAACTCATGCTAAAAACGTCAACCTTGGAACGGAAACGGCTTGATGATCTGGCGAAAGTTGAATCCGCGGCGGCGAACCAGAAAGATGTGTCCCCGACGCCGAAAGTGCAGACATTCAATCGGCCGTACGGTCAGCTCAAGACCCTGCCAGCCAGTTATCTGGTTCGTGATCGGATGCACGAACGAGCGCCGGTCAATCAGCCCGAAGTGCGCACTGAACCGGTGATTGCTCGGGAGGATTTAATGAATCCGGAAAAGTGGATTGATCTGGCTGGCCCTATCGTGCAAACCCAGCATGGGGTCGCGTTCAATCTGGCTGCTTATCGTCGCAATAGCGCGAATCCAGGGCAACGACAGTTGGGACTGTTCCAACGGTTGATGCGTACTGGACCTAGCTTGGCTTGGAGGTCCTGTGCCAATGAAGAGCTTCGTAAGCTGCAGCCTGAACGCGCGTCCACGAAACCAAATGTTTACAGTCTACGATCTCGACGTCCCCGGCTGGACGGGAAGGTTGATGACGACGCGTGGATGGGCAAGCCGTTGTTACTCCAGCACGGCAAATCGCAGCGTGAGGCAGGCCGACGAGCTTCTCCGGCTCGTTTATGGTTGGCACATGATGATGAGTATTTGTTCTTCGCAGTCGCGGCTCGCTGTGAGCCGGGTTGCGATTACAAAGAGAGCGCCGGGGCGAAACGCGAGCGCGATACGGAGCTAGGCGGTAACGATCGAGTGGAGGTTTATCTCGACACTAACCGCGACTATGCCAGCGCCTGGCAGCTCACCGTAGATCATCGCGGCTGGGCAAATGAAAACATCCTCGGCGATTCGTCCTGGAATCCGCATTGGCATATTGCGGCTGCCAAGCAGGAGTTGGCGGATGGATCGAGCCTCTGGACAATTGAAGCCGCGATTCCATTCACTGAATTATCAGCAAAGTCGCCTCAGGCCGGTGAGTCGTGGGCGATCGCGGTTCGTCGCGCGATTCCATCGTACCCGTCCCAATCTTGGCCAGTCGCAGCGGAGAAGCTGCCTCGGCAGCTTGAAGAAAGTGGGATCATCACGTTTGTCCAGGACGAGGATGAAATCCGATAAGAACGGTAAGGAACCGTCTGGGCGCACCCGCGCTAATCCTAGTCTTCTTCGTCGGCCAAGCCTAAGGCCGTCAGCCAGTTTCTGCCTTTACTGTTTTGACTCATTTTCTCGATAGCTCGAAGTTGCTGTTCGACTTCTCGTTGCTTCTCGGCGACGTCTGCCATTCGTCGCGAAATATTGGCCCGTTCAATGGACAGTTCCATCTCGGTTTCACGAGTCTTGGTTCGCCACTCGCTTTGGATGCGAGCCAGTCGCTCTCGCTCTTCCTGAATGCAAGCGTTCGAGTCCACGGCGTCGTTGGGCAGTCCGTAGATCATATCGGAAATGCTGTTTAGCACGTCGAGTTGAGATTGTAGTTCGCGAATCTCCTGATTCTTCTGTTCCAATAGTTGGTTCGTAGCTTCAATGGCTCGTTGTGCATTCAGTCGATCCAGCGGGGCCAGCTCACTGTTCGCATCGAGGCCTTCGACCATTTCCTCGCGAAGTCGCTCCCAGTTGGCCGCATCGTGTTCCAGTCGCTTGGCTTGGATCAGTGCGTGATTGAGATCCGCGATCTGGATCTTGAGTTTCTTGATGATCTCAAGCGATTCACTCAGCCGGACTGATTCTTCCTTGTCCGAAGTCGCGCGGTTGGGGATCGATCTCGCTTCCGAGAGCAGCTTGCGAAGTGTGGTGACTTCATTCTTGGTCGCAGCAAGCGCCTGGAGAGCCAGTCGATTGTCGGTCTCCAGCCGCTTCATCTCGGATTGGATTCGGCGCACGTCTGCGTTTGTAAGTAAAGCCGGTGGGGCTCCGATCGAGTCTGCGTTGTGGTTTGGGTTGATTCCGAACATGCTGCCCGCTTGTTGGTTGGGTTCACGCTTCCGCCGAGCTACAGAGAATCCGGCTACTTAGAGGTTAGGTCAAGTTCCAGAAGCACGCAAAAGACTCGAACTGAAGTTGTCGCCGGAATCGCAAGGCGACCAACTTCTGACACTCTGTCATTGATTGGATAAGACATGCTGAAGAAACGCCTCAGTAAAATGTCTTGTAATCCTTGAGGGTCACGCGAATTGTGCTGAACGACTGGGTCAAAGGGAACTGACCCGTCGGCTAGTTCGATTGAGTCACCGCATTGGGTTTGGCAGCGGCGACAGGCCGAATGCTCAGTCCGCCTGACGCCCTGAGTGTCACACGGTATGACTTGCCAGGACGCAACCTCGTGGCGACAGCTTCTCCATGAGCCGCTCGAATTCCAAGCTGCGCGGCGCGGGCTGGGTCGTTGGCGATATTCCAGAAGTTTCCCCAGAGCTCTTGTTCGAACTCTGACATCGCGCCATTCCGACCATAGACTCTCGGTCGCTGCCCGTTCTGATCCAAAGTGAACCCTTCGTAAGGTTGTTGGAATTCGCCAAAGATGCGGTGGAACAGGCAGATGGACGTCGCACGCTCCGAATCTGCTTGCTCGACGAGCGCGTCATTGAAGTGATGTCTCGGATTCCTCTCTCCTCCTTCGATATAAACCAGGTCGCCAACGATTCGGAACGACCTCGGATGGTCGGCTGCCTTTCCTTGTTTGTTGACTTCTTGAAAGCGAAACTCGGTCAGGAGATCGCCGCTAGCCGGATCCTTCCTTTGGTCCAGCACGACGATCTCTGCTACACGTTCGGAGACCTTCAGGAGTCGCAACGACATATCCAGTTTGGCGATCTTTTGTCGACTGGATTTCAGATCTTGATCGAGTTGATGGATCCATGCTTGCTGCTGATGCAGTTGCTGGTTGGCTGTGTCGAGAGCGACTTGGGCTTGTTTCAGTTGATGTTCTTTCGCCTGGATTCGAACGTCTGGATTGAAATTGGTGTAAAGCCATCCACCGCCATAGCCAATGGCGCCAATGAAAAGTCCACCGAGGATAGTGCGGATCAAGCTTCCGATGGCATCCGCGGTTTCGGCAATAGTCATACGTCCCTGCTCAACTTCAGTATCAACAATTCAGTGTCCGGCTCACTTTCCCTGTGAATCGCGTAATTCCGGCGGCGAATCGTAGCAGTTGGGGCTGTTGCCTCACCAGCCGATCTCGTCGGAATTCGGTTGCTCGCGTGTTCTCACTGAATTTAGGGCGTTTCCCCGGTGTGGTGAATTCGTCGCAAGTTGTTTGCTAGTAATGGCTTGTGTTGACCGTCTTGCGTGCTGTCACGCGAAGCTGTGAATCGGGGAGCAGGAAATCTGAGGGCTGTCTCAGGATTCTTTTTGCTCCAAATCGCTGTCATTAAAGGTCCAGATCGACTTTTCGGATCTCATCGTCGCGTTTGGCACAACCGTTGCTTTTAGGAGTTGTGTGCAACGCGAGCCGAAAGCCTCGTGGCACAGATATGTCCGAAAGTCCGATCTGAGCTCCAGCCTGCGTAAGCAGTAGAGGGTGTGTCATTTCAGTGTCTTTCGGTTTTTGGAAACAGATTTTGTTATTGCGTTACGTAGTGGTTCGTTGATGTCGCTTGATGATGTCGAGGGCTGTTAGTACCGCGTGGATAGAGTATTGCTCGTGGCAACCTGCTGAAGGTTTATTGATAGATCTTTGATCGCCGTTTGCCACAGCGCTTTACCAATGTGCGCACGTTGAACGAGTTTCGTTTTGCGTGTGGTGTCCATAGTAGAAGGTAGAGACAAATCATGGCTGTTCTAGAACAGAGCGCGACGATAGTTGCGCCGCAGACGGCTCTTTCGCCAAGTGCTGCTCCAGAACGGAGAGCCTCACGGACGAAATCCGTAACGACTCTTCATTGCCTGGTCGTATCAACGCGTCTGGAGCGTCGCCAAATGCTTGAGCGAGCTGCTGGTGATGCTGGTTGGGATGTCATTGTTTGCGATGACTCGAATGCAGGCTGGACGGCTGTGAAACGACAGCGATTTCAACTGGCCTTGGTCGACTTTGAGGAATCCTCGGAGTGCGACGAGCTCAAGTTGCTTAGTTCCGAGATCTCGGAAATGCGAAACACGTTGCTGATGTTATGCGGCAATGAAGGCGACGCCCTGGAAGAAATCTGGGCTCGTCAGCTTGGTTCCTGGCTCTATCTGCCAGGTGTATCCGAAGGCAGCGATGTGACGTCGTTGTGTGAACAGGCAATTCCAGTTGCAGAGAAGCTAACTGGAATACCAGGCAAAGTGACTCACTAGGAGTTTACCGAATGAATTCGAACCGTGTGTGTAAACGCGCGGATAGATGATACAGCGTTTGCTGCTTGATGTCGCGGGACTTGTTTGTTTCGTCAGATGACATCGAGTTGTAGCTGGACAATACGTACGTGCATGGCACGTGATCGTGCTCCACGGGTTTCGTGGACAACGGATCACAAGCGTGCTCGGTTAATTAGTTACTTGAGAGGAAAGAACAATGAACGCAATGAACACGGGTAATGACGACCGTCAATTCGATTACAAGGTTGAATTTCGACAGGGACGAACTGCACCGACTCGCAGCTCACAGTCGAAAGCTAGTTCCACTTTTGGACGTCGACGAGGAAAGGGCCCGCAGCTCTACAACGGTATTCATCGCAGACGTCGCAAAGCCATTACCTGGTAGTTCGTTGAAGCGTTCAACGTTCGAAAAGCCAAAGGCAGCTGGCGAGCCAAATGGGCTCCAGTGCTGAGGCCAAATAAGTACACACCATTGATCAAGGGGATCGATATGAATTTTTCCGAATATGACTACGAAGATCTGATCAACGAATTCTCCAGCGAAACCAAATTCGAAAAGTCCAAGTCGACGAAGAAGTCGTCGTCAACGGATGCACGCTCTGGGTTTGGTCGTCGACGCGGGAAAGCTCCACAGCA
Organism: uncultured Pirellulaceae bacterium; assembly: GCA_964471695.1. Lineage (GTDB taxonomy): Bacteria > Planctomycetota > Planctomycetia > Pirellulales > Pirellulaceae > CAYYHV01. Next base: position 5,892 of record CAYYHV010000260.1, read on the forward strand.
GTTCAACGGGATTCACCGTCGACGCAAGAAGCAGATCCGCTGGTAAACAATCCATACAGGCGTCGGCTGACTACCCGGCTGGCATGACTCGGTCCCCTTTCGAGGAATAGCTTCATCACACGATGAGCGGATTCATCGGAATTAGGCAACTAGAGTCGCAAATTGATGTCTTGCGTGAGAACCGCGCAGCACCACAACAATTCAATAACGCATTCGGCGAGGAAGAAGCCATGAATACACGTGATTTCCTGGAAGCAGTAACTGAAGAACAATCAAACAACCGTCGAGAAGGCGCGAATGCCGCGAAGTTCACGACGTCATCAAATCGAAAATCGTTCAAACGCCGAGGGAAGAGCCCTCAGCAGTTCAATGGAATCCATCGCCGACGATCGAAGAGCATTCGATGGTAGTGCGCCGGATCGCACATTGTGGTTCGTCAAGAAGACTCACTAGTTAGGAAAGGAGCATCGTATGAATGCTGCATTTTTTGAAGATCGCGAATTCGACGTGGAATTCGATGATTCACAGACGGACGGGAATCGTCCACAAGAAAAGTTCCGCATGGCGCGTCGCCCACAGGGAGACCCGCGCAAACGACCGAAGCAGTTCAACGGAATTCACCGGCGTCGACGCAAGAAGATTCGTCTTTAATCGTCGCTCCTGGAAGCTAACGAACGACAATCGTCCCATGTCAACTGCGCCGTAGTTGAAGGACCTTGTCATCGTGGACCCAGTCGGTGTTTTTGGGACAGTGTCGCTGCGCAGATCGCGAGAGTGATTGTGGATAGGCACCAGCCATCTTGGGGTGGTCATGTTGTGTTTAGCGATACGTAATGAAAGGTAACGGATGTTTGCTGTAGGAAGTGACCGCTTGCGGTCTCGGGTAAGGAGCCGGCGGCGCAATCGACCAAGCTTTGGTCGTTCGCGAGCCAACGGGGCAACGCTATCGAATCGTCGCCAAGTAAGTGGACGACGGAGACTGAGAAGTCGACCGACCAGAACTCGGCATTGGTAACGGTCTGCAGATACATACAGAGTCGCTGCCTGGGCAGCGGGGATACGCACGTATTCCACTTACAATTACCCTGCGCGAGAACCGCGCGGATTAAGAGAGTTGCACAATGACGCAAACAAATAGCGTTGCGGTGGATCAATTTATCGGCGAATCCAATTGGATCGGCGAGCTGCGCAAGCGAATTGGCCAGATCGCAAATTATAACTACGGCGTTCTGATTACCGGACCAAGTGGAACCGGTAAGGAACTTGTCGCGAGAGCGATACATGGTTCCGGCGCCCGTGCAGCCAAACCGTTTATTCCGGTCAACTGTGCCGCGGTCCCTGCGGGCCTGTTCTCCAGCCAACTGTTTGGCCACGAGAAAGGTGCGTTCACCGGTGCTCAATATGCATCATTGGGATGTTTCCGCGCCGCTGATCAGGGCACGATTTTTCTGGATGAAATCGGTGAGTTGGACCTCGATTGCCAAGCCAAATTGCTGCGCGTCCTTCAGGAGAAGAAGGTGACGCCAGTCGGTGGCCACGATGACATCTCGGTCGACGTGCGAACGATCGCTGCAACAAACCGTGATCTCGCCGAAGAGGTGCGCTCCGGACGATTCCGATTGGATTTGTTTTATCGACTGAATGTGTTGTCGGTGGAAACGCTGGGATTGGCTCAGCGAACAGAAGACATTGTTCCACTAGTCAATCACTTCCTCGCAAAGACTGCCATTGAATGTGGGCTACCACTCAAGCAGCTTTCGCCGGAAGCGTTTGCATTGCTTCAGAAGTACGATTGGCCAGGTAACGTTCGCGAGTTGGAAAACTTCATCGAACGAGCCGTGGTGATGACGGATGGCGAATGGATCGGTCCGGATGCATTTCCCGAGATACGAGACAATCGGACGTTCCGGGCGACGCCGGTGCCTGGAGGATTTATTCCGCCGCCACCATCAACGATGGAAGCAGCCGAGTTGACGGTAGCCATTCCGCCGCCGACTCGACCCCAAGTCGTCATGCCACCGGCTCAGTCCCAGCTGGTCGATGATTTGGTGGCGGCTCCAATGATGCCATCTCCACTGGCCCCGGCGGCTCCGGAAATGGCTCCGGTTACTAAGTGGCCGACCCTTGCGGAAATGGAGAGGCAGCATATCGAGAATACGTTAAAGCAAGCTTTCTATAATCAGAGCGCTGCTGCACGACTGCTCGATGTTGACCGAAAGTTGCTGGCTCGAAAGATCAAGAAATACCAAATCGAGCTGCCGGCACTGAAGAAACAAAAAAGTCGGCATCGCTAGTCGATATTGCCAAGGATGACACAAGGTAGAGTGACGATGGTCACTCTGCCTTTTTTTGTCTCGGTGGAATCTACTTGTCAGGATGTAGCGATTCCTGCATGCTCTAGCAGTGCTTAGTGTTGCTGTACCGATATTCTAAGATGCGGAGTTCCTGTCATGCGTCGTTCTATCCTGATTCACTCATTGAGTTGTCTTGTTTTGTCCGCCTTGGTCTGTCAAGCGGCAGAGCAAGAGCTGGTCGAGGTGCGTTACTACCACTTCCGTACTGCTGAAAGTGCTCAGAAGTTTGACTCGATGATGAAGGATGCGGCTTTGCCAGTTGCAAAGACCGAGGGAATTGGACCCGTCGGCATCTTTAAGGTAAGCGAGTCGAAAGAGCTCGATAAGAATGCGCGAGTCGTCATTACGCCGTATAAGTCGGTCAAGCAAATGCTCGCCCTACGTGCAGCCTATATGACGGATCCCGAGTTTTGGCCGAATGCTCAGGACTATTTGACACAAGAACGTGGAAATCCGGCTTATGACCGAGTCGAATCCATGTTGCTTAATTCATTTGAGGGGATGCCAGAACTGAAGGTGCCCGGTTCAAGTGAAGGGAAGCAGCGGATTTTCGAACTGCGGACCTACAAATCAGAGAATGAAATTCAAGGGTTGCTCAAAGTCAAAATGTTCAATGACGGCGAGATCGACTTGTTCAGCAAAGTAGGTTTGAACGCTGTATTTTATGGCGAAGCGGTGGTCGCTTCGAATCTGCC
>CAYYHV010000260.1:8950-11138 GCA_964471695.1 uncultured Pirellulaceae bacterium
ACTTATATGGTCGTGCACGAAAATGAAGCGGCTCAAAAATCGTCTTGGCAGAAATTTATCAACCACCCGGAATGGAAGTCGCTGAAGAGCGAAGAGGAATACCAAATCATCAAGTTGAAGATCACAAAGCATATGCTTGTCGCTACCGACTACTCTCAAATCAAATAGGACTGCACCCAATTTGGTGACGGAACTGGATTCTCGAGTCGTTGTGTTGACCGCAGTGCTAGTTGGCGGGTGGGTAGGTAGTTTTCTTGCCGCGGCCGGCTACCGTCTGCGACGTGGGATGAGTGTGGTCTATCCGCCATCGCATTGCCCCGTGTGCAGGCATGCGATCCGGGCGAGGGATTTATTGCCAGTCCTGAGCTGGCTTTGGCTGAAGGGAAAATGTCGCGATTGCCAGGCGGCAATTGCAAGCAAGTATCCGGCAATTGAACTAGCGACGGCTATTCTGTTTGGTGTCAGCGCTTGGTGGTTGATCGGCAGGCAGTAAATCAATACATGACGTATCTTTATATTGGGTTGATTGTCGCCTGCGGCGCCATGATTCAGGGTGCGATCGGATTTGCCTTTGGGATATTCTCCATTCCATTGTTAGTGTGGATTGGATTTCCGTTGGAGCAGGCAATCACTCTGGTACTAGGTTTGGTCGTCATACAGACGTTGTCTTCGGTTTGGCAGAATCGTTCCAATATTCCTTGGCGGGAGTTGTTGGCGATCTCGATTCCTCGTTACATCACCGTCGTCATCGGCGTCTACTTGCTCCACTATGTTCGGCAGCACTGGGCTCCAACGCAGATTAAGCAATTGATCGGCGTCTTCCTGCTGGTCATCATCGCGGTTCAGCTTTGGCTCAGACCGCAGCCGCAAGTACAGCTGGCGAAGTCGTGGGCGTGGGTCGCTGGTTCGATATCAGGATTGATGGCTGGCCTGATCGGAATGGGGGGCCCGCCGGTTGTTCTTTGGGTTGTGGCTCATGACTGGGATAGTCGAAAATCCCGTACGCTACTGTGGTGTGCCTTCGCCGTAATGGTGCCATGGCAGCTGTTGGTAGCGTGGCAGCGTTTCGGATTCCCAGTCGTTGAAAGTGCGTTGATCGGTCTGGCTTATACGCCAGTTGTGTTTTGCGCGACCATTGTGGGAACGAGGCTCGGCAATCGCATTTCGCAGTCAACGCTTCGCTACATCGCGTACTCGATACTCTTGCTGATAGGGCTTGCGAGTTTGATTAGCCCTTGGATTCGGTCCTAATGTGGTCAAATTCCATTCCGCGGTTGAATGGCTGGCCTAATACAACGACAATCTTTGTTTGCGATTTGACTTTATCTCGGAGGAACAGCGTGGCGGAAAAACTCGACGATCAGCTTCAGGCAATTGTGGATTCACCCAGTTACCGTGTAGCGGTAAAAGACCCGGACTTTCTTGGCCGTGAGGAATTGCGTCCCCTTCGCATGCAGCTGGAACTGCTTAAGCCCGAGATGGCGTTTCAGGAACATGGGATCGAAAATCTCGTCGTCGTTTTTGGCGGAACGCAGGTTATTCCGTGTGACGAAGCCAAACAACAAGTCGCGGATTTTGAATCCAAGGTGAAAGCGGACCCTAACGACAAGAAATCTGCACGCGAGTTGGAGCGATCGAAACGGCGATTGGCAAAGTGCAAGTTCTACGATCATGCACAAGAACTTGGACGCCTTGTTTCAACCTCGTGTTTCACGGATGGTAACTGCGACTATTACATAGTCACTGGGGGTGGACCTGGCATCATGGAAGCCGCCAATCGTGGCGCTTTTGAAGCGGGTGCGAAATCGGTTGGGTTGAATATTACCCTGCCCCATGAACAGGCACCGAATCGTTATATCACTCCAGAACTTTGTTTCCAGTTTCATTACTTTGCTATGCGGAAGATGCACTTCCTTCTTCGGGCAAAGGCACTTGTGATTTTCCCCGGAGGCTTTGGGACCCTGGATGAATTGTTTTGCGCGCTGACGCTTCGGCAAGTCCACCGAATGCAGGACATTCCTATCATTTTGTTTGGCAAAGAGTACTGGTCAAATGTCGTGAACTTTCAGTTCCTTGCTGATGAAGGAGTTATTCGCGACGAGCACCTTGATTTGATCGACTATGCCGAGACTCCGGAGGAGGCGTGGGGAATCATTGAGAAGTTCCATTCCGAGTAACGATCTGCGAT
>CAYYHV010000261.1:0-11121 GCA_964471695.1 uncultured Pirellulaceae bacterium
CCCCGGTTCCGAATCAACTTCCGCTTTGAGTGGCTTGTTCGCAAATGATAGCGATGCCAACGTGCGACTGGAGGCTTGCCGATCGTTGGGGAAATTCAAATCGCTCGATGCTATTCAACAGTTGGCGAACGGTTTGAACGATCGCAATCCAGCCATTCAGTACGCTTCCATACAATCGCTCAAATCATCGACTGGCGAGACGCTTGGGAATGATGTCAACGACTGGATTGACTACGTAGCCAAGTTGACGAATTCGCAGAATTCGCCGCTTTCAGGGGCAGACGCAGTGATGCTAGCCCAACCACCGGCGTCAGCTGGATCGATGACTCGCTGAGCATTGCTTCTATGAACGTTTCGCATGCAGTGCTTGCGAAATTCTGCGCTCGATCGTCACAAGCCGAGCCGCAACTCTTCAGTAATCCGCAAAGTTTACTACGGCGGCTACCCCATCGCGGAAAAACAGCCCAAACGCGAAGAACCGTCATGAACTGACTCGCCTTAACACCCGATACCACTGCTACCTCGAGTCTCGCGCCGATTTGGTGCGCTCTCGTTTGACCCACAGAAAAAGCAGATCTTGTAGGGCAACCATGGAACGAAAGCTACGTGTTTCGGTGTTACTCGCCATCGCCATTGTCGGTGTAACACTTTTTAAGCAGACGAATTACTCATCGCAGCCCATCATCCAGTATATGGATGAAGTTGCCACTACGCCTACAGGCCAGCTCGCTTTGGGGTCAGAGCAATTGGGGCCGTTCTACAACGACGCGCTCGTTGACTTGCCATCGGCCATCGAAGTGACACCAACCACGGCGGTCCCGACGGTTCAACTCGTTCAATTCGAGGAAGAAGTCGCGACGGACGAGGAAGAAGTTGAGGCGGAACCAAATCGCCTGAAAATCGTCCTTGGCCCAACGAAGCAGGAGGCGCGTCGTTTGGCGGATGCCAAACAGGCCGTCACCAAGCGAGCCAAGTCGAAAGTCCGCTTCGTGACTCAAGAAAGTGCGGAAACGGCCGCTCCAGCTCGGAATCAGACGACGATCAGTCCGACAACGAGCGGAACGCAGGTTGTTGTACTTCCGGACGTTCAACAGGACGACGATATGGAAATCGTCGAGCCACCGGTCGTGACTGCAAAGCCTGTCGTTTCGGCAGTCGTCTCTGATGTGCCCGAAATGGAGATCATTGAACCGCCAATCGAGGAGTTCAAAGTCACGTCGTCCGCTACGAATGCGGCTAAGACTGGTTCGAATGTCCAAGTCATTACTGACAACCAGGACGTGATTGACCAGATCGAAGAATCGCTCGGTTCGATGGCCAAGCTGGATAAATCGCCCAAGCCCAAGTCGCTGGCCAAGGAGCCTGCTGCTCGACTTGCTTCCCGCGATCGAGCGAAAACTCCAGCGACGCTGATGCGACGGCAACCCAAGGCGACGAGAAAGCAGGATAAGCTGTCGGTCGCAAAGCACAAAAATGGAACGTCCGTCGTTGACTTGCCCGTTGAAGCTTACGAAGTCGTTTCGAATACGAATGCCGCCGAAAAAACGGCTGAGCAATCGGATGACGGACCGGCCCGAGTCGTGAATGCAAGCGACGCGTGGTATCTACCGTTGGAAGAATTGACTCCCGAGCATGAGGCTCGTCGTCAACGAATTCGCCAGGCGCTGGAATTCTATTACAACCGAATGCTCAACACGACTGAGGATAGTCCTTGGTCCATGATGCATCACATGATTGCCTGGGGAGCCGACGCCTACGTTTGGGTGGGCAAGCCTGGAGACAAACGCGTCAGTTGCATCGGTTGGTTGTGTGCCAATGGCTCGTGTGAAAATGCACGACTGTTGGAGTTGAAGGACGGAAAACTCAGTGCCAAAACCGGACCTGGATTGCAAGGACACGGCGGTCAATTCCTCGCCATGTTGGCCCAAGCACGAGTACGAGCCGAGCAACCCATCCGTTGTGAAGGCGAAATGTTCACGGTGGAAGACTTGATCGAAGCGGAGAAAGCTCGACTCAAGCCGGGTGAAGAGCTGACGTTCAAGATGATGGGATTAATTCACTACCTCGGCACCGAATCGACTTGGACAGCCAACAACGGTCAGGAGTGGGACTTTCCACGCATGATCCGTGAGGAAATCAAGCAACCGATTAATGGGACGACCTGTGGTGGAACCCATCGACTGATGGGGTTGAGTTACGCCGTTCGCCGTCGCATCCAGGAAGGGTACGAATTGGACGGACAGTGGGCTCGAGCCGCGAAGTACACCGCAGATTATCGCGAATATGCCTACGCCCTTCGAAATTCGGATGGGACGTTCAGCAGCGACTTTTTCCGCAGCCGTGGTAGTTGGGGCGACTTGGATCGAAAAGTCAAAACCAATGGCCATGTGCTTGAATGGTTGGTGTTCTCATCGCCGCACGATGAACTGGAAGACCCGCGACTGGTCCGTTCGATTGATATTCTGACACAGTGGCTGAGCCAGAATCGTTACTACGATTGGGGGAAAGGCCCAATGGCTCACGCAGTACGAGCCTTGTCGTTATACGACGAACGGGTCTATGGAGGCGAACCGGGGAAGCGAACGTTGAAGCTGGCGTCGCGACCTGTAAAGATTCAGCCTAAGCCCGCAAAGACGAAGACGGAGCGGCAGATGATGATCGAAGCCACGCAGCCAGCTACTATGTCCAAGCAAAAGACCAGTCGCAAGTCGCCAAGTGGCATTCGTCGACTGTTCCGACGCGGCGGTGGATGGCAATAGTCATCTAGCGACCTAAGGCGTTTGAATTGAACACCAAGAGGCCGGCCCAACAGGGTCGGCCTTTTTTATTTGTTCTGTCGTCTGAACGAACGTGAATTCCGCGCGAGTACCGTTGCGAAAACTGAGGCTAAATCGTAAACTCTTGAAGACGTGGAAACGCGTCTCCCACCACACGTCCCGACGGATGGAACCCTCGCTTCTTCGGGTATTTGATGCAATGGCGTGTCGAACCGCTGGCATTTTATTCCCACTATGGATCAGCGTCCTACGGCGACTTCGTCGTAGCAGGCAAATTCTAATTGCGGCGGGCGCCTCTAAATCGTTGGGCTGTCTGGCTTAACCGACTTTCCCATCCACCGATAGTAGCTGCTCGACCAACGATTGCCCGTTCATGTCCGCAAAGCCTCGTGATCTTTCCGAACCATTCAAGAACATGTTCGGATTGGCGGTGCGCTTTGCAAAAGTGACTGAGGCTGAAGCGCTGCTCGTTTGGCTGGAACATCCCGTCGATTGGGAAGAACTCCAAAAGCGAGCCGGTGAATTGACACTCGTCGTCGCATCCGACGAACCGGAGAATGTTGCCGGAGCCGTCGAGGCTGGTTTGGACGTCGTTCTGACCGAATCCATGGACGCGCCCGTCAATGAGCGACTCAGTCAGGCGTTGCTCGAAAGTATTGCCGAGGAATTGCTTTCTCCCGGGGCGGGTGTCATTGCGATCTACAGCGCTTTTGAACCCGACAAAGTCGATTCGGTCAGCTACATCGAATTGAACGAGCACTTAGGGCGACTGACTTCACGGGATTTACGCAGTCTCGGTGACAGCGTTCCCTTGGAAACGCTCAAAGCGGTCGTCGATTTGGCCGTCGATATTGGTCGACAAGGCCGTGAAGGGAAACCCGTCGGTACCTTGTTCGTCATCGGCGACACCCGCAAAGTCCTCGGGTCCTGCCATCCGATCGGTTTTGATCCGGTCAAGGGATACAAACGAGCGGAGCGCAATCTGCGCGATGCAAAAACGCGTGAGGCCATCAAAGAAGTCGCCGTGCTCGACGGCGCCTTTGTCGTCTCGGCCGATGGCACCGTGGAAGCATCATGCCAAATGGTCGATGGAGCCGGCGTAACAATCACCCACTCTAAGGGGTTGGGTACGCGACATTGGGCTGCCGCCGCGATTACCAAGAAGACATCGGCCATCGCCGTGGCGATCAGTGAATCGGGTGGAACCGTTCGCGTGTTTCAGGACGGAGTCGTCATGCTCCGTGTGGAACCCTTCCAAAAAGCCATGAAGTGGAAGAAGAAAAAAGACCCCGGCGAGTCGCTGGGCGGCACCGGCGAAATCTGATTGAATTCTGAAACACGGTGCCGGTGACTTGGATGTCATCGTTGTCTTCTTTGTGGACTTCGACGAGCGGGCTGCGAGTTGTTTGTAGTACCGCCTTTAGGCGGAATCGTTTGCGTGGGACGTCTGCTCTGCCTTATTCCGCCTAAAGGCGGGACTACGAACTTCGCGCCATGTTGCTCGCGGTGGTGGCTCCGCCCTCGATGTGCTGCACGAAATTGAGCTGTTTGCTCTTTGTCGTGGTCCAGGCGACGGCAAGCAAAGTTACATGAGCGAAGGTGATCTGTTAACCTATATCTAGGAGAAACAAGCCGGCGAAACACGCCATCTCAAGTTGATTCGAGACCGTGAAACGATCGAATCGACGACGCCGGTAAATTAGTGGTAACGCATTTGGGCTGAGGAAGGACGGCGGGCGGTTATGAAATCAATGCACCTCGCGTTACTTGCCCTGCTCTTCTGTACTTCGTCGGCGTGGGCTCAATCCTCGCTCAAATCGGGAATGCAACCAGGCGACAAGGTCGCTGCGTTCCGTGTCAATGATGTTACAGGGCCGCGGAAAGATGCCCGGCCGTTGTGCTACGCTTGTGCTTTTGGAAAGCATGCCGTCATCAACATTCAGACGCGGCGCATCAGTCCTGAGTTGATGACGTTGGTCAAGGAACTTGACCCGCTTGTTAGTCCTGCGTCTCGGATTAAGGGTGAGTCGAAGCATGGATTTGTTGTTCTCTTGACGGAAGAGATTGGCCAAGCCGAGAAAGAGCTGACGAGCGCCGCTGCGAAGTTCAAAATCAAGAACATGCCGTTCACGATTTTTGATGATCTGGCCGGACCTAAGTCGTACCAAGTGGCCAAAGATGCCGAGGTCACCCTCATGATGTGGGACAAGAATGTCGTGAAGAAGAATTTCGCGTTCGCGTCGGCTACGCTCAAACCTGCCGATATTAAGGAAGTCGTTCTCGCAGCACGATTGCATCTTGGGCTGGCTGCGGAGCCGTCTGTCAGAGCGGAGTAAGCATGGATGGCGACTTGCTTGAAGCCCCTTCGCAGCAGCGAGCCTGGGTCATTGGGCTGCTGATGGCCCTGCTGGTGCTTGCTGCGATCTTTTCGTTGAAAGCATCCAGATCGAGTCTGCCCATCACGGTGACTCGATTTCATGTTGAGGAACTTCCGCGACTGGTCGAATCTCATCGTGGTAAAATCGTCGTCGTCGATGTATGGGCCATGTGGTGAAACCACTGCGTCGCGGAGTTACCGCGACTTGCCGAATTGCCATCTACATATTCAAATGTCGTGACGGTACCCATCAATGTTGATTTTGATGGTCCCCAGACTTTTGACGACCTCTCCCAGAACGTGACTCGGTTGTTTCTACAAAAGCAATTGCGCATGGAGTGTCAGATCTGCATGAGCCCATACGACGAGACGCTTGCGCAGCTTGAATTATTCAGCCTTCCTGCCGTGTTGGTTTATGACCAGCAGGGTAAGCTCCTCGACCGTATCGAAGGCGACGTTGATTATGAACGCGATATCATTCCACTGATCGAGGCGGCGTCAAAGGAATGATGGGCCTGCTGATATGGTTTCTGGTTCGTTCGACGTTCGACAATGAGCGGATGAAGGGTATGGGGAATGATTGACTCGCAGGAATCCTTAGTGCGTGCTGTGGATGGCACCTTGGTTCGCAGTGTGGAGTTCCATACGGAGTTGCACTCGACGAATGATCGAGCCATTGAGATTGCGTCAAATGCGACGTTGCTGCCAAAACTGATTCTGGCGCACCGTCAAACGCGTGGACGGGGTCGTGGTGCGAATCGTTGGTGGGCCAGCGAAGGCTCGTTGACTTGTTCATTGCTGATCAATCCCCAAGACTTCGGATTCTCGCCGGAGCAATCGGCTACTTTGTCGTTGATAGTAGCGTTGGCTGTTGGTCGGACGCTCGGGGCGTATTCTCCGCACCCCAAGGTGGCCTGGAAGTGGCCAAACGACGTCTATTTGGGGGATCGAAAAGTGTGTGGGATTTTGCTGGAGGCACCGTCGTCCCGACCGCCGCGATTAGTCATTGGGGTTGGGATCAATGTGAACGTCTCGCCAAAATCCGTCGTCAGCCAGGCGGCTGAGGAAATTCACGTTGCCTCACTAAGTGAAGCGACTGGGCAACGCATTGAGATGGCAGAACTGCTTCAGCGTCTACTGTTGGAATTTCAGTTGCTTTGTCAAAACATTCAGAGCGGCGTGACGCGATTGGACGACGCCTGGTACGATGGCGACTTTTTGCGTGAACGTCGAATTCGAGTCACAGGGGGAAGTCAGGTTATGGAAGGTGTCGCGGAAGGGATCAATCCAGATGGTGCACTACGATTAGCCCAGCCCGGCGGCTCGATCGTGATTCGAAGTGGCACGGTCGAGCTTACTGATTGATCTCCGACAGCTTACCGGAGTCTAGCTGATAATTGATTTAACGAACTCCGATACGATGGGGAACCACACATGTGAGTTGACGCCGATGTAAATGGAGACCGGGATCAGCCCCAAGAATGCAAGGTAGGTGACAAAACCTTTCCATGCGTTGGCTCGTTTACGACGGTTCAATTCGGCCTGTTGCTCAAGGAGAGCTGCATGCCAGTACTTTTCGGTTTCCAGTGGCTGCGCTTCGTACATCTTAGAACTCCTGTTGATTTGTTGAACAAGAGTTAAGGCAAGTCGCATTCCAATTGTGGATCAGCGACAGATTTGCCTAAATTCCGCGTGTAGAGCGACCAATTCGTGTGGCGTTTGGGAAACGGTTGTCGACAGGAATCACGCATGTCATTATTTGGCTACACTTGCAAGGAAGAAGTGAACATCGCAAGCGGTTGCCAATGGGGATAATCCAAACGATCTCGGATGTTGGCGACGTCTGGTACTAGCAGCCGAAAGGAGTTTGAGCGATGCAACTAGGCGCTGAAAACTGGCAGGAACGTTATGAGCAGGGGAAAACAGGATGGGATCGAGGTGCACCCAGTCCAATGTTGCTCTCATGGCTTGAGCAGCGCGATTTGAATGCCTGCCGCATCCTGATTCCAGGTTGTGGTTCGGGGCATGAAGTTCTCGAACTCGCGTCCAGAGGCTTTGAAGTTACGGGAATCGACTTTGCATCATCGCCCGTTCAACGGTTGCGGAAGTCGCTTGCCGAGCGCGGTCACGTTGCGGACATTGTTCAATCGGATGCGCTATCTTATGAACCGGAAGCTCCTTTTGATGTCGTGTACGATCAGACTTTCCTGTGTGCGATCGCACCAGAGTTGCGGATTCCTTACGAGTCGCAAGTCCGTAAGTGGCTGAAACCTGATGGAAGGTTGTTCATATTGTTCATGCAAAGCAACCGATTGAAGAAGCAAGGCCCACCATTCCATTGTGACGTCGAAGACATGCAGCGTCTGTTTTCTTCTTCATCTTGGATTTGGCCGGACGAACCGCCAAGGCATGTCGACCATTCGGCAAACATCTTTGAATTGGCGACTGTGTTAAGGAAACGATAGAGATGGCCCTACTCGCTCGACGTACTCAAATTGTTATTTTGGCATTGGTGGCTCAGGCGGTCATAACGTCGGCTCAAACGATTGAGCTGACTTACCAACCGGCACCCGTGGACAATCCCTTAAAGGGGCTGGTGCCCTATCGCCGACCTCATCCCGACAGATTTCCGCACAGTATGGAGTTCAGCTATTTGGCGTTGTCCAAGTTAGTCGTCGGTGAGCGGGAGTACGATTTTGATCCGTTGGAGAATATTCTCAATGACATCAAGTCACGCAAGAACCAGTCGATTGTTCGCGTGTTCATTGAGTACCCAGGGAAATCGGATTGCATTCCCAAGTACTTGTTAGAGCGAGGCTTGCGTGTGGAGAAATATGTCAAAGGTGGCAACGAGCCGTTTGATGATGCCAAAATAGAAACGCCCGATTACGAGAACGCCGATTTAAGACAGTCGCTGAAGGAGTTTATCGCCGAGTTTGGACGGCGTTATGACGGTGACCCACGAGTAGGATACGTCACGGCGGGACTGCTGGGGGCTTGGGGCGAATGGCACAATTATCCTCGGGATGAATTGTTCGCGAGCAAGGCTGTTCAATCCGAGGTGCTTGAGGCGTATGCAAAAGCCTTCGTGCGCACTCCGGTATTGCTTCGTTATCCAGCCGGCGATGATGATTATACGTACACGAGCACGGCAGATCGGCCTTTCGGCTATCACGATGATTCATTTGCTTTCGCAACCCTACCTACGGGACGAGAAGAGGATAGCTGGTTCTTTGTTCCAAAGTTGATACGAGCAAAGGAAACAGAGAAGTGGAGGAAGCATCCCATTGGCGGAGAGATACGGCCCGAGGTTTGGGGATGTTGCTTTGATCCACAACCATGTTCGCGAAAAGAACAGCGTTTTGCGGCTTGTCGAGATACAACACATGTGACCTGGCTGATGGACACGGGAATGTTCCAAGAGCAGGCAAAGAAGCAGCGTTTGGAAATTGCTCGAAGAGAAGTACAAAAAATGGGTTATGAGTTTTCGATCCAATCGCTTACTCAGACGCCAGCCAAGCTGAGCGTTACGATCAAGAATACGGGGTTAGCGCCGTTTTATCACTCGGGTTGGAAAATGGAGCTTGGTTTGACTCAAGAGTCGTCTCAGGCACCCGAAGTCGTTTCTACCCCCTGGGAATTGACGAATATTCAACCCGGCGAGGCCAAAACGTTTTCGATTCGTTTGTCTCAATTGGACTCGGCGCAATCCATCTTGTTGCGTGTCCCGAATCCAATGACGGGAGGACGGAACCTGCGTTTCGCGAATACTAATCATGGAAGTACACATCCAGGTTGGCTGACATTGAAAAGCATCCCCTAAGGAACAGCAGGGATGCACGAGTCGATTCGATCGGAACTGAAGCACATTCGTTTGGTTACGCGACTCACACAGAATACGAAAAATGTAATTATGTGCATCTTTGTATGCATGCGAACATTCAGATTGGTTTAGGTGAAATACGGTTTAATTATCGAAAGGAAAACGATAATGAACCGACACATCTGGATCATCTTAGGAATTGGAATCTGGCTGCTCCCGACGGCCTGCTGGGCACAGAGCGGCTCGAGGGGCGGCGGTGGGTCCGCATCTCGAGCAGCAGCATCTCGAGCCAGCGCCGCAAGGTCGGCACCACCGGGCGGTGGATCAGCAACGCGGCGCTCTGGTCCAGCGAGTCGACCCGCCGCAAGTCGGCCGGCACCTGTGCCTCTTCGACAATCCGCTCCTCGCGGTAATTTTGGGGGGGCACGATCGAGTTCATTCAGCCCACGAGGCCCCCAGCAGCGACTGGGAAGTTTCGCGACCGTTCCCAATGCCGCACTTTCCCGCGGCGGGGGTGGGGGAATCATCCTGAGTACGCAAACGCCCAGCCAATATCTGCAGAGAAACGGGGGCTCATTGACGACCGGTCATCCGACCGCATTCCAGTATCGTTCTCGATACTTCCCCGGTCTGCCATAGGCAGGAGTTCGTCATGAGCCTTCGTGATTCTGGAGCTGCCGGCATACGCATGGGGCAAATCCCAAGGTAAGTCGTTCAATGGGAAGCCGTTGCGCTGGCGGCTTCCGCTTCGTGCGTGGCCGGTCGTTCCACAAGATCATTACTCCACGCTTGGACTTTGACCAATTCCGAGAATAAAAGATGGGGTTGCGAGTCCTTGGGTTCCAGCCCAAGCCAATCGAGCATAGTGTTCTTTGTCGTTGTTGCTTCAGCTTTTTGAAGCGGCCAAGGTGGATGGTCAATCTCGCCTCGAAGGAGTTGTCCTCGACGGTTGGCAGCATAGAGGCAATATCTTGCGGTCAACCAATGTTCGAGCGTCCCCGCCTCTGCATGAAACACGTCGCCGGTTGGATAGTATGTCGTTTTCAGGCCAGCCGTCGGTTCGCCACGATGCGTACGTTCAGCAGAGTAGTCAAAACAGCCGTTGGATTGTTCGATTGAGATTCTTGCATCGGTATAAGGGAGATGGAAGAACTGACGAGCCACACGTACAGCCAGTGGATTGGTGGCGTCGAGACTGAAAAACCAAACACCCGGTTTGTCGTCAGCCACGACGTAGGTTCTCACATTCAGCTCGGGAAAATTCGACACCCACGGGACGGCTGGCACACACCTGGGAGCCACATCTGACATGTGGAATGGAACAACTCCGATCCAAGCGTCGCCATCGATCGTGTCTACACGAAGTCCATCCGGCAACAGTCTTTGGATGTCGGAGGGGGCAACGGGCCAATGCATGAAAAGAAGGTCATGCCAGTTCATTCGCAGGCTGAACTTTCGCGCTGGCACTGGCCAAGTGCGATCCGTCATACTGTGAGTCTCCTGTTGCGTGGATTGAGGATAAAACCTCCACAAGGGCTCTCTTGGCGGTTAACCGAAAATTCGATTGGTCGCTTAACCTCATTTCCGCAAGAATCGTATCGATGTCGCCCGCCGTCATAATCGTACTTATCATTTCACAATTTGAACGGGCCTTTGCATCGTTTGATTGAGTCCTCGTTTGGCTCCAATTACCGTGAAGTTTGAAAGTAAAATAACTTTAACGGTAGTTTCTCATGGCTCGTCGTCCAAAATATCTGCTGATATTCATCTTCTTAGCGTTTTTAGGCTGTCAGCATCAACCAGCGACAGTTTTGGAAGTCGCGGAATCTGACAAAGTCGTGGACGAGTTGGAGCTGCGGAGTTTAGAAGCGAGTCGCTCGGCTATTGCTGAATTGTCGTCTTCTCAAGATGGGGATGTTCGTGATGAGCCGCGGCAGAGTGCTTTCCCGATAACTGAACAAGAAGTTGATACGACTTACGACGTTAACTCCGAAACTACGAGCGAGGAGGCCCAAGTTGCGACGGGTTCCCAAGCCGCTAGGGGGGCGAAGGTCGGTTCACGTGCCCAAGTCGGCATAAAAGTCGATGTCATCGGCTCGAGTGAGTCATCGGCCTCGAAGGTACAGCCCGCCGAACCCACGTCG
>CAYYHV010000262.1:0-11111 GCA_964471695.1 uncultured Pirellulaceae bacterium
GTTTGCCTGTGGATGTATCCGTTTCGAGCCAAGCCTCGCATCGGCTACGCAATCAGCTGAATGCAGCCAAACTGGCGATGCACTTGCTTCAGAAACAGATAGACCTCGGAATGTTCAATGAGGCGGACGATTCATTGAACGAGGCGCTACGAGCGATCGACAAGCTTGATCAACTCGCATCTGGCGCGGAAGGTGAAAGCAAGCAAACCGATGGAGTGACTTCACGTCGGGCGCTGATCGTAGAAGACAACAATAACGAGCGTGAATTGTTGGCGGGCTACCTTCGACTGTGCGGCTACGAAGTGGAAACCGTAGAGGACGGTGCGGCGGCAATTCAACATCTCGATAGATCATCCCATCTGCCAAGCTTGATTTTGATGGACATGCACATGCCACGGCTAAACGGAGCAGAAACGTTGAAGATGATCCGCAGCAATCCGCGCTATCGCGGTATCAAAATCTTCGCTGTAACGGGTGCCAACAAAGAAACTCATTCGGACAAAAAGAATATCGAGTTTGATGAGTGGTTCCAAAAACCCATTCAACCCGCAGAGTTTGCTGCAAGGTTGGATGACAAGCTCGCGTGCGCCGTAGCATAGCTGCAGTCGACGCGGCATTCGGCAATCTACCGCGTTGAGAAGTTTGATCGTATTTCGAAGCTCAGGTTTGCCTTGACTGGATGAGTCTTGGTTTTGACAGAAGTCAGGAGAAAGTGAATGGAGTCGCAGCAGGGCGATACGGAGAATCTAATAAACGAGATGAGACGGCTTTGCCAATTACTTCGACGGCAGCAGAAGGTGCACAGGAAAATACGAGAGGAATCCCGACTCGTTCGAGAACAATCTCGGGCAGTCCGTTTACGCGGACAGGGTGTTGGTACTTACTTGCCATCGTACCCCGGCAAAATTTAGCAAAAGCAATTTTCACCTGATGAATAGTGTATCGCATCAGACGTCTGCCGAGGTGCGGCCTCGTTGCAGCGCCGAGACCAAAAGGTCCGGCTCAAGCGGCTTTACCAGGTGATGATCGAAACCGGCGTTTTTCGCGTTTTTGATGTCTCTTGGTTGTCCATAGCCCGTCAACGCAATCAGAAACATCTCGTCGCCCAGCTCGGCGCGAATCGCCTCGGCGACTTCATAACCGTTCATTTCTGGTAAGCCGATATCGACGATCGCGACGTCCGGTTGCTTCGAACGGGCCAGCGCCAGCCCCTCAACGCCGCTAGCTGCCGCATGAACGGTAATTCCCTCCAACCTCAATAGGCTTGTCAACATTTTCCGATTGTCATCTTGGTCTTCAATCACCAAAGCACTTTCGACAGTAGCGCCATTGGATGCGGATTCGCAAAGCTCCTTGACTGTCACTGATCTATCGTTGCTGAGCGGAAGCCGAACGATGAACTCACTACCCTTGTCGATACCCTCGCTGTGGGCCGTAATTGTTCCATCATGCATTTCGACCAACCTTTTAACCAAAGTAAGTCCGACTCCCATGCCACCATGGGCCCGGTCGATAGTATCTTCCACCTGGACAAACATATCGAAGATTTGGTCGAGCATTTGCGGAGCAATTCCAGCGCCACCGTCCGTGACTTGCAATAGCGCCTCGTCACCTGCTACTTCAAGCGAAAGCCGAACCGTCGCACCGGGGTACGAATACTTGATCGCATTGCTGAGAAGATTCGACTGAATCTGTTCTATGCGTGTCGCGTCTGCGAGAACAATAACTGGATTGTCAGGGAGCTCCGTCTTAATGCCTATCTGGCAGTCATCCGCTAGTGGCTGGACCGATTGAAGCGCACTTTCAACTGTGCTTCGCAAGTCAACGGGTTCGATGTTCAATCCGATTTTGTCCTCGGTAATGCGCGAAACGTCCAACAAGTCATCTAGCAAACGCGTCATCTGTCTTGTTTGTCGGTCAATCACTTTTCGCGACTCGGCGACTGTTGCTTCGTCTATCTCGCTTGCGTTTTGCAATCGTGTCGCTGTGCGGATGGCACTCAAGGGATTTCTCAGCTCGTGTGACAGCATGGCTAGAAACTGCTCTCTGCGCCTCGCTTCGTTTCTGAGGTTTTCGACGGCTTCCTTGCGATGGGTGACATCTAGGAAAGTCACCACGGCTCCCACAAGGTTGTCGTCTTCGTACATTGGGTGAGACCAGACTTCGGCGTAAAAGTAGGAGCCATCCTTGCGCCAAAAGACATCTTCAGGGCGATGAACCGGCATGCCATCACTGAAAACCTGGAAAGTGGTTCGCTCTTCCGGCGAAAGTGGTGAACCGTCAACTTGTTTGTGATGGATCAATTCGTGCAATTTCTGACCGAGTAGCTCTTCGGATGTGTAACCTAGCAGCCGAGTGCAGGCTGGATTGACGAAAGTGCATAATCCGTTCCGATCAACCCCGTAGATTGCTTCTGCCGTCGAGTCGAGCAGCAGCCGCAGGCGAGCCTCGGTGTCTGCTTTTGCTCTCTCGACTTGCTTCAGACGTGCGATATCACGCGAAATCGACGAAACGCCAATAATGTTGCCGTCTTGATCTTTGATCGACGAACGCGACAGCGAAATGGTGATTCGCTTACCCGATTTGGTAATTCGTTCGGTCTCGGGGATGACGACATGTTCGTCCTCGCGGCGTATCGTCTCAATGCTTCGTGCGGACTCTTCTTTGTGTGAGTCGGGAACAAGCATCGAGATGTTCTTACCGATCGCCTCTTCTTCACTGTATTCGTAAAGTCGTCCTGCAGCCGGATTCCAACTTTCAATGACTCCATCGACGTTGGTTCCAATAATCGCACTGCTGGAAGACTCAACAATCGACGACAGCCGCGAAATCCGACTGCGTGCGTCGTGAAGGACGTTAATGTCGATCAGAGATAGTACGACCCCAGCGATTCGATCGCTTACGCGATACGGCAGTATTCTGAGGAGGAAGCACTTGTCGTCATGGTCTCGAACTTCCGCTTCGTAGCGTTCGCCTGTGTCCAGAACCCCTTGCAAACGCTCCAACAGATCATCGTGGCGAATGCGATGCGAGAACGTTCCAATGCGTCGCCCGACGTCTTGATCGACCAGGTCGAAAATTTCGGCGACCTTTGGCGTGAACTTGCGAATGCAAAGATTCTCGTCGAGGTAGACGATCGCGACATCGGTACTGTCAAGAAGGTGAACCATGTCCTGATTCAACTCTGCCAGCTCAGTGATTTTCTTTTGATGCTCGCCGTTGACGGTGTAAAGCTCTTCATTGACTGAGTGCAATTCCTCGTTCGTCGATTGCAACTCCTCGTTGGAAGCGACGAGCTCCTCATTCGTTGCCTGCATCTCTTCGTTACTCGTTTCCAGTTCTTCGACGGTCGCCTGGAGGTTCTCCTTTGTGTACCGGAGTTCGTCTTCGAGATGCGTCACCTGGTCGCGTGACATTTCGTCTGCATTGAATTCCTGTCTGTCATTCGTCGGTGTCGCTCGTGCCGGACTCGTGGGCTCGAATAAAATCAAGTAGTTGCCAGACCCATTCGTTGCCCCGTCGACCGGCTCGATGGCAAGTCGATACTGTTGTTCATTTTCGCCGTCATTCAGCCATACGCCTGAGAACGTTAGCGGCTGACCGTGGCGAATGACGCGGTTCAACGCGCCAGCAATGGTCGTGCGGGCTTCCGTTTCGAGAAGGTCCATCAAGTCAGCGGACAAGCGACGTCCCTTGATGCGCAAGAGCTTTTCGGCGCCTCCGAAACTCTCAAGCAATTGACGACGCTCATTGACGAGCAGGCTGGGAGGCATGTACCGATCAAGCAAATTGTCATAAACCGACAGCATTGAGTCGTCAGACGGAGTCGTCTCGCTGCGAGTGGTCAGCGGAAGTGAGCCGCTCAGCCCATGCGTACTTCGGGAGAGTGGAAGTCGCATATCTGCAGGCAGTCGCACGTCGCGCCGCTTGCGGTAAATTTTGGCTCGACCATCGAGAGTGTCGAACTCGTCGATGAGCGTACCCGGGGTCTCGGTGGAGCCGCGCCGCAGCCGAGCAGCAGCGTACCATCTGTCTTGAGACCAAAGTGGAAAAGAGACAACGCTTTGGTTTGCGCCTGCGGCTGAAAGTAGATCAACATGTTGCGGCAACTAATCAGATCGAGGTTTGTAAATGGCGCGTCCTTTATGACGTTATGCTGAGCAAATACAATTAGCTGACGCAGGTCCTGTGACACCTGATACCCGGACTGTCGCTTTTGAAAGAAGCGTCGCAGTCGTTCGGGCGAAACCGTCGCGACTCGGTCGTCGTCGAACAATCCGACGCCCGCATGTTCCAGCGACACTTTATGCACGTCGGTGGCAAACACCTTTAGATTGATCGGTCGACCGGCACGCTCCAAAGCTTCGTAGAACAGGATTGCCAGCGAATAGGCCTCTTCGCCAGTCGCACAACCGGCCACCCAAATACGAATCTCCTGATTCTTCGGAACGCGCTCCAATACATCCGGAATCGTTTCCCGCTCCAGCACCTCAAATGCTCCTGAGTCGCGAAAAAATTTGGTCACACCGATCAGAAGATCGCGATAGAGCGCGTTCAACTCTTCAGAATCATCACGCAGGCGTTCTACGTACTCGTCCAGGTTGCCAGCGTGAACCAGTGACAATCGTCGTTCAATTCGTCGGCTGACCGTACTCGGTTTGTAATGCGAAAAATCAATGTCGTACTCGCGCCGCAGCAAGTCAAATACAGCCTCAACGCCGACTAGCGGAGGCGCATCAATCGGCTGTGGTCCGTTCTTCAAACGCCATTTCATTGGCGAGTCGACATACTTCATCAACGCTAGTGGGAGTTCTTCTGCTGTTAAAACGACATCCACGGCTCCGGTCTCTTGGGCCGAGATAGGCATTCCATTGAACTTTGCAGTTCGATCGTTCTCACATAGCACGAGCCCGCCAACGCGTTTCACATCAGCGATGCCTCGCGAACCATCGCTACCGGTGCCCGAAAGAACGATTGCCACGGAACGGTCACCGCAATCTTGCGCCAGAGAACTGAAAAAGATGTCGATCGGAAGGGCGAGCCCTTGAGATGGGTCCTTGTCTGTCAGTCGCAGACAGCCCTCAACAATCGTCATCTCCTTCGTTGGTGGCAAGAGATAGATGTTGTTTGCCAGCACGGCCATGCCGTCTTCGGCTCGCTGAATAGTAATGTCCGTGTGACGAGCCAGCAGCTCGTCCATCATACTTTTGAAGTCGGGCGAAAGGTGTTGAATGATGACAAACGCCATTCCGCTCACAGCGGGCATGTTGTCGAAGAACTTTTCCAAAGACTCAAGTCCGCCAGCCGAGGCGCCGACACCAACGATGAAATCAGGGTCAGCATCTGGGCGCGTTGGGCTTGATCGCTCCCTGACAGAATTTGTCTCGTTCTCGCTACTTTTGCCGTTCATCTCCGTGGTCCTTCCGAATCGTTCGTGGTGTCCACTTGTGGCTAAATCTCGGCTCTTACCGAAGCTTCGGCCATGATCCCGTGACTCTAGATATGGTAGGCGCCATCTATCCTTTTGATAATTCGATATTTGACGCCTAAAGGTTCGGTTTTTTGTTAGCTTCGCAGTACAGCAAATCGGTGCTGTTTCGACTTGTGACTAACGTCTTCCGAAAATTGAATACGCGAACAGACCTATCGGGGCCATCACGATCAGCATCAAAATCAAAAGTCCAAAGATCGCTTCAAAGAACATGGTTCTGCCTCCTTCCTTTAACGACCTGATGCGCGTCACGTGCTAACCAGAGAAGTGCGGCTCCACACAATGCGAACACAAGATCAAAGGCCGGACTGGCTCTACGGAATAACAGGCCGGTTGCCAGATCGAAACCGAAAATGAGTGCGCAGAACGCACCGACAAAGTAGCTGAAGTAAACCAGGCCGCGTTCAAATGTGAACGGCTCGTTCGCCACTGACTGCGATGACGAACGAGTTTCTTTCGATCTTTCAGCCGAGACACTTTGGACCGCTCGCGCGGTTGTAGGTTTGGATTTGTGGCTCGCACGACGGACTGGCAACTGTGTAATCGAAGCCGGATTGGCCGATTGCCGTTTGACGGCTCGCCTGAGTTTGATTGGGCGACGAGTCGCTGTATGGCCTTGGTTTTTACGGGTTGGCCGTGTTCCTGCGCTTGTCTTGGGCATGATCGTCCTCCGGTGGCTTCGTCTTAAAAGCTATCCTTTCACTGGAACTGTTATCTACAGACGGTTTTTGCATAGTCACGTGACGCGAATAACACCGTTCGCTCTTTTCGCTCCGTTCGTAGTACCGCCTTCAGGCGGATTGCGTCGCTACATCACGACGACTCCGGTCGAATCCAGAACTCCTCGCAACAAAGGACCCGAGTTGCCAGCCGTAGACGCGGTCACGCAGGGGCAAGTGCTGACCGCGTCCTTGGCTGGCGGGCCGGATCGGGCCTTACGAACTCTTAATGAACACGAAACGACTAAATCCGTCTCGTTGAACCAGTAACCGCAATCCACGTTCGGACTTCACATCGGCAGCTATTTCTCCGAATTGATTTGCTGACTCGATGTCTTGGCCGTTGGCCGACGCGATTACATCGCCTTGGGTGATGCCCGCGTTTGCCGCGAGGCTACCGGGTTCGACTTCAGTGACTACGACACCACCTTGCGAAGAACCGTTGAGGTTAAGCTTCTCGGCCAGTTCAGGCGTCATCGACTGGACTGAGATGCCCAAGTCGTCGAAGCCCGCCGAATCGCCCTTTCCGGTGTAGGCCGCGATCTTCGCATCATCCAATTCGCCGAGAGTCCCCGACATGGTCATTAGGTCTCCGTTTCTGAAGACCTGAAGCGAGCAACTGGTGTTTGGCGCGGTCGCAGCCACCGCGTTGCGAAGCTGATTGGCGCTTTCCATCGACTTACCGTCGCACTCCAGGATAATGTCGCCAGATTGCAGCCCGGCCGATTCGGCTGGGCTACCCGGAACAACATCGCCAATTAGCACGCCCTCGCTACCGCTGTAGCCAAACGATGACGCCAAGTCATCGGTCACGTTCTGAATCGCAGCTCCCAGCCAACCTCGGTGAACTTTCCCATCCGCAATGATGCTGTCTGTGACGACTCGCACCATGCTACTGGGAATCGAAAAACCGACACCCATGTATCCACCGCTCTTGGAAGCGATGGCCGTATTGATCCCGACGACTTTGCCCTCCAGATTCACCAGCGGACCGCCGCTATTACCTGGGTTGATTGCTGCGTCAGTCTGAATGAAGTCCTCATAGTCGGTGACTCCGACATTCTGCCGTCCCGTGGCGCTGACAATTCCCGCCGTCACGGTTTGCGTCAGCCCAAACGGGCTGCCGATTGCAAGGACCCACTCGCCGACACGAAGGTTTTCACTTTCGCCAAGTTCGGCAGGGGCCAAACCGCTGGCCTCGATTTTGAGAACAGCCAAGTCGGATTTCTGGTCCGTGCCGACGACCGTGGCGTCGTATTCTTTTTCGTTCGACAGCGTCACCGTGACTTCATCTGCGTCCGCGATAACGTGGTTGTTCGTCACGATGTATCCGTTGTCACTAATGATCAAGCCGGTCCCCAGCCCGTTCTTCACGAAGCCTTCCCGAGGTTGGAGCTGCTCAAAACGCTGCATGCCTCCGAAAAAGTCATCACCGAAGAAGCGGCGGAACTCTGGTGGCAAATCAGAGAACGGGCTACCGCTCATCCGATTCGATCGAGTCCTGATCGTGCGGACCTTCTTACTGCTGCTGACGCTAACCACGGACGGCCGAAGTGCGTCGGCGACATGTTGAAAGCCTCGCGACAGATCAGTTGCCATGGCAAGCTGCTCTTTCGCGACGAGCGACTTTCCATGCTCGGATGCGTAGCTTAGTTGGGCAAAGACTTCAGGATTGGCAAGCAAGCCCAGAGTCGTCAGTGCGCACATGGATGTTCCAAGCAGGAACAACGTGCTGGTCCGGCTGAAACGTAACATTGTCTCGCTCCTCTTATTGTGATTTAAGTAATTCGCAAAATGTTCGCAGTCGCCCGTTGACGAAAAGTAGCTGGCTGAAGATAGTTTGGTTACCTTTGCGCCAAGGGCGTACTGCGAACGTTAACTCCAATTTCATTCAGTTCTCTGTTGTGGCGGCTGTTTCGTCACCCGCCTCTTCGACGGCATTTGACGCCTCCGCTTCGTCGCTCTCCTCAGTCACGGTGACTTCATCGAGCGGTTCCTCTTCCGCATCTGCCTCATCGTTACTTTCCTCGGTCGACTCTTTTACATTTACGAGGTCTGCCCGAGCCAAACTCAACTTGTCGAAGCTGTCGCCTGAGATGACGTAATACCAATCAGCAAAGCGTCGGTTGAGTTCTTCAGCCTTCTCTTGGCCTTTGATAATTTCCTCCTGTCGGTCGTTGAAAGCCTTGAGGTCATCGTCGTACTGCTTTTTGGCGACGTCGTAATCTTCGCGAAGCTGCTTAAGCCGGTCTTCCTCTGCGGATTTCGCATCAGCTTCATCTGCGGCTTCGTTCTCGTCATCATTGCCTTCCGTCTCAGCATTCACCGAAGTGTCATCCACATTCCCAGAAGTCGCCGACTCGGATTCTGATTCGGAACCTTTTTCCGCTTCGGTTTCGTCTTCTGTGTCCACAGCAGCCTCTTCCGCTTCGACGAGTTCAGCGGGCTTTTCGGGTTCCGTTGGCTCGTAGAGCGGCTCGCCCAGAAGTGACTCATCAAAATCAACGCGGACGAAAAGGTAACGACCTGGCTTGGAAGACTCCTCGCTGGCATCGTCTCCGGACGCTTCTTCGGTCGAAGCAAGCTGCGTATCGACCACGCCTTCAGCGGCGCTGGACGAACTTAATACATCAGTGTCACTTGCCTTTACCGCGGCCGATTCGGCGCCCCCTTGTTCGGAGTCACTCTCATCGTTCGCAAATCCGACTTCTAATTCACCTTGGCTTCCGGCGAACGCCCGCCCAAAGTGCATGCGATAGACGAGTCCATCGTCGGTTCCGGCGTACAACTCCCCTTCACGCGAGATCAAATTCAACTGGTCTTTGCTCTCACCAGGTTGCAGTAGGAAACCGCGAGTCAACAAGTCCGATTGCAGGAACTCAACATCGCGTTGTGAACCGAGAGCCGACTTGTCCAGCGTCAGTTCCGGGGTCAGCCCCTTTTCTTTCGGTCGTACACCGAGGATTTCGAGGTCGGCAATCGCGTTCGTCGTATCACGAACGGCATCGCTATTCAACTCTTCTGTATCTGCGTCCAGCGACGCCAATGTCCAGTCGTTGCCAAAAGCCTTCTCACGCGACACCTCGCTGACTTCTCTTTCCGTGACCGTGCCGTTCAACTCATCAAACGAGTAGTCGTTCACGGTCAGCTTGAGAATGCTCCCCGCCGAGAGATCGAATAGCTCCGGTTTGATCCAGTCGGAAAACCTCGTGGATAGATCAACGTCGAGACTGGCGATATACACTTCATCCTCAGCCGGATGGCGCACGTAGTACTCGCCGTACGAGCCATCGACTTGCTTGCCGACGATATAGTCAGCCAGCACCGCATCATCATCGCCCCGCAGAGTCAGTCGTTGGCCGACACCATCGACTTGATCCACGGAAAGCGTGTCCTGCTTCGGGTTAACCACGCCGTAGCGACCGTGGTCCGCCTCCCAGCGGGTCACCATCGCACCACGTTCAATGCCGATAATCGACGAGGCCGTGTCGGCCAAGCGTTGTTCCGCTTCGGCGGGGTAGTTGTGGTGCGATGGGATGACCCAACGACCGTTCGCCAGCTTCTCGACTTTAAAGTTTTTGGGCTGAACGGTCTCCGCATCGAAAGTGAACACCTCCAGGGAAGTCGCAAGCGTCGGATCGACGAAGTCGTCATAGAACTGCTGACCGACTTTGCCGTATTCCTTAATCGCGGCCGGACGGTTGGCCCATTCCAAAGCTCCGGTCACGGCCAGACACAACGTTGCGACCCCGACGTAACACCACGTCGTTTTCCAGCCGCTGCCGACTGGCTTGATGACTTCAAGCTGTGGAACTAGGTTGCACCACGAAACTCGTGATTTGGGCTTATTGGGTTGGTCGGAATGCTGGCCGACCGATCCGTTTTGATTGGATTTCGTTTCGGTTGCTGTGGACATTTCGATTACCTTTGGTCTTTCTATCGGTATGCAGTGTTCCGCTTTTCGTACGTGGCAAGGCACGTTTGCCGATTCCGACGCCTCCCACCGGCGGCTAGCGCCTCGCCGCTCACTAGCCGCCGGGTCTGCTGTTCGTAGTACCGCCTTTAGGCGGAATTGAAAGTTGTGTTCGTTCCGACATTCCGGCTAAAGCCGGTACTACAAACTTGCTTCTTTGCCATCTACTCGCGATCACGTCTTCGTGAATCAACAATCGTTCGTTTCTCCGATTGAGACCGCTGGAAGAACACCAACGCTCCGAGACACACTGCCGGTAACGCAGGCAGCCAAACGGCCCACGTCCGAATCCGTGACTCCAGCGAACGAATCTGACGATTGGTTTGAGCGCGAATCTTGCGAATCTCGTCGTTCTTCTTCTGCTCGATCTGTGCTTCCGCCAGACTGAACCGCTGTTGCTCGGCTTGCTGTGCCTGCTTCAGCATTTGAGCCTTTGCAATTGGATCAAGGTCTTTGTTCTCCTCGATCTCCTTCACGCGCTTGCCAAGCTGTTCGCGTCGATTCTCCAACTCAGTCGAGGCCAGCGAGTCTGCCGCGACCTCGGCTTTGTTTGCCTCCTGGAGGAAGCCGCGTTTTTGCGACTCAACCCGGGCTAAAGTGCGATGGCGAGCGCGGCGGCTTCGCAGGGCGATGAATGAGTCATCCTCCAGCAGCCAATCGACTGCGTTCAACACGAATGTGACGTTGTCGAACTCCACGTCGAGATTGCCGAAGTTACGCTCCTCGAAAAAGAAGTCCGAAATCATGTCGACGTCCGCAACAAAGATTGCGTTTCGCTTCGCGCCGTCTTTGTCCGATTTGACATGAGCCGCCAGTGCGTGCGTCTGGCTGTCGATCCGACGGAACGGGTTGCGTCGGGGCTGAGCCGCCGGTTGCATCGAAAAGAAATTGAAACCGCCTTCATCAACGAAGTCGCTCCAGTCGAGGA
>CAYYHV010000263.1:0-11093 GCA_964471695.1 uncultured Pirellulaceae bacterium
GGGCAGACCGCCATCGTCGAGGAAACCAAAAAACCGTCTCGCAACTCGGCTCCACCACTTTTCGACTTGTCGTCGCTTCAACGCGAAGCCGGCGGGAAACATGGCTTTACCGCCAGCCGCACATTGCAACTCGCCCAGGCACTTTACGACCGCTACAAACTGACGACTTATCCCCGTACCGAATCCAACTGCCTGCCCGAAGACTATATCGCCACCGTCAAGAAGACGCTTAAGGGGTTCGTCAAAGCAAAAACCAACGACGCGTTCCCGAGCGATTATGGCCAGTATGCAAAGTGGATCATTGATAACGATGCGGTGCAGCCTAACAAACGGATATTTAACAACAAGAAAATCTCCGATCACTTTGCAATTATCCCAACAGGCAAATTGCCGGCCAACTCCATCGACGAAGCGGCTCGCAAAGTTTACGACATCATCATGCGTCGATTTTTGGCGATCTTCTACCCGCCAGCCGAGTTTGAGGTGACCCGCCGTATCACGCGTATCGGCGAAAACGCATTCGAGACCAACGGCAAAGTGCTGGTGGTCCCCGGCTATCTCGAAATCTACGGTCGCAAGGCTGGAAAAGCCGCCGGCGCGACCGCGAAAGACGAACTCGTGGCCGTCGATGAGGGCGAAACTGCCAGCGTCAATTCCGTGGAACTCAAAGAACTTGAGACTCGGCCACCGGCTCGCTTCAACGACAATACGCTGATCAACCGCATGAAATCTGCGGGGAAGATGATTGACGATGAAGAGCTTAGTGATGCCATGAGCGAACGCGGCTTGGGAACCGCCGCCACACGAGCCAATATCATTGAGAACCTGATTCGCCAGAAGTACATTTTCCGCCATGAGCTGAATCGACGCGACCTGGTCGTCTCGAACAAAGGCCTGGCATTGATCGACCTGCTCAAGCAAATAGGTATCGATACGCTGAGCTCGCCTCAAATGACCGGCGAATGGGAATACAAGCTGAAGCAGATGGAGCAAGGCAATCTCAATCGCCAGGCTTTCATGGAGGAGATCAAGGACCTCACTGTAAGCATTGTCGAACAAACTAAGGAATTCACTCAGGAACTCGTCAATCGCAAGTTCCCCGACCTTGAGGCGCCGTGTCCGGAATGCGGTGGCAACAGCCACAAGCAAACCGACGGCACATTCGAATGCAAGAACCCCGAATGCATTTTCCGGCTGAAGAAACATATCGCCAGCCATGAACTGACGGAAGAAGAAGCGCGTGAGCTGATCACCAATAAAAAGATCGGCCCCATTGAGACATTCAAGAATCGGTTTGGCCAGCCCTTCACCGCTGAGTTGACGATTGAAAAACCCAAAAAGGTTTGGAAAGTCAACTTTGTGTTTGAGGGCGACGCGGAACGCGAAGAGGAACTGAAAAACCTCTCAGACGATCAATTGCTCTGCGAGGCGCCGATCCTCGACGACTCGGACAAGCTGGTCAAAGTCTATGACTTGCCGCGAGCCTACGTGGCTCCAGAGATGGCAAAGAAAAAAGACGAGCGTGGCGTTCGCATCAGTAAGACAATCCTGCAGAAGGAAATCCCGGCAGATCAGGCAAGAAAGCTCTTCGTCGAAGGAAAAACCGACTTGATGCCAGGGTTTGTCTCGAAGAAAGGCCGCAAATTCTCCGCACATTTGAAACTGGTTCGCGAAACAGGCAAACTGGAATTTGAATTTGCCCCTCGCAAGAAGAAAGTCGTCAAAAAGAAGGGCGCTGAAGACACAGACGGAGTCGAAGCCGAATCGAACGGCGCAGAGACAACGACCAAGAAAAAGAAAGCCGCCAAGAAGAAGGCGGGCAAAAAGAAACCCGCAGTGAAGAAAAAGAAGACGGCAAAGAAACGCACCGTATCCAAGAAGAAGGCGGAGGCCGAGTCGCCGCCAGATGGTGACGCCCCGTTCTAAGTAGGCACGCAGATGAGCGGAAATCACCCAGCGTTCGAAGCCTTCTCTCAATATTTCGCAACGGGTGATTTCGAAGCGACGACTCGGCTCATCAAGCTTCATGCCGATATTGCGGACTACGAAGGATTACGCCTTCATCCGTTGCTACGTGAGTTCGCCTCGCGTTTCCCCAGTCACGTTTACCGTCGGAACCACCTTCGAATCGCAGAACGATTGACCTCAGTGACCGTTCGAGCATTTCGTGACGCTGTGATCCGTAACGATG
Organism: uncultured Pirellulaceae bacterium; assembly: GCA_964471695.1. Lineage (GTDB taxonomy): Bacteria > Planctomycetota > Planctomycetia > Pirellulales > Pirellulaceae > CAYYHV01. Next base: position 2,192 of record CAYYHV010000263.1, read on the forward strand.
TCTCTGCAGTCACCATTCAACTCTCGAAGGATGCTCGGCTGACTTCGGCGGAGTTTCTGACAGAACGCGGACTCACCCAACCGCTCCACGTCGCTCCCTGCAGGCCGTCCACTGATGGACTTATCAAAGCAGGCGCTGACCTCAATGCGTTGACCAGCCGCGGCGATACGCCGCTGACACGAGCTCTGCGATTCGGCTATGTAGACTCGGCCGCGACGCTCTTGGAAGCAGGCGCTGACCCCAATCTGGGACACGGATTCCATATGCCATCCGACTCGATGAAAACGCTGATACCGCTGCTATTGAAATACGAATGGCAGTTATCAAACGCCCCTTTCCTGCACGATGCAAACCATGGACACGGTGCTCGAGTCGTTACGTGGCTGTCGTTTGGCGTGGATGCGAACACGACTGACGCCAACGGGAAAACAGCGCTCCATTATTTTGCCAACCAAGGCGTCGGCCGCGATGCCATCCTTGCATTGATCGCAGCCGGAGCCGACGTGAACGCCAAGGATCACGACGGAAAAACGGCGTTAGATTTGGCGCGCGCGTCCGCCAAACAAGTTGCGGCAAGGACTCTGCAAGAATCCATCGATGCTCAATCGCCGTAACGCGACTCACTCGTCGCTGACCATTGCCCCGAGCATTCTCACCATGAGCAGAAATGGCAGCGGATAACCGCCGTGATACCTAAAAGATGGCGATTCATCGAGCAGGCCGCCATGAAGCGAAGCTAACGCGCAGCCTTGACCATTTCCACAAGAACTTTTCGAGTATCGTTCGCCGATGCAACCGCACGCGGAAAGGCAATGCGGACTCCACGCACACCGTCATCGGCTTTGACCATCATATTGAATCCACTTCGATCGATACCTGTCATCATGGCTGTTTCGGCGTCGATCCCATGCTGAGATTTGGCTAACAAGACCATAGAATCGACGTGATCTTCGTTCATGTGCGCTATGATGTCTTTGGCAAAACCTGCAATCGGATCCGGCTTGGCCTCAGAATACTCGTCTGGCTTGATCCACCCCATGACTCCAAAGCCGCCCACAAAGTACACGTCCTTGACCAGCATTCGGAAGAACCCAAAGTCGCCAAAACCAGCCCACTGCTGGGAATCCGGGTGGCGTTCGAGATACGCTTGAGCGGCTCTGGCCTTTTCGACGTCGTTCTCAATCAGCTCTACACTTCCCATCACCGAAATCCGTGCGGCTCCCAGCGGCGAGTCGCTCACTTCGGAAACGAGCAGAGTAGCCCGTGGTTCACTAAGAACATTCTTCGTATGCATGGCCATCTTGCTGATCAAAAAGATGGGACGCCCCAACTCATCGACTGCATAAGGCATAATTGAGGCGAATGGAAAACCTGGATGCTTCTTTGACATCGTCGCGAGACTGCTGCTACCGCCAAGCTGCATAAGTGTTCGGGCTTTTTCAGCAAGCGTAGGTTCGCCATGCGAAGTGGGTGGAGGTCCTGATGAACCGTGGAAATTCTGATTGTCGTCGCTCATATTTTCTCCGACTCGCAAGACTCTATCGATAAATCGACTTCCGCTGTGATCGTTCGCTCAGTCTTCGCCAATGGCAATGGCGTATCCGGTAGCATGGGTACGGCAGTGGGCAATGCTGACCCGTAATTGCAGGACACCTTTGTTCACGCATGCATCCCGCACGTCTCCAGCCATTGCAACAGCCGTCGCACCCTCGACTTGAGGCTGGATTTCAATGTCCCGCCAGTCGGTTGTTGAGTTTGTGGTAGATAACCCCAAAGCATTAATGACCGCCTGCTTCCCTGCCCATCGAGCCGCGTAGTGCGGGGTCGCCACTTCTCGTGAACTGCAGTAGTTGATTTCCCGATCCGTAAAGACGCGACGCAGAAACGATTCCTCGTGTCTTTCGATCATTTGCGCAATGCGCAAACACTCTACGATTTCTGTTCCGATACCAAGAATGTTCATCAATATCCATAAGCGAAGAGGAACCATGGCCGCATTAATCCACCAAGTTATGAGAGATCGGCGTGCAATGGGAGTAGGCAAACATCGAGCCGCAATGGCGAACTAACGAATTAGCCAGTGAAGCCCATCCTTACCGCAGCGGCTAGAGCCCACCAGCGTAGTAAGTACAACGATGAATCGAACCCCCAAGCGGAACTCGTGCAACAGCGGTTGCGACGTAGTCGATCGGGCGACGGATAGGTGCTCCGGGCGGATCCGCTTTTTCGGTCGCGTGGCTCGTTCGTTCCGATTCTCGAGTGGCGACTATCGTGACGATTGTGGTGGCCACACAACCCCACCTGCTTGTCGTAGTTGCCCGCTTAGACGGCCAAGCTGACCTATATTTCAGTAAGGTCTTTCCCGATTTCGCGGTCCCTTGAAAATGGGAGCGGGAAAATAAAGGCCCAATAAGCCGAAATTGGCCCTTATCTTAATCGCAGCATTGAATAAAATAGAGACTGGCATGGAACCTGCAATGCACAGCAGCTTCCGGGCCATAATCCTCATTTTTGGTAGGAAACCATGCGTTTATCCTTCGGATTAGAGCAAAAACTCGTACAGAAGCAGATTCTGGCCCCTCGGATGATCCAGTCGATGGAGATTCTGCAACTGCCGCTCCAAGCGTTGGAGGCCAAAATCGAGCAGGAAATCGGCGAGAATCCGCTCTTGGAGAAAATTGAGGAAGAGATTCGGGCGGATGAACCTGCTGCCGAGCGTGAGAACCCAAACGAATCGGACGGCGAAAAAGAGATGGTCGTCGACGAGGCGAATAACAAGGATGACTTTGAGCGGCTGATCGAAATGGATCAGCAGAACCCAGAGTATTTCGACGAACGACCTCGCAAATCCTCGAACCAGATCGAGCAAGATACAAGTCGCCGTCATGATGCGATTGCCAACATCGCCGCCAACCAAACGACTCTGCAGGACGCACTTGAATTGCAGCTTTTGGAAATGGAGCTGCCGGAGCTCGTGACCGCGTTTGCCAAACGCATTATTTCAAGTCTCGACAGCAACGGCTACTTGATGATTGCGATTGAAGACCTGCTCCCCCCCGACGCGACTGACGCCGACATGCGATTGGCGCTGGACGCATTGGACGCCGTCCAGTCGATGGAGCCAACGGGAGTCGGGGCTCGCAATCTTCGCGAATGCCTGCTACTACAGTTGACTCCGGACATGCTCTTCTTCGACGAACTAAAAACCCTCATTTCCGGTCACCTCGAAGACCTCAAAGAAAATCGACTCCCGGCAATCCAACGCAAAACCGGCTATTCCATCGAGGAAATACAAGCCACATGGGAAGAACTTCGGACGTTAAACCCCAAGCCAGGCTCGATCTACCAACAGACGATTGCCCAGACAGTCATTCCCGATGTTTTTCTCGAAGAAGATGAACACGGCAAGTTCTACATTCGACTGGAAGACGGCCGCACTCCGCAGCTACGAATCAACAGTTACTACCTTCAACGGCTGAAGAGTGGACAGGCCACGCCTGAAGAAAAAGAATTCGTAAAACGCAAATTCAATGCAGCCCAGTGGCTGATCGAATCCATCGAACAGCGACGCAACACGGTATCCAAAGTGTCGCAGGCCATTGTCGATCACCAGGAACGATTCCTGCGTGAAGGCCCTGAATTTATCGAGCCGTTGAAGATGCAGCAGATTGCCGACAAGGTGGGTGTCCACGTCACCACCGTCTCGCGTGCCGTAGACGACAAATATATCCAAACGCCTCGCGGCATTTACCCACTTCGCGATTTCTTTGTTGGTGGAACGAAGGACGCCGATGGAGAAGATGTTGCTTGGGACGCGATCCGCATCAAGCTTCAGGAATTGGTAGACAGTGAGGACAAAGCCAAGCCGCTAAGCGACGACGAACTCGTCAAGCGACTGGCAACTCACGGATTGAAAGTTGCCCGACGGACCGTGACAAAGTATCGCAAAAAAATGGACATCCCGAGTTCACGTCAGCGTCGCGACTGGTCCAAAGTCGCTGGCAAGTAACAGCGACTGTCGACTTCATCGCCTAAGACTCACAGCGAGTGTCCGAACTACGAATTCGAAACTCCAACGCACACGTGGGACTCTTTCAATCCCATTGGTGAGCTGCTCTACCAATGAACAGTGCAGCCACCGTCCATTCGCGCATTCATCTCGCACTCATAAGAGCAATTGCTCCTGGCATTCCAGATTCGCTTGATGCGAATTTCGCCGTCATCTAAGCTGGCTGTACAGTTCGACGCTTCCATCCCGCCTTAGCCCCAGCGCACCGACTATGAATCCAAGACGCATCGCAGTCGCAATTGTGATTTCAATTGCAGCTTTCGTGTTTTCCCAAGAGCCTGTCATGGAAAACATGATCATGCTCAGCCATCTACCGATTAGTGAAATTGGCGGTACAAATTCCTTCGGAAACGATATCTGGGGTTGGACTGACTCCCAGACCGGGAACGAATATGCCATCTTTGGTCGCACTGACGGGACTGCGTTTATTGATATCACCAACCCGCGGGCTCCGCTTTATCTGGGCAACCTTCCGTCGCGGACCGGCGCCTCGACTTGGCGTGACATGAAGGTCTTCAATGATCACGCCTTCATTGTCTCTGACGGGAATGGTCCCCACGGCATGCAGATCTTTGATTTGACTCAGCTCCGTGGACTCACGGCTCCCCAGAATTTCCAATCAACCGCTGTGCACGATTCATTTCGAAATGCGCATAACATCGCGATCAATGAGGAATCGGGGTTTGCCTATATCGTTGGCTCCAACGTAGCAGCCGGTGGGCTTCACATTCTCGACATCAACGACCCACTCAACCCTGTCGTCGTTGGAGAATTCAGCGAAGATGGCTACACGCATGACGCTCAGGTTGTGACATACGACGGCCCAGACACATCGTATACGGGCAAGGAAATCGCTTTCAACGCCAACGAGGATACACTGACGATTGCCGACGTCACCAACAAGATGGCCACGGAAATGCTCTCGCGCACTGGCTATGCACAATCGCAATACACGCACCAAGGTTGGTTGTCTGAGGATTCCAGATACTTTTTCATGAACGATGAACTTGACGAGTATTTTGAAGCCCTTCCCGCGACTCGAACCCACATCTTCGATGTACAGGACCTCGACGACCCCACGTATGTTGGGTTCTATGAGCACCCAGAGGATTCGATCGACCACAACCTCTACGTCAAAGAAGACAAGATTTACGCAGCAAACTATTCAAGTGGTCTGCGTGTCGTCCAGGTCAATGATGCTGGTGCTTTGGACCTTGAGGAAGTCGCTTTCTTCGATCCAAACCCAGACATCACTGGCATTTCGTCATCCGGCTTGTGGAGCGTGTACCCATTCTTCGAAAGCGGAAACATCATCATTAGTGACATCAACCGAGGATTGTACGTCTTGCAAATGGGAGAGAACACTGGCGGCGACTTCAATGCCGATGGCGCCTACGATTGTTCGGACATTGACGCCTTGGTCGCGGCCGCCGCTTCAGGGCAGAACGAAGCCTCTTTCGATTTGACCGGCGACGGTTCGGTCAACCTCGATGACGTAAGCGCTTGGTTGTTGGAGGCTGGTGAATTGCGATTCGGACCAGGAATTTCATTCCTGTGGGGCGACGCGAATCTTGACGGCGTGGTCGACACTTCAGATTTCAATGCCTGGAACTCGAACAAGTTTACGAATACGGCCGCATGGTGCCGGGGCGATTTCAACGCAGATGGCGTCACGGACGTTGGTGATTTTGGCATCTGGAATAACAACAAGTTTCAATCTTCTGCAGACGCTGCCGCCGTTCCCGAACCCGCCGGCTGGGCTCTGGCAGTGTTCGCGATGATTGGAATCCTGAGAATGCGAAATGGTTTGCAGAGCCAACTCAGCCTTCGCCAATAGACCGAGAATCAAAAGCTCTACGTCGATTTGGCACTAAACCGACTCGATGTGCAATCCGTATCTCAACCGCTCATTCCTCCGAGCTTTTTCGACCAGCTCATAGACTTCCTGTGGATCGTGAATACCATCCAGCGCTAGGCCACGATCCGTAACATCTGACGAGTCGATATAGATACGGCCAACGTTGAATAATCGCTCGACAATCCCCTGTTCAAAACTCAAATCGTCGATATCGATGGCTTCGATGCGACGGGTGCGCCGATAAAGTATCCCGTGACGATGAATCAGTCGTTGATTGGTTAGTCGATAGCCGACTCGCAACTTGCGATACATGAGTGCAGCCCAATACGCCATCCAAATCATGGCGATAAGCGGCAAGGCAAATTCTCGAATCAGCGGATCAATCTGAGGGTCGATCGCCTGTCCTCGAAGCGCCAGAATCCCGACCGTGCCTACGGCGGCAAGCGCCAACTCCCCAATCATCGCTTTCCATGAATAGGAACCTTCCCAGAGTACAACTTCGTCCTCATCAGGCCCCCGCTGTCCGCGTGCAGCCACAACGCTATCGCGTGCAGACGGTGCTCGATTCTCTTCTGCCACCCGAGAACCGCACTGATGGCAATACTCCGCCTCATTCGCCAAACGGGTTCCGCAAGCCCTACATCGCATGAAAAATCCCCGACTTCATCCACCTAAATTGCGAAAGAACGCACAATTCACGTCGAAACACATAACTCTTGCTGACACCGAAGCTTCCTGTTGTAATATTGGCGTGTTCTCTTCGTTGTGCCTATACCAGTCAACAGAGCTACCATTATGCGTTGCCCATTCTGCCAGGACGACAACGATCGGGTGATCGACTCGCGAAGCTGCGAGGACGGTTTCTCGACTCGACGCCGACGCGAATGCCTGAATTGTAAGCGTCGCTACACGACTTATGAGCGATTGGAAGAACTGGATATCAAAGTCGTCAAGAAAGATGGCGTGCGTGAACCCTTTGATCCCAACAAGATTCGCGAGGGGATCAGCAAAGCCTGCTGGAAACGCCCGATCAGCGCTGAGCAGATTGATGCCGTTGTGGCGGACATTCAGGGGCAGCTCTACGCGAACTTTGAAAAAGAAATCGACAGTACGCAACTTGGTCAGATCATCATGGATCACCTTCGGGGCCTCGATCAAGTCGCCTATGTTCGCTTCGCGAGCGTTTATCGCGAATTCAAAGACGCCAACGATTTCGTCGAAGAAGTGAAGCCAATGCTGGACGATTCCAAGCGTGTCGCTCGCTAAGCAGTTGATCGAGTGTGTTATCACTTTGGCGGCAAAGTCTATGCGTGATTAGATTCTCGCCTCAACCGTGACGGCTCCGTTTTGCTGTCGTCTTTCCTTCTGAGACTTCCGCAGCAACATTGCGAACGCAATACTGGATACGAATGCTGCGATGATCCAGACACTTTGCCAACGATTGGGCTGCTCGCCCCCGGGAAGATAACGGACTTGGCAAAGTGAACATAATTGCGCTCCAATCAATGCGCCTCCGCCGTTTACCATCATTGTCATCAACCCTTGTACGGCTGAACGATGATCTTCTGCAACCAAACGGTCAGCTTGGACTTGGAGAGATATAAACGGAAATGCATAACAAATCCCATGCATCAAGATTGCCGCCCAAAGAAGAACAGGGCTACCGTCAACACCCGCGAGAGCCAACAAGACGTAACGCACCACCCAACAAAACGTGCCGATGAGAATCGTCCGCTGGATACCAAACTTTGAAAACGCTACGGGCAACATCAGAACGACACCAATCTCCACGACTTGCCCCCAAGCCATATGGCCAACCGCACCAGTGACTCCGCGATCATTCAACATAAGATTGGCAAAGTTGGTATAGAACTGCATCCCAATTGCAAGCACCGTGAGCGCCACAGCGGGCCCAAGCAATCCAGATTTGAATGCAGCCGCGATGGCTTCTCCACCCATCAACGATCGCCAAGACGAACTTCCCGAAGTTGCCAACGGCGGCGTCCGTGGCAAAGTAAAGCATGCTGCGGCGGCTACGAGATGCAACACAGCCCCAACTTTCATCGGGACAGTCGTCGACTCGACACTATGACCCAATACCGCCGGAAGAATGTATCCAATTAACCAGCCGCCCAAGACCCATGAGAAAGTGCCAAGCGCTCGAAGCCGAGGAAAAACGCGATCCGAATTCTTGAGATGACGAAAACAAATCGAGTTTGACAGCCCGATACCGGGCGAGAAGCACAATGCGTAAACCAGCATGGTAACCCAAAACGCAGTCTGCGACGTCACCGTGGCGAGCAGGAACAACAACCCGCTGCACGCAAGTTGCAACCACGCCATCAGTCGATCGGCTGAAAACCACTTGTCCGCAATCGTCCCGAAAACTAGCGGAGTGATCATCGCGCCAATCGCAGTCGTAGAATACGCGTGTCCGACAAATCCAGGTGAAAACATTCCGGCACCGTCCGGAACCGTGTTGGCTCGAATAAACATCGCCACAGTGACGTACCAGCACGAGATCGGCATAAATAAAATGCCCATCATCGCAGCCAAACGCCACAACACACCGCGATCATTTGGCCCTTCGACTGATTCCATTTCGTCCCCTGCTCTATCAGAATTAGAGCAGCCTACACGCATGCCGAACTATGTACAGTTCAAATTGATTCGAATCGCCTTCTGCTCGACGCTTTTCGGTCAATGCTCCGAAATTGGGATACTTATTGAACTAAAAGAACATTGCCACCAACAGCCAATCCGGGCTAACGCATTCGATGCATCTGATTGATGATTTGCAACCATGACGCGAGAGTCGCTGCTTTATCCGAAATAGATCACCAATGCCAAAACGGAAATGGTTGGTGCTGTCAGATTCCCAAGATGAATTTGCTTCATGCCAGTCGGCTTCCCTCGTCGCCCCTTGCTCAGTCCAGTCGCAAACGGCGTTGCCGTTGAAATGCTTAGGCTACAAT
>CAYYHV010000264.1:0-11084 GCA_964471695.1 uncultured Pirellulaceae bacterium
GGGTACGTGGCTGACGCCAGGCAGGTCGCCGAGCTGATCGGAGGTGCGCGACAAAACGGTGATTCGATTCCCTTGAGCGGCCAGTCGTTTGACGGTTTCTAATCCGATACCTCGGCTACCGCCAGCGATAACATATTCAGCCATTGCTTACCTTTCAAAACGGGATAGTAACAACGTGACGAAAGGAATAGACCGGATTTCGTAGGCTGGGTTCACTGAGACGCGTCCCAGTATTGGGATCGTCTATTGGCGCATTGCAGATGGTAATGCCGAATGACCTTCTACTCGTCGCGGAGGTACAGCTGATTCGTCTCGATGTATTTTTCAACAGCCCGCGGTGTTTGAAAACGGATGCTGCGATTTTCAGCGACTCGTGAGCGGATTTCCGAGCTGCTGATTTCGATTTGAGGCATCGAGACATGCATCTGTCTTATCTGGTCGGCGATGTTCTTCTCAACGACTTTGGTTAACCCATCAAAGTCAGGCGTCTTTGAGCCCGGGCGACTGACGACCACGATATTGGCTAACTTGCAAATCTTTTCAGGTTCTCGCCAACTGGCAAAATCAGCCAACGAGTCGCCACCCATGAGGAAGAATAATTCAGCGGCCGGGTGTTGTTGTTGAATCGCAGCCAATGTGTCCACGGTATAGCTTACGCCGCCGCGTTCGATTTCAATATTGCAGATATCGAAGGGCACGTGACCGCCAATCGCCAGTTTGAGCATTGCGCAGCGAGCCGCAGCGGAGACGGGTTCGGCACCAATTTTGTGAGGCGAAACGGCCGTCGGTACGAACCATACTCGGTCCAACGCGTGGTGTTCGCGACAGCACTCGGCCAAAATCAGGTGTCCATAGTGGACCGGATCGAAACTGCCGCCAAAGATTCCTAAACGCACAATGGTCTCTTTTCAGTGGGATAAAACGCCCGGAGCGGCCCCGCCCCTCGAAAATTTACGATACCGTTGATATCGTGTCACTTCAATCTAACCGTCTTGATGTATCAGGACGAGTGCGGGCCCAGGCACGGACGAAATGACTGATAATCAACAAGGCGAACTGTTCGAAACCGCACCCGCCCAGTGGGAACTGGATGCGGAAGCGGATCGACTTGTTGCCACCGTCGTTTTTCCCGAGTTGCCGCGCGGCGAATTTGATTATCTGATTCCCGACGAGCTACGTGACTCGCTTAAACCCGGTTGCCGCGTTCGCGTCCCGCTCGGTCGTGGGAATCGTACGCTGGTGGGATACTGTGTCGCCACCGGGTTGGGCTCGGCCGCCAAATCGCGACTGAAGGCAGTCGCTTCGTTGGTGGATGCGACTCCATTAATTTCGCCGGATATTCTTGAACTATCCAAGTGGATTGCAGATTACTACCTTTGCGATCGTGGCCCGGCGCTTGAAGCAGTCGTTCCGGCTGGAGTCCGTGGTAAGGCAGGGACTCGACAAGTCGCTTTTGTCCATGCACCGACATCGGTTGTCGCCAGGTTGGCTGGATTGAAGCTGCCCGCCAAACAACGAATCGTAATGGATCATGTCGTCGGTTCCCCGAAAGCCGTGGCTGTCCCGCATATCAAAGCGGCAGTGGGTTGCACGGATGCGCCGATCAAGTCGCTGGTGGAGAAGGGGCTGTTGACTCGCGAGTCCCGTCGCGTCTATGTGGGTGACCCGGAAGCCGCCGAAGTCGTCGAGCGAACGGAGGCTCTTACGTTGAACAAGGATCAAGAAGCGGCTCTTGGTTCGATTGTGTCTTCACTGGACGAGCGAAGGCACGAAGTCATTTTGTTGCACGGCGTCACCGGCAGCGGAAAAACAGAAGTTTACATTCAAGCCATTCAGCACGTTATCAGTTTCGGGCGACAGGCGATTGTATTGGTGCCAGAGATCAGTCTTACTCCGCAGACTCGGCGCCGATTTCGGTCGCGTTTCGACAATGTGGCGGTCCTACACAGCAATCTTAGCAATACTCAACGCCACGGGGAGTGGCAGCGGATCGCCCGTGGTGAGGCGCAGGTCATCGTAGGCGCCCGTAGTGCCGTATTTGCACCAGTGCCGCATCTTGGCATGATCGTGATTGACGAAGAGCACGAGCCATCGTTCAAACAGGATGTTGTTCCACGCTATCATGCGCGGCAAGTCGCAGTGCAGCGCGCCGCGATGGCTGGAGTTCCGCTCGTCCTCGGGTCGGCGACTCCGGCGCTTGAGAGTTGGCACCGTGCCGTTCAGAAGGACTACCAACTGGTTCGAATGCCGAATCGTGTTCTTGATCGACCGTTACCCCGTGTCTCGACGATTGATCTGCGCAACGAATATCAGGCGCGTGGCCCGCGTGGCTCGATCAGTCGCCCGTTGGCGCAGGCGATGAAGGCTGCGTTGTCTGAGCAGGGGCAGATTATCCTGCTGCTCAATCGCCGCGGTTTTTCGACACATATTCAATGTCCGGCTTGTGGTACCACCGTCCGGTGTGACAGTTGTGACATTGCATTAACGCATCATCGCAGTGGCGAACGAGCCGTCTGTCACTATTGTGATTTCCAAATGCCGACTCCGCCCCAATGTCCAACTTGCTCATTCGACGGTATCCGCTTCGGGGGGCTGGGGACTCAGCGACTGGAAGCAGAAGTACGGGCTCGTTTTCCCACCGTTCATTGTTTGCGAATGGACACGGACACGATGCGTGGTCACGGTGCGCACGAAGCCGCCCTGAATAAATTTCGCAATGGCGAAGTTCAAATTCTGTTAGGGACGCAGATGATCGCCAAGGGATTGGACTTTCCGAACGTAACCTTGGTTGGCGTTATCAACGCGGATACGGGATTGCATCTGCCAGATTTTCGAGCCGCCGAGCGTACATTCCAATTGGTGACTCAGGTTGCGGGACGCACGGGGCGAGGCGATAAGGGGGGCCGCGTGATGGTCCAGTCGTTCAATCCGGAGGAGCGAGCCATCTTGTCGGCGTTACACCATGATTATGTTGGGTTTGCGGAACAGGAATTACCGGAGCGTCAGGCATTCTATTATCCGCCGTTCACGTCGGTTATGCGAATCGTCTTTCGCGGGGAAGCCGAATCGACCACGGAGGCTTTTGCCGATCATGTGGGGGATGTCATAACCGAACAACTTGAGGCTCGGCATATCGCGGCTCGGACGCTTGGCCCAGTCGCAGCGCCGTTGGCGAAGCTGCGCGGCAAGTTTCGCTACCATATGCTTGTGCAGACTGAGGATCGAGCCGCCGTGTGCGACGTTTTACGCACTGTGGTCGATTCTGCAAAGGCGCCCAAAGGTGTCCAGTGGATAATCGATGCGGACGCGATTTCCATGATGTAGCCGGAGAGATTGCAGCCGGCGGCAAGCAAGTCGACGGGGCCAGGTGTGTCCACCGTCAAGCGAGGATCGAGCCAGCGTAGATCGGGGAGCGTAGCGCCGGATTCGTCTGTTCTGTGAGCCTCAAGGCCTCACTCGGCGGGGTCGCTACGTCCACAACGATGGTGGAACAACAATCGCTTTCCGTGATCCGACGAATCGCGGCGGCTCGATGGCTGAATTGACCGGCGGATCGCCACCGAATCGCAAGAAACCGTTCTGGCTCCACAATCTCCAACGATCTAAAATGGGACGGTCAGAGTTCCTCACCTTCTTGAAGGTGCTTTCTTAGAAATATTGCGATGTCCTACCGAACCTTCAAGCAGGTTCTGGGTGAAACCAGCCTCGAACGAAAGTGTCGCTTTCTGTTCGGGGCGTCGCTCTTGTTGCTGATCCTCAGCAGTTTTCTCTGGTGTGGGATGGAAACCGAGAGCATCATTTATGACAAACCGCGAAGCAACAGTCGCTACGTCGTGGCTTCGGTGCTTAAAGGAATTCATGCGATACGATTGGAATCCGACCCCGCGGCTCGAAAACAGATCGAGGAAATGATTGACGATCTTGAGGGCTTGAAGTACGAAGCCGCCATCGTTTCTCTCGAACCCGTGCCATCGCGCCCCTACATAAAACCTGTGAGTTCCGAAGGGGAACTCGAGACGATGCAGAAACTGAAAGTAAAGTTTCTTGAGCAACTCGCAGAGAATCGAAAGGTGGATTCGACAGCTGAACCAATAACGAATGGGGATACAGACGTCGCGGAACTTGACGAGCTGCAGGATGCATCCCAGGTGTTCGAGACTTATAAGGATGCCACGCAAGTTCCTGTCTGCGAGGAACGCGAACTGAAAAGAGCGCAAGAGTATCACTACTATCAACCCGTCTATTGGCAGGAAAGTTGTTTGAGCTGTCATAAGCTCCTCGATGCAGAACATCTTGGCGAACTTGCGTTGGCGGCGGATGCGCCGACCGAAGAATTGCTCGCAAGAATGCCCTTTCGAGCTGTTCGAGTCGAAGTTGGGAATCGACCGACTCGCCGAGTCATCAATCGCATGATGTCGTTCTTGACGGCGATGGCCATTGTGACCGTCTTCCTGTCGATGGTTGCGCTCTACATTGTCGTGCGATACGTAATCGTAAAACCATTACAGCACTTGCAGGATATTAGTGAACGCGTCGCTCACGGTGACTATCAGGCGCGAGCCGAGATTGAAACGCGGGACGAATTTGAAGAGCTGGCCACGTCATTCAATCGTATGTTGCGGCACATGGTGGATACGCAAGGCGAATTGCAAACAGCCAATATCAGTCTCGATGATAAAGTTGATGAGTTGGCGCAGGCGAACATGCAGCTGTATGAACTCAACCGCGTTAAGAGTGAATTCTTGGCAAATGTCAGTCACGAGTTGCGGACACCGCTCAATAGTATTATTGGATTCTCCGATGTGCTTTCTGGCATTGAATCGTTGACGGATCGTCAAAAGAAGTATGCGCAGAACATTGGCAACTCCGGCAAAGTCTTGTTGGAGATATTTAACGATATTCTCGACCTCGCGAAAATGGAGAGCGGGAATACAAACGTTCGACCGTCTGAATTCTCGATTGAGATGATTGCCCAAACGCAAATTGATCTCGTACAAGGTTTGGCTCGAGACAAGAATATTGATATTTCGTTTGATTGTCCGAAGGGGCTGCCTGAACTATTCCAGGATCAGGCCAAGATTCAGCAGATTCTGACCAACCTGCTGTCGAATGCGATCAAGTTTACACCCGATGGTGGACGAATCACCGTCAAAGTAGAACCGCGGTTAGTCGACTCGGACGGATACCCGGAGCAAGTCGCGTTGACGGTGGAGGATACGGGAATCGGCATTGCGGAGGAGGACCGTGACGTCATTTTCGAAAAGTTCCGTCAGGCTCGCCCTGTGCGGGGCAGCGACAATTTGACTCGCGAGTTTTCCGGCACGGGTTTGGGGCTTTCGATAATCAAAGAAATCTGCAAACTGCTGGGTGGTGAAATATCCTTCAAGAGTCAGCTTGGTCATGGTAGCGCGTTCACGGCGGTTTTACCTTGGAGCCTTCCGAATCTTGAAGGTGTCGACGCAATCCCGACGGTGGTTGCACCCGCGAAGGGTAACGCTCATGGAAGTTTAGGTGCCGCGGTCAATGGACAAGTCGCCAAGATCGAAGCGTTGAATAAGGATATGCAGGTTGAGTGACGACATTGAGATTCACCTTTTTACCGACGGTGGATGCAGCGGAAATCCCGGCCCTGGCGGCTGGGCTTTTTTGTTGAGGCATGTGCCGACCGGAAAGGTCCAAGAGCAATCTGGTGGCGACCCGGAAACGACAAACAACAAAATGGAGTTGAAAGCCGTCGTGATGGGACTGGCGGCGCTCAAACGTTCTTGTCGTGTTGAGTTGTTCACAGATAGCACATATGTCGGCAAGGGAATGACCGAATGGATGCCGAACTGGAAACGCAACGGCTGGCAGCGTCGTGAGCGAGGCCAGTTAAAGCCGCTCAAGAATGTTGATCTGTGGCAGGAACTTGATGCGCTGCTGGAAAAGCACGAAGTTAAGTACACACGAGTCGCGGGGCACAGCGGCCACACGGAGAATGATCGAGTCGACGAACTCGCTGTGGCGGCTTATCAGCAGTATTTGTCGTAATCGAGCCGTCGTTTCCTGATTGCTGACTTTAGAAACTGTTGGTACTATACGCCTGTATACACAATCTGCAGGTCTGGTTATGCCCGCTTCCTCGTCCAATTCTCGTCAGCGATTGTCCACTGAGGTGCAATTCCTTAAAGGGGTTGGTCCCGAACGTGGATTGCTACTCCATCGTGTCGGATTGAAAACCGTGCTGGATGTGCTTTTTCAGTTTCCCCGTACTTACCAGGATATGTCAACGGTCTGTCCTGTGGCCGAACTGGAAGAAGGGGTGGCTGTAACGGTGCGGGGAGTCGTCGAAGAGATAGATCAGCGCACAACGATGTCCGGCAAGGTGATGGTCGGCGTTCTGATCAAGGATGAATCGGCATTCTTGCGGGCCACGTGGTTCAATCAACCTTTTGTACGAAAGCGATTTCGCCGTGGTGGGACGGTTATGCTGTCGGGAACTCCCAAGCGAGCCGGCATGCGATGGGAGATGACGCACCCCCGCATTCAAAACAGCGAGACATCGGACGATGCTGAGAAAGGAGAAATCCTGCCGGTTTATCCGTTGACTGAGGGGCTGAAGCAAACGCACATGCGCCGGATCGTTGCCAATGCTCTGGATGAGTATTCGCGCGACGTGCAAGAGGTTCTTCCGGAAACGTTGATTGCGGAGAACGATCTGTGGTCGATTCACGCGGCTTTAGCCAATATTCACTTTCCTCGAACCATCGAGGCCCTCGATGCGGCTCGTCGACGTTTCGTTTATCAAGAACTTCTGGTACTGCAGTTGGCGTTGGCGATTCGCAAGCATCAATTGGTAACATCACGCCGCGCCGAGCCGATTGAAGCGACAGCTCAAATCGACGCTCGCATCCGCCGACTGTTTAAATTTACTTTGACGGATGGTCAGGAGCAGGCAATCCAAGAGGTCGTTGCCGACTTGAATCGTGCGGTCCCAATGAATCGGTTGTTGCAAGGCGATGTGGGCAGCGGAAAAACATTGGTTGCTATCTACTCAATGCTCGTTGCGACGGCTCAAGGATTTCAAGCGGCTTTGATGGCGCCGACCGAGGTGCTGGCTCGCCAGCACTATGAAACCCTCTCCCGTACGTTGTCGCAGGCTCGCGTCAATGTTGCCCTCTGGACTGGTCAACTTTCCAGCGCGCAACGTCGCGAAACGAAAGAGCAAATCGAATCCGGTGTGGTCAACCTCGTGGTTGGGACTCAGGCCTTGGTGCATAGCGACGTCGATTATGCAAGGCTCGGTTTGGTCGTCATCGACGAGCAGCACAAGTTCGGCGTTGCCCAGCGGGCTCGATTGCGAGACGCCGCTGCGGCCCCACACTATCTGGTGATGACGGCAACTCCTATTCCCCGCACGGTGGCGATGACGGCTTTCGGAGACTTGGACGTGTCGACTTTGCGCGATCACCCGCCTGGCCGCCAAGAGGTTAAATCTTATCTCGTGGTCGAAGAAGAACGGGAGCGCTGGTGGGAGTTCTTTCGCAAACAATTACGGCAAGGACGCCAGGGGTTCGTGATCACGCCGCGACTGACAGAATCGGAATCCCAAGACGTTTTGAGCGTCGAGGAGTCATTCGAGTCGCTATGCAACGGTGAGTTAGAAGAGTTTCGCTTGGAGCTGATTCATGGTCGCATGAGTGCTGAGGAAAAGCAGGTCGTTATGGACTCTTATCGACGTGGTGATACGCAAGTCCTTGTTGCCACCACCGTGATCGAAGTTGGCGTGGATATTCCCAACGCATCAGTCATGACGATTGAAAACGCAGAACGCTTCGGGTTGGCTCAGCTCCATCAGTTGCGAGGACGCGTCGGGAGAGGTAGCTATGCGGGATACGTAGGAGTCTTTGCAGGCTCGCTTGAAGATGAACTCCGCCGCGAGCGTCTGGAAGCTTTTGTGTCGACGAACGACGGCTTTGAGTTGGCGGAACTGGATTTTCAAATGCGTGGCCCAGGCGATTTGATGGGCACCAAGCAACATGGGCTTCCACCGTTGCGCATTGCCGATCTAATCCGTGACGAAGCGGTCTTGGTCGAAGCCCGAGAATTGGCACGCTCGCTCGTCGCCAGCCAACAACTGCAAACACCCGAGTACGAAAATCTTCGCCGGCAAGTCATCGTTCGCTACGGCAAGAGATTTCAGTTAGGCGACGTTGGTTAACTCGAGCGTTACTCGCATTCTTACGTCAGATCTGAGGATTCAAGAACCAGCAAAGCATCGAAATCGAAACCATGTCGGATCTCAGTCGCTTACGTGTGGCGAAATCCATTTATACCGACGTAAGCACCGGTTCACCAATGGACCACTTCGTTTGATCATTGGCGTCGCGCACGACATGGCGATAAAGTGTATCTCGCTCAATCGGTTCGCGGCCTGCTTCTACGATAAGTCGTCGAATATCATCGACGGAGAGTACTTCGGGAGTCGTAGCGCCAGCGTCATGATAGATCAATTCGTGACGAACGGTTCCGTCGAGGTCGTCAGCTCCATACGCCAGAGCCGCTTGGGCCGTGCCAATACCAAGCATGATCCAGTAGGCTTTCATATGTGGAATGTTGTCCAGCATCAGACGGCTGATGGCCATCGTCCGCAGATCCTCATTGGCCGATGGCTTTTTGATGTGTGACAGCCCAGTATTTTCGGGATGGAATGCCAGCGGGATGAAGGTTTGGAATCCGCCTGTTTCGTCTTGGAGTTCTCGCAGTCGAATCAGGTGATCGATTCGGTGATACGGCTCTTCGACATGTCCGTACAGCATCGTGCAGTTCGTCCGCAGCCCAAGATTGTGGGCAGTACGATGAATCTCGATCCAGTTGCGTGCATCGGATTTGTGCTCGCAAATTTTGTCGCGGACTTCAGGATGGAAAATCTCAGCTCCGCCACCAGGCATACTGCCCAAACCGGCCTCAAGAAGGTCCTCGAGGATGGATTTGATGGATTTCTTCGTCAAAAATTCGAACCAGTTAATCTCAACGCCGGTCCAAGCCTTCAGATGCAATTGAGGGTAAGCTTCGTGAAGAATGCGCACGAGGTTAACGTACCACTCGTAGTCTTTTTGGTGGTGTAGTCCACCCACGATGTGCATCTCAGTGCACCCATTCTCAACGGCTTCTTTGCCACGAGCCAGTACTTGCTCGTCGGACATCACGTAGCCTTTGGCTTCACGTAGATCCGAGCGGAAAGCGCAAAAGGTACAGCGATAAACACAGATGTTGGTCGCATTCAAATGCGTGTTGATGTTGTAAAACGCGCGGTTGCCGTTGATTCGCTCACGTACGGAGTTGGCAAGTTCCCCCAAGTCACCGAGAGGGACTTCATCGGAATAGAGGTAAATTCCTTCATCGAGGGTCAGGCGATCACCATTCTCAACTTTGGAGCGGATGGTATCGAAAGTGGGTGAGCTGAATCGAATCATAATAGGTCTCAGGTCGTATCTTGCTCTATGTTGTTATCAGTCGGAGTAACCGCCGATTCCCCCTGATATTAACGGATTTCGCTGTCTCAGGTGAACAGGTCGAGGGTTACCACAATCAGCAATCCGAGGCTGATGATCGCGTTGACTTGGAAAAAAGCCACATTCACGCGAGCCAAATCGTCGGGACGGACAAGTCGATGCTCGTAAATTAGCAAACCAGCGACTGCCAAAACGCCAATAAAGTAGACCCATCCCAATCCAACTTGGGGGCAAAGCCACGGTAAAGCCAGCAGGCAAAGGATTGTGAATGCGTGGCAGATCGCACTTAGGCGCAATGCCCCAGCGACTCCCAAACGCACAGGAATACTCTTGAGTTTGGCCTCTTTATCAAACGCTTGGTCTTGGCACGCGTAAATGATGTCGAAGCCAGCGACCCATGCCAAAACCGCTAAGCCAATCATGACGGCCGGCAACAGATCCGTAGGATGTTCGGTTAGCAACTCGCCTCGAATCGCAATCCACGCACAAATTGGCGTCAACATCAGCGAGGCGCCGAGCCAAAAATGTGCCAATGACGTGAACCGCTTGGTGAGACTGTAGCCGCAAATGAATAACAACACGGGGACTGACAATACCAGTGGCCACCAATTCGGCAGAAACAAAGCCGTCGCACCAATGAAGCCGAAGCTCATGGCTACGAAAAATGTACCGACACTCATCACCGACAGCTCGCCTGTGACAAGATGGCGATTCGCCGTGCGAGGATTGCCCGCGTCGATCTTGCGATCAGCCAGTCGATTAAATGCCATTGCGGCGCTGCGTGCAGTCACCATGCATAACAGTACGGCCGCCAGTTCGATCCAGCGAAAGTCGTTAACGCGTTCATCGACACCGGCCGGCAAGGCGACTCGCCACGCCATGATGGTCGCCAGCAGCGCAAAGGGCAGGGCGAACAGCGTATGGCTGAAGCGAATCATTTCTAGGATGGATCGTAATTTCGAAATCATGGAACTACTTAGTCTAACTTTTTTCACCCCAACGCTTGATCAGCGTGTTGTCGACGCCGACCTGATCTAGAATGCGTGACACAATAAAATCAACCAGGTCCTTCGCAGACTCGACGCCGTGATACCATCCGGGCATCGCCGGCAGGATGGTGGCGCCCAAATCGCCGGCTCGTTTCATATTGTCCAAGGCGACTTGGGAAAGTGGAGTCTCGCGCGGGACCAGCACAATCCGCCGTCGTTCTTTGAGATGTACGTCGGCAGCTCGATGAATCAAATTGTTACTCGCACCGGTGACTACGGCGCTCATCGTGCTACCTGAGCAAGGGCAGATCACCATTCCCGAGGTCAGGCATGACCCACTGGCGATCGAAGCCATGAAGTTTCCATAGTGATGGTAGGTGACTTTGCCGAGTTGCGGGATAACTGTCGTATCGCCAGCAGTTGCCGGGCAGTGGTCAAAACAGGATGACCCGGTCGGTAACAGTTGTTCGAGCGAGAACTTGTCCAAATCAATCTTCAATCCCAGCTCTTGCTTCAGGACAAGGACACCCGGCGGGCTGATTGTCAGGTGAAGGTCTTGGCCGATACTCAAGAGGACTTCGGCCAATCGCGTGGCGTAGAT
>CAYYHV010000265.1:0-10930 GCA_964471695.1 uncultured Pirellulaceae bacterium
CCCTTATTGCGCGGAAGGTGATGTCTGAATCATATCCTTCGGTGCCTCCTGCGACTCCATTCGAAATCGTCAAGAGACTAGGGAAAGAGACGATACTATTTATCCCATCAGATAAAAACGATACATCGTTGAAGTCCACCGTCGAGTTATTCGAGAGTTGGGAAACAGATGTGGCAGTGAATTTGCCACCCGATATGGCTTGGATTATTCCGCCGTCAATTAAATCCATCGATCCAGTCAACACGAAATTGCCATCCGAAGTTCGACTTGTCAGCTGGCCGCCTCGCATACTCAGGTGTCCCGCCCAATCTGCGTCGCCGTTAATTCGTAGGTTGCCACCGGAGATGCGAAGATTCTCTTCGCCGAATAGGCCCTGGATATCGGTTGTGCCGGAGTCATAGGTGACGATGATGTCTTGGGGCAAGTCGATTGCCACAATGTCACTCGGACGAGGTACGACGCCAAGATCCCAGTTGGCTGGATCGTGCCAAGAGCCACCGTTGGGATTGATCCAGGCGATGGTGCCGTCGACTACGTCGAAATTGGTGACTTGGGGGACGGTATCCAGTGCGTTACCGCTGCGGTCCGTGATGCGATTGGCTTGGATGGTCAGTTCGTATTGGCCGACTTCGAAACGATCGTAGGTGAGTTGGACCAATCGGTCATTGAAGCGAATCAGTGTGTTGCTTGGATCAACGACTTGTCCATCAGGACCCCGCAAGACGATGTTGTTTGCCGTCAACGTAGCTGGGTCCATGGCTTCGTTAAAGCCGATCTGGACGGTGCGATAAAGAAAGCCCTTCGTGGAACCGTCATCGGGAGTGAGTCGTAAAATTTCCGGGCCGAAGGTGTCAGGCAGGACTTCGACGTCAAAGGGAGTCGAGACGACGGTATTGCCGCCCGTATCTGTGACTCGAGCCTGTATGTTGACCATGTCATTGACGGCAAAGTCGTCGACAACAATGGCTTCAAAGTCGAAGGGGAAGGATATATCCCGCTCGATCGGGACCCCGTTGATCAGGAGTTCGACGTCGCGAACCTGAACGTCGTCCGTCACATCGACGAAGAGCGGCAGGGCCGAGCCACTGGGGAGTTGGAAGCCGACGCTCCCGGGTTCTACATCCTCTGCGCTAGTCGTTACAGCGACAGTTGGGTCAGCACTATTGACATCGAAAGGAAGGTAGTTGACCACCGCCAGTTCGCCAGAGCTACCCGCCACGTAGGCGATACCGGAGGCGATGGTAACGGAAGTCGGTTCAAAGTTGAGTGGGAATTGCCCAATGGGAACATTGGTTTCGTTGGGGTCCGAAATGTCCATGACATTGACGACGCCACGCCCGACAAGCAACCCGATTCCCGAGCCGTTCGCGACAAAGTCCGTTTTGGGGAGAACGTTGGGCGAAACCACATCTGATGCGCTGATCAGAGTCGGGTTTGCCGGATCGCTGACGTCGACCGTAGCGTAGCCGCCGCGGTCAAAGGAGGCGGCTGTTGCATAAACAATGTTGTTGCCTGTGAAGATGGTCCCGGCGCCGTGGGGCAGTTGCAGGCTGCCTTTCACAATCGGCCCAAAGTCGCTGAAGTCGATGACTCGCAAGTTACGGGAACTGTCCATGACAAACAAACGGTTATGCTCACGAGCCATGCTGATGATATTGCCACCAAAGGAAGCGACGAATCCCAGCGGTTCGGCAGTCAGCGTGTCGTACATCTGCAAGTCGGCTCCGACTGCGACATAAGCGACTCCGTCCAGAATTTCTACGGCGGCTGAATTCACGTTGGCTGTGCCCAACAGCACAGGCTCAAGGACGTCCGATACATCGACGAAATGAATTCCCGCGTCGCTCGTCGTAACAACCGCAGTTTCGCGGCGTTGATCTGCAGCGACTGAAGTGGCGGTTCCCGGAAGATTGAGTTCACCCAAGGTGATCGGATTGTTGAAGGCTGAGACATCCATGATCGCCAAGCCGTTGCTTCCGGTGGCGACAAATGCCGTGCGCTGATTGCCATTCGTGATTTCCGCCTCTACGACGGTTTGCCCGGCTTGGCCTTGCAGAGAAACCTGTGCAATCACACCGGTTGGCACCACGAATCCGTCCAGCGGATCAAGCCCCTGTTCGAGCTCCGCCAGGTCAGGGATGTTGTCGCCATCCGTATCGGCAGAATCAATGGCTGTACCGTAGACCAGCTCGACTTCGTCAGGAATCCCATCGTTATCCGTGTCGGGACCACCAGCGACTCGCATAACGACATCGCCAATGTGTGTGCATGAACCGCTAGGCCCGGCTGTTACCGTAACTTCGGCCATAGAAAAAACGGTACGTGAGGACGATCCGGTAAGGACTTGGAGATACTCTGCTTCCGCGGGAGTGGTTGCTGAATCGCCAATCACGCCCATCGACGCATACTTGATCGTATTTGTTGATCCCGGTTGTACCGTCATTTTTCCGCTGCCAGCAATGCCCACTGCGATACTTGGGCCACCGAGCGAGAAGTTGGCCGCTGAACCTGACATGGAATTCGCCCATGCCGAGAGGGCTCCGGCTCCTACCAGCCACTGGTCGTAGAGCGTGGTTGTAGCATCAGCGATGCCGGTCCATCCGCTCTGCTGTAGTTGGGATGCGAACTGAGTCTGCGCATCAAGTGACACTAAGAACGTATCAACGTTGAAGAAGCTGTCATCGAAGTCTCCGGATTGAATGATGTTGATTCGATCGACCAGTGCGCCAACATCATTCTGCAAGTAACCCGGTGCCTGATTGACGATCGCGTTACGTTCGTTCGGCGTTATAAACGGACCGCCGGGGCTGTTCGAATTCGTCGAAGAATTCAAACTCGAGTACGAATTCTGCATCGCGTTATATTCGTCGCGGTCGAGGTTGTTCAAACGCGGATTTCCCGTGATTTGGTTTGAAAGATCTTGGCCTTGGGAAAGCACAATCTGAAAATCTTCAAAGTAGTTTGGGAACTCGAACCCGCTTCCGCTTCCATTGGCGCAGTTCTGCCAATTGTTGAGATCTATCGCCAATTCGGCGGCTGCGAAGATTGGGCTGAAATATTGATTAGCCAAGCCGATGATTGGCGTAATGGCGCCAACGAAATCCATGTCCTGTACAGCGTTATAGATATCGTTAGCGGTGCTGACGTAGCTTGCAAAACGCCCGATAGGCCCGAGGGCCGATAGTCCGGCGTCGATAGCGAGGTCGGTTAGACCGTTGACGACTTCATTTCGTGCCGCATCGCATGAATTCGTCGCAACGTCTCCATGCAACAACCTTGCCAGTCGATCAAGATAGTGCCAGCCGGGTGCTTCGATTCCGACTCCTGGGTCCGATTCAACCGTGGTGCCGTCGGCTGATACGGTGCCGGTACCAATCAGCTTCCACTCGCCAGCATCGTGGTCGAAGGAATTGATGGCCATTTTCTCCCCGGGCGCCAACCCTTCGAGATTGGGGAAGCGAATCGGAGCTGGGGTGTCAAACCGGAACGGTCGATCCTGCTCATTGAATCCGTCTTCCGTACCTGCCTGAATGGACACGACCAATTGCGGCTCGATCCCAGGCGGCAACGGCGCCGGCAAGCGGTCTGGAGCAACTGGGATAAGGGCGCCGAGTGTTGCTGGATTACCATCCGCATCGATCGCCGAGTTGGCTGGGAAAGTCACAGCCAACGTGTCCATGATGAGTTGAGCATCGGCAGGGGAAAACATGCCGTCGATGGCTTGTTGACCAACGGGGCCCAAGGCGACTTGATTGTCCTGGTTGGCTTGAACGGCAACGGCGTCGGCTTCTCCCATCGGCGGCAAAAAGATATCGAATGGTTCGCCGTCCATTTCAAGCTGGATACTCTGTCCTGGCACGCTGTGAAATGGCTTCCCCAACGTGGCAAAAGTCGTTCCCGCCGGCGCGTTCGTGGCTGTGCTGCCGTCGATGTGCACGAAGAATTCAGGCGCAGGTAGTCCTTCGGGGCTGGTGAGCTCAAAGTAACCATTGGCGTCCGTTACCGCCGTGATGTCAGGCCGTGCGTCCAGCGAGATAGTGACACCTTCGATGGGAATGTTGTTGCCACCGTCCGTATTGTAGGAATCGAAGACATACCCCCATACCGTCGTTTCGGGGATCATGGCAATCGGTAGCGTACGGAAAGTGAATGCGCCAATACCGCCTTGCTGGCTGTTGCGACTCGCGTCAAAGAGCGTACCATCGACCGTTTGCAGCCTATCTCCGTTGACTGACACGCGTACCTCCGTCGACGCATCGAACGGCGATTCGGGGAATAGCGTGACAAAATCCTGAGTCGCCGACAGTCGCCCTGTGAAGGGAACGGATGCACCACGAGCCATGATTTCGAAGGCGGCTAAGTCGAAAGTCGCCGCATCGACGGGGACGTCGAAGTTGATCACGATGGGGCGAGTCAGACTGACGAGCGACTCGCCATCTGCTGGGGACGTTTCACTGATCCCGTCTAATTGGCTGGCAAAACTGAACTTTCGGACATTCCAGATGTTAAAGTCGCCAACGTCCACGAAGCCATCGGCGTTGAAGTCAGCTGAACACCACTGAGCCGACTGGGTAAATTTGTTCGAGTTCCAGTTGGTAAAATCCGAGACATCAACTCCGCCATCCAAGTTGGCATCGCCGTATTGGTAGACGAGTCCAGCTCCCAGATTGGCGTTTCCCGCGATCGCTAACCATAGATCGATATCATCGAAATCGACGAGACTGTCACCATTCAAATCATAGGTCGTTGTGTGATTGCCTGAAACGACTTCTTCGACGAGTGGGTCAATGTCCTGGCAATTGAACAGTCCGTCGTGGTTGAAGTCAGCGGCCAGCATCCGGCGACATTCAAGGACTTCTTGAGTCAAGCGTCGGCGACGAGCCTTCTTGGATTGGGCGCGAACGTTGGAGCCTCGAAGGTTATTTCTTGCCATAGTGTTTTCTTTCAGGGAATTGAATTGGTCTATTTATTAAGACGGAATTTCGCAACCGATTGGGCGCAGTCATTGAATGTGTTTTTCTTGGAGTTATTGAGAGATTCTGCTTGCATTCGCATGTCACTGCGACGACGAGCATCTACGGGGAATGGGTGACCAAATGAAGCACGATCGAACCCTTGCGGGGACTCACCTACCCGCTGGGCATCTATCTGAGCTTTAGACGGTTCATCAAAAACACCCTTCCGCAGGAATCGCCGAAGTTTTCCCGTGTGTCGGGTACAGAATTTGTCATGTGCACGACCGAAACGCCAACTTGCATTTCTTGCTCAGAATGTCGCTAGGCGCCTGGATTGAAATTGGCGAAATCACTTAGATGGTCGAGCCGATATGTCTCGCAGATCGGTGGGCTGGCAATAAGCAAACGTTGATGGAGCTATGGTCAAAATCTTTCGTCGGAAAACCACAAAGTGCAATCTCGTTCAGGGATCGCTTGCTGATCCCGCGAAATGGCGACCTTGTTCACGGCCTGCACCTGAAAGATACGGCCAAGTTAAGAGTCACTGAGCCACCTGCCGTTTCGTTGTGGTTCGAGCACATGACGAGGCTTGTATTCTAAACATGCCAAGGCAATCCATTCGTTGGCAAATTCGTCGTATTGGGGAGTGCGACCAGTGTGCCTGCGCTGGCATTTAAGCTCGGCTCGACGATTTGTCCTAATCGCCGTACATTAACGCTGCGGGCTTGGGGTCAAATCTACCAATCTTCAGGGACAATCAGTGGCCTGGTTTATATCGCTTCCTTTTAACATTCGACTGGCTTTGCTGTTTGTTTTCGGCTTGGTTGTCGGCGGTCAAATCAATCGAGCCATCTATGGCTTGGCTTGGGATTCCCGCCCGATTGGTCCATGGACAACCAAGCATAAGGATGCGCCCCAGAGGAGTTGGTGGGATCGGCTCCCGATCGTGGGTTGGTTTGGGCTGGCTCGTGAAGAGAAAGTCCACGGGAAGCTTTATTGGTTTCGCCCGATGCTCATCGAATTGGCGATGGGAATTGGGTTCGCCATGTTGTACCAGTTTGAGATGGATGGCGGTCTGCATGAGTGGGTTATTCCCGAAGGCAGGGTGCCGACTCCACCGGTTGCTGCTGCCGATTTGCATTGGGAATATCTCAGCCACATCGTTCTAATCACTTTGATGATGGTAGCCACATTCATCGACTTTGATGAAAAGACGATTCCAGACACGATCACGGTTCCCGGCACGATGATCGGTTTCCTGATTGCCACGATTGCTCCCAGTTCATTGTTGCCCTCGTTTTTTGTGACTGGGGCTGCTCCCAATTTTAAAGTGACCGAGCCGTTTCTTGATGCAGCGAATCCGTTCTTATGGGTGCCGGTCTGGGATGGCGTGCGCGGGTTGCTGGTCGCGATTCTCTGTCTGTTGGGTTGGTGGTATGCGTTGGCCCCGAAAACTTTTTACTTCCGTCGTGGCTTCACGAAGGGGCTGAAGTTTCTGGTGGCTCGCATGTTTCGCAAGCCACGCTATCAAAGCAATGCGATGGTCAGCCCGAGTGTGCTTTCTGCAGCATTTGTCGTGTCACTCGTGTGGACTTTGATTGCCTGGTACTGGGGCGGCACTCACTGGCGAGGGCTGCTTAGTTCGCTCGTCGGGATGGCATTTGGTGGTGGGTTGGTTTGGGCATTTCGCGTGGTTGCCAGCACGGTCATGCAGCAGGAAGCGCTGGGTTTCGGCGATGTTACGCTGATGGGGATGATCGGCGCTTATGTCGGTTGGCAACCCTCGCTGTTGATTTTCTTTATTGCCCCGTTTGCTGGCATGCTCATCGCATTGTGTCAATTGGTTATTACACGGCGCAAGGAGATTGCTTACGGTCCCTACCTCTGCTTTGGGACACTCGTGTTGATCTTGAACTGGACAACGATCTGGGTGCGAACGCAGGAGTACTACCTGCTAGGGTTGTGGATCCCAGTTGGGTTGTTCATTTGCCTGATTGCATTGGGAGTGATGCTAGGGTCATGGTTATGGTTCAAGCACAAGTTCATCTATCCAGATGAGGATTGATGGATCTGGCAAAGTCGGGGCATATCCGTGGTATTCTCTCGTTACTCTCGCCGATCAAATTGTCTTTGTGCATGCAGTACTTGCGGTTCGGGTAATCGATTGCGAATTGGACTTGTCACGTCCTAATTCCCGAAGTACCATCCCGCCGCTTATCTCGCTTGTGTTGCGCTCATCATGGATGAATGAAAAGCAACAGAGGCCCATGCCTCAAACTTATCGAATGCATTATCAAGCCATCGCAACCGACGTTCGTCGACTGACCGGATATCTGTGCGCCCTCGCTGTACTGATCAGCGCGTGTGGTTGTCAGATGAATCCAAATGGTGGAAATGCCTGGCCTTGGCAAAACGGAGCGTTGTCCGGTGGGCCGAGTCAGAAAACGTGGCGTCCACCGTCGAATCCGTTCCAGCCTCCTGGTGGTTGGTCCGAGCCAACACCGACTGCAACGACGACTCCTATCATCAACCCGAACAGTCGGCTTGGTGGGGTGATCAACAATCCGCGAAATCCACTGGCTCGTGTTGGCGAACTGATGGCGCGGCAGAACGAGCAAACGCGACTGTCGGAAGAACAGCGGTTGGCGTTGGCTGAACTGACTGAGTACCAGCGTATTCAGCAACAGATGATTCAAGATGTTCAAGTTCAAAAACGTAACGCACAGATAGCGAAGTTGCAGCAGCAAGCCGAACTCGTTCGCCGCCAGCAGGAAGAGCTGGAAGGGCTGGCTGAGATGCGACGTCGAGCCCTGGAGTTGGACGCGAACAATCGTGATCTTCACGCTCAATTGGCTCAGACACTCCAACAGAATCGCTTGTTGGAGGACAAGTCGCGGTTGTTGCAGCAGCAACTGAAAGACACGGCAGGAGAATTGTCGTCTGCCATGCAATCGCAGACGTCGACCAGTCAGCAAGCACAGCAGGCTCAAGCCGATGCCAATCGTCGCGTGGCAGAGATCAAGGCTGAAGCCGACCGGAGGATGCAGCAACTCCAGTCCCAGTCGGCGGAGCAAATGCGGCAACTGCAACTACGATCCCAACAGCAGTTTCAATACGCTCAGCAGGATGCAAGTCGTCGGTACCAGCAGGCGACTCAGACCGCACAGCAAAAAGTGCAGGCGTTAGAAGCCACGATGCAGCGTCGTGGCGGTGCCACGATTCGTGCCAACAGTAGCATGACTCGCAGTCTTTCTGCGGTGGCTGTGGCTGGATTGAATGTCAGGCAGGATGGTGATGTGGTTCGTATCGAACTGCCAACGGATCAGATTTTCCCACCGGGATCTTCGGCTCTTAGTCCAGCGGCGGCAGAGATGATTGACCGCGTTGCGGCATCGATTCGTCAGAGTTACCCGCGGCAAATTGTTGGGATCGAAGCCCATACGGACAATACGCCGATTCGAAATTCTCAGTGGTCTAGTAGCCACCAATTGTCGGCAGCCCAAGCCACGGCGGTTTTTGAGGACTTGACTGGCCGACATCAATTTGGGGCACGACAACTATTCGTGCTTGGGCATGGTGCCAACTATCCAATCGCTTCGAACGGAACCCCGGCGGGTCAGCAGCGAAATCGACGCGTTGAGATTGTTATCTACCCTGAAACTATCGACAGCCAGCAGTAAGTGCCCATGTTTGAGAGTCTAACGAAGAACATCGGCATGAAAGGCTGGGCGTTGCTATTTGTCGCCTTCGTTGTGGGGATCGCCATCGATGGCATTTGTCCACAAGCGGATCGTGAGTTCAAACCGGGTGACGAATCCTACGCGAATATGCCAACCTACGATGATTGGCCGGGAAGCTGGCAACTGGATTCTGAACAGGTTATGGCTCCCTCTGTGGCGACATCACCAGGAACGATGGACGAGCCGCGGATTGGTAGTTTGCCGTCTGACGTACCGCCTCGTCGATACTAGACGTTTCTTGGTTGCCAAGTCGTCAATCTTTGCCTGCTTAGCGCGAATTTCCAAAAGCCACCGACGCTACGCCTAACGCTGTTCGGCGTGGACTGATAGATTGAAGTGTCAAGGCGCTATGTGCGAAGCGAATCAATTCGACGTTGAGCGTCGATCCACCTTTGAGAAGAACGATGAGTGAAGACGCGTCCAACGAACCCATTGATCAGGAAGTCCTCGCCGACCTGCGAGACAAGATTGATACCGTCGACCGGCAGTTGATTGATTTGATCAATCGACGCGCCGAACTGGTTGTCGAAGTGGGCAAACTTAAGCGGGGCAAAGGTATCCCCATCTATGCGCCCCATCGTGAAGCCGCCGTTTTGAAGAAGGTCTTGGAGCTGAATCAGGGCCCATTGCCAGCTCGGACGATCGAGGCGCTCTATCGGGAGTTGATGAGCGGCAGTTTTCATCTCGAGCAACCACTGCGAATCGGCTACATCGGACCCAAGGGAAGTTATTGCCATCTGGCTTCGGTTCGTCACTTTGGCTCGAGCGTCAAATTTGAGGATTTGCGTGCCGTTGAGGGTGCGTTCACCGAAGTCGTGCGAGGTCACGTCGATTACGCTTTGGTGCCGATTGAGAATACGACGGGTGGCGGCGTTTCCGAGACGCTCGATGCCTTCTCGGATTATTCGGACTCAGTCAACATCTACGCCGAAGTCCAGTTGGAAGTGCGCCGATGTTTGTTGAGCAATTCTCAACCGGACAAGATCACGCGCATTTACTCAACGCAGGAGGCGTTTGCGCATTGCCGCAAATGGCTGGCAGTTCAGTTTCCGCAAAGTGAGATGGTGACGACGGACACAACGGTCAACGCCGTGAAGAACGCGAAGCAGGATATTGACGAGGGACGTCCCGAAGTGGCGGCTCTTGGTAGCGCACTCGCCGGCGAAATTTATGGACTGCATGTTCTTTTTCAGGACATTGAAGATTCGCCAAATAACATTACGCGCTTTCTGATTCTATCTAAGCAGAAGACGCTTCCCTCTGGGAACGACAAGACCTCGATCATGTTTACAACGGTGGATCGACCGGGTGCCTTGGTCGACGTCTTGAGTGTTTTTCATCGAGCCGGCGTGAACCTGACTCATATCGACAAGCGTCCTTCTGGCCGAGTCAACTGGGACTACAAGTTCTTCGTAGATGCATCCGGACATCGAGATGACGCCAAGTTCGCTCAAGTCATCGGTGAGGCGCGGGCACACTGCAAAGAGCTTACGGTGCTTGGCAGTTTTCCATCCAGTCAACGCGTGCTGTAGTCCACAGCGCGGTGAAATTCTTGGTGGGGTCGCCGAGAGCGCCGTCGCGACGGGCTAACTCAACGTCGTCGACAGATCATGGCGAAGACGGCCAGCATCACGAGCCCGTATGCGGACGGTTCGGGGACCGACAAAGGGCTCGACGACTGGAACTTGTTCGCATTCCAGATATTGAAATCTGCGACGTCGACCACACCGTCTCGATTAAAGTCGCCTTTTCCCCAAGTCACGTGAGGATCGCCGCTGTCGAACTTGTAGCGATTCCAAAGATTGAAATCGCCAACATCAACGGCTCCGTCCAAGTTTGCGTCGCCGGGCAGCACATTCATAAACTCGACCGCGGTCTTGAAAGGACCGTGGTCCTGGTCTCCAAACGAGCCCGTACCGGCATATTCAAAATCTCCAAAATCCTCGGGCGTTAAACCCGTTGGATAATTGCCGAGCAACATTACTTCGCGATCCACAGTAGGTGTGCCCAAAAACACTGATGTCATCTGGGATGCATCATCAAAGTATACGATGCCTTCATAAATCACATCGGTTCTAAAGCCTGTCACATCCGTCGTATCGTCAATGGGCGCGGGGCTGCGAAGGTAAAGACTCGTCATAATGAAATCGCCCGGGTCGGCGAAGAGCTGGCCTGTTGTTGGATCGTAGACGGCTCGCATATGCGCGCCGGATTCAGGTGCCGCAAGTCCGGTAA
>CAYYHV010000266.1:0-3298 GCA_964471695.1 uncultured Pirellulaceae bacterium
ACCCAAACCGGCACCCAAAAATTACGACGAAACGGCGCTACCTTCGGCTCAACAAACGTTGAACTATCGAATGGCTCGTGGTGCCCAGATCGCATTGCCAGCCATTCTGGAAACATCCGTCGACTGGAAAGCGATTGCTGCGGCCAGGGATATTACGCGAGCGCAGAATGGCCCGACAGGATTCGCGATGCTCCTGTGGTGCGTTGCCGACGCGATGAAGGAACATGCGGCTTTCCGGAGCACGCTTTCCACCGATGGAAAGACGCTGCGAACGTATCACCACGTTAACTTAGGAGTCGCGGTTTCGCTGCCTGGTGATCGACTGATAACCGCCGTGGTGCGAGATGCAGACACTCTTAGTAAGGACGAGTTCTTCACGGCGTTGAGTCAACGAATCAGCGAGGCTCGCGAAGGCAAGGATCAGGTTGACGGTACGACGACGGTTAGTGTGTCGAATATTGGCACGGCCGGAATGCGATCTGGCATTCCCGTGGTCGTGACGCCGGCGGTCGCGACGATTGCTATTGGTGAAATTCGCGACGAACCAATTCCCACCGACGACGGATTTGCGTTCCGCAAGGTGGCATCACTGACAATGAGTTTCGACCATCGCCTGATGAATGGCGTTGGCGCCGCAAACTTCCTTAATGCAGTTCGAGAGCGAGCCGCAGAGTTCTCGCTGTAACAACGAGAACCCATGTTTTCTGCTGCAGGAGCACAGCAGAATGCCCCATATTCGGAAAGAGAAAGCTATGAGCACGATCGACGCCAAGAACAATGCAGACTTGAAATCCGCAACTCCGCCAAAGGGCAGTGGGCTGACCACGACCAAAGCCGCATTTATTGAGCAGGCTCAGGCGGATGGGCAGCTTTACATTCATCAACCCTATGAATTGTACAGCGAGGAGAATCAACAAACCTGGCGACGGTGCTACGAGGCCATTCGACCGAAATGGGAAAAGTACGCGAACGCGCGATTCATGGAAGGCGTCAGAAATCTGATGTTGAAACCTGATGCCATACCCAAGCTGGACGAAGTCAATCAGTTTTTGTCGCCATTGAGCGGCTTCAAAGCCAAAGCTGTTTCGGGGTACGTACCGGCTTATCTTTTCTTTGATTGCCTGCGAAACCGTGCCTTCCCCACCACGATTACCATCCGCGACGGCAGCAACCTCGACTATCTCCCCGAACCGGACATATTCCACGACATTGCTGGGCATGTCCCGATGCATACCGACCGTGTATTTTCCGATGTGCTAGTACGCTTTGGCGAAGTCGCGAGATTGGCGGCGCAGCGAGCCAAAGAAATGTCTGCCGATCGCGATGAGATAATCCATCGTGTCGAAAGTAACATTAAGGCGATGGCTCGGTTCTTCTGGTTTACTGTCGAATTTGGACTGATGAAAGAAGATGATGGGATGAAAGTCTACGGTAGTGGACTGCTCAGTTCGATTGGCGAAATTGAATACGCTATCGAATCGGATCAAGTCCAGCGATTCCCCGTTCAGATGGAATGGGTTATCAATCAGTACTTTGAAATCGACAAATACCAACCGCTACTGTTCTACGTAGATTCGTTTGACCACCTCTTCGGCTTAGTCGGTGAACTTGAAGATTGGCTCAAGGCGGGTAAGCTCGACAATGTGGCTCCGGGCGAACCTGCCGTCAATCCACAGGATCTCGAATCATTTTTGGAAGCCGAACTATAGTCGTCGATACACAGGACATGTCCATCGTGGAATGCCCCATCTTCGTCGCCATGGGTACTGACCGATGAACCTTTCCGACAAACCCGCATGCCTTGTCACCGGTGGCTCATCTGGAATCGGATTAGCAACCAGTCTCCTATTCGCTCAGCATGGGTATCGGATTGCGATGTGCGGTCGCGATAAACAGCGGCTGCAAGCGGCAGGCGATCACATCCGCAGCGCATTTCACGATGCGGAAGTCCTGATTTACCAGGCGGATGTCGGTACTGCTGGTCGAGCCAGCGACTTCGCAGACTTTGCGATCGGACAATTCGGACGAGTCGACGTCTTGGTCAACAACGCGGGATTCGTACCCCGCGCGACGATCGAGGACATCTCTCTCGAGGAATTGTCACAGGCGCTGAATGTGAATGTAATCGCCCCGGTTGCCACGATCAAAGCGACTTGGCAAACCATGGCTCAGCAAGACGGCGCCACGATCATCAACATTAGTTCTATGTCGGCAACCGACCCATTCCCGGGATTGGGACTTTATGGCAGTTGCAAAGCGTTTTTGGAAACGCTAACCCTGACTGCGGCTCGCGAAGGAGAAGCCCAGGGCATTCGCGCCTATGGAATTCGCGCAGGCGCCGTCGAAACGCCGCTGCTGCGCAGCCTCTTCCCGGACTTCCCAGCTGCAAATTGCGTTCAACCATCGGAAATTGCCCAACAGATTTGGAAACTTGTTCGCGATCCCAGCAGTCGCGTCAGTGGTGAAATCGTTGAGGTACGAAAATGAATCGCCTCAATCCAGATGCAACGCAACCTTCGTTAGGATCGGCTGCAAGATCACGCGATCCTAATTCCATCAAACTGAGCTTGACCCGTGAAATAAGAATTTGCTTGCAACCGGGCATGGGCATTGAACGCACAGATAACTCGTGGTCATCGTGGAGCGCTGATCACTCTCTGGCAATGTTTCTGTTATTGCGTTTGACGGTCGAAGGTCTAAGTAACCCCGACGGATATGCAAGCATCGACCAACGAAGCCCCACGGGATTTCTTTGCGATGTCCGCATCCTTGACGACGTCCTGTGGGCGGCATCCAAAACCACCTTCCAGGCATCGGGTTTTACTCATTCTATTCCGGCACTGCTGAGTCGCGTCGCACTTGAAATCCAAGGCCACTTGGCGAAGGAACTCTCTCCCGTATCACTTGAACTAGCAGTTTCTCCGCACCTTTCCTACGAACTCAACTTTAAGAATCAAGCCATGGTTACGCTGACTCAGCAATTCGAATTTTCTGCCGCCCATCGCCTGAATTCGGCCGAACTTTCTGAAATTGAGAATCGAGATACGTTTGGGAAATGCAACAATCCCAATGGACATGGTCACAATTACGTACTCGAAGTCTCCGTTGAGTGCGCTGCCGACAGCGAATCGGCGTTCGTTTCTATTGCCGAACTCGATCGAATTGTCGACGAGCATGTCCTACGCCACTATGACCACAAGCATCTCGACCTCGACTGCGAAGACTTCGTAAATGTGCCGACGACGGTGGAGAATCTGGCTCAGGTAATCGCGAATCGCCTGGCCGGAAAGTTTGGTGC
>CAYYHV010000266.1:3308-10853 GCA_964471695.1 uncultured Pirellulaceae bacterium
CCACATTCGGCTGTATGAGACTCCGAAGACCTGGGCGGACGTGACTTTGGGTTGAGCTCGAATAACTGCACCGCGAAGGTCCTTTGACTCTAGTCCGATTTCATTCGCATCCGACTTTAACGAGACGGCTTCTTCAGATCGGGTTCAGGCGCCATTAGATACGACGAAGGCGATAGAAGTCTCAGCCTTCAACGCCAACGCCGTCGATTCAGAAATACGCGTGACGAGTGCTCCATTCCATTTGAACTCGTCGCATCGTTCGGGTGTGATCTGGTGACGATCAATTGGAAAGCCTCGTACGATCTCCCCCATCTGGAGTCGAATTTGTCCTGCACGGTGAATGAAAATACGCAATCCACTTGCTGCGTATAATTCCCCATGGCGCTGAATTCTCTGCCACGTGATGCTCAATTTTGGCATCGCAAATAAAAAGGATACGAACCACAACATGGAAGGTTCCGCCGTATCCAATGAAGTCTCCCAGGATGGTAACAATTCCATGAACATTCGACATTTCGTCCTACTGTTCTCGCTGTTTCTTGCATGCTCTGTGAATGCGCAGCCGATCACGCCCAACGGTGAGCGGCTGCGAGAACTTGCTCCGGACGACTTTCAAATTGGGGGCGTGTTCCATACGTATGACGATGCGTGGTTCTTCAAGGCAGATTACCAACTCACAGCAGCGACGGAATTTAACGCAATAACTGGCTCGTCCTACATGGCTTATGGCGCCTGGCCCGTGCGGGAGGAAGGCCCAATCATTTCTCGCTGGCACCAGTTAGTCGATTGGGCGAACGCGAACCAGACTCGCGTTCATGGACACACGCTCGTTTATCCCAATGCGAATCTGGAGTTGCAATGGTATCAAGACTTGCCCAATGAGGAGGTCGAAGCCACGCTTTTCCAGTATGTCAACACAATGGCCAGTCTCCGGGCGGGCGAAGTATGGTCCTGGGACGTCGTCAACGAAGTCATGTCGGACGATGGAAACCCCATGGATGCCGATGGATTACGGTTTGATCGAAAAGCCTATGAGGCGATGGGGCCGACCTATGTCGACAAAGCGTTTCAATGGGCCAGGGCGGCCGACCCCAACGCCTTACTCTTTATTAATGAGTATTCCGCAGAAGAGACCAACGGCAAATCAGACCGCCTGTTGGCTTTTGCCAAAAAGCTGAAGGCTCGTGGAGTCCCGATTGACGGTGTCGGATTTCAAATGCACATTCCCGACCTAAACTCCGAGCCCAATTATGCGAGTATCGCCAACAACTTCCGTCGATTTGCCAAGGCTGGTTTTCGCATTCTCATTACGGAGATGGACGTGGCTTCCGCTCAAGCGGCGGCTGGTGACAAACGTCCCACGCAAGCTGATCGAATTCGACAACGCCGCATCTATCGAAAAATCACCAAGATTGCTCTTGAGCAACCCGCATGCGAAGGCTTGTTGTTGTGGGACTTCGTTGACGAAGAGTCGTGGTTACATCCATCCATTGTCGACCTCGACGGACTCGTCAACGTCGACGACTACACGTTCCCGACGCCATTCTGGGGTGGAATCAACGAACCCATTCGCGCGAAACCCGCATACTACGGCATCCAGGATTCGCTCGCAAAAGTGACGAGGCCTGACACCCTCAATCGTTCGAAGTTACGCATCCACAGTCAATTGAACGGTGGCTCCGGTTGCCTGTTACGACACGGGCTCCTGCAAAGTGATGGTAGCTATTCGCCGGGTCGACATCTTGGAATCATGGGCCTGAACACCATGAATGAATCATGGACCAGCCTGCAGTGGACTCTCGAGTATGTCTCCCCAGGTGCGTACCGCATCAAGAGTGAATGGGATCGAGATAGTGGTTATCTCACCATGGTTGCCACAGGAGATGCGGTTGTTCTTAGGCCATTCCGGCAGAACATAAGACAGATCTGGAATATCCTGCGGCTTGAGAATGGTTCGTATCACATCCAAAACTCAGCGGAACCAAATGAACACACATTAAGTCGTGTGTTAAGCGACGACAGCCCAGCATCAACGCTTTCCGTGGAACCATTGGATACGAATACGGACTCCGCTTCGAATCGGCAAACATGGGTTTTGGAAATCGTCGAACCGAATGAGTCCGAACCGCCTGTTGAAGCTATTGAAGAATAGGCAGGATGTTATCGCCGGCAGCGACGGCGCTGTCGATCCACCATGCGACGCATGATCCAGTGATGACGCACAGCATCTACCATTTCTGATGATTGGTACAGCATCTGGTTGGCCGACGCCATACTGCCAGGCAAATATTGAAGCTCGCCTTCGACGATATCCATCATTCCTTCAACACGGTAGAGCAGCGATTCGACCATTTGGCCAATTCGGTCGTAGTCGTCAATGGTCGATTCAGCTTTGGGAGTCACTCGTTCCAACGTGTATCCCAACTCGTCCAAGGTTCCATCCATCTTGTCGATCAACTCCGCCAACTCTTCGTCCATCGCGCTGTTCGCCTTACCTATCAACATGTCAACATCACGCATGAATACATCGCCAAGTTCCATCGCAGTCGACAATGTCGACTTGAGTTGAGGCAACAAGCCATCCGCGGCTCGTTTGACAGCAGCAGAAGCTTCTTCGGCTGATGCGATCGTGCGTCCCGTCTCTGATAGTTCAAGCGGAATGGCAGAGCCCGCAATGACCGGTATGGCACCGCTCGAAAAATCCGCGACACCAATCTGAGTTCCCTCTTTACCGTCGCGCAGCACCCGAACCTGCAGTTTCTCCTTGTTGCCGATCATCTGCACAAATGATTTCCATGCGTCTCGTGTCCGAATCGGCTCGCTATTGATACCACGTAGAATGTCGCCGACTTTCAGCCCCATTCGCGAAGCCGACGTTGAATCAAAAACCTTTTCCAAGAGCAGACCGTCATCTACCTCAGCGAATCGGACTCCAAGTGGGTCAGCACGACGACGCAGTTCAACGATCGCGCCATTGTTATCTTTGCCAACGACCCCAAAGACACTGTTGACGAGCTTTTCAGCGGCTTGGTCCTGAATCGCAAGCGTGACATCGATCTTGCGACCGTCCGATGAAAATTCCTGCCGCTGGACTTTGCCAACAGGTTTGCCGAGCATGACTACGGGAGTGCCAATCCGGACAGTCTTGATCATGGCTTCATCGGCAATAATGTGAAATTCAGCCGCAAACGCAGACTGATACAAGATGATTGCCAACAAAGCTACACAACGGATGTGGTGTAGAAGCATGTGCGCCTTTTCGATTCCATCCAAACGGGCGGCGAAGTGATACCTCTGTGGAATCGACCTTCAGTCAACTGGCTGGTGAATGAAATCCACCATTAGCGTCCCAACGACCGCTTCGCACCGCCTCCAATCGACATACTCGTAACAATACGAATCGAATCCTGTTGTTACGGTTAAGCCTTGCCGATTTCTCGGATCATCGCGGCCATCGGGAATCGACCAACGCCAAGTTGCGGGTGCCGCCCACACGATCAGTGGCCCAACTGATCCGCCAGGTGCGCGGCATCGTAAATCTTTCGTAGTGCTTCGACGATAGCCGATGAGTGTACCGACACGGCTCGGCCGACTTCATCAGAAAAGAAGAAATCCGAGGTGAGTGATTGGATATTTCCGTCGAAGATGATTCCAACAAACTCACCATCGCGATTGATCACGGGGCTACCGGAGTTCCCACCAATGATGTCGGCTGTGCAGACAAAGTTGAATGGCGTCTCGCCCTCGATATCATCACGATGTTCTTTCCAACTCTTGGGGAGTTCCCAAGGTTCTTTCCGACCGTGAGAGGACTCGTGGTCAAAAGCACCGCCCATCGTCGTCCAAGGCGCAACCTTTTGCCCGTCTTCGACATACCCCATCACGGGGCCGAAGGCCAATCGCAAAGTGAATGTGGCGTCAGGATAGTTGGACGTGCCCTCAACGGCCACGGTGCCTTCCGAGATTTGGGCGTAGGCTTGTCGTTCAATCTCAGCAATCTCGTCTCGCTCTTCACGTTGCCTTCGATATTCGCCGTCCATCAAGCGAGCCAGTTTTATCATGGCATCATCCGAGGCTTCGACGGCTGCTTTCCCGCCAGCCACCATGGCTCGACGCGTTGCAACGTCGGCCAGTTTGGTGTTCGCAATCAACTCCGCGGCTCGTTCGCGTGGTCCCTTCCCATCGAGAACATGGCCAACCAACTCATCATCACCACCGCGATG
Source organism: uncultured Pirellulaceae bacterium (assembly GCA_964471695.1). Classification (GTDB taxonomy): domain Bacteria; phylum Planctomycetota; class Planctomycetia; order Pirellulales; family Pirellulaceae; genus CAYYHV01. The sequence continues at coordinate 7,532 of CAYYHV010000266.1, forward strand.
CTCGACAAACCGAGCCAACGAGTCCGCCAATTTGACGCGCTCAAGATCATCATAGATTGGAGCTGGCGAATATAAATCCTGCTCAAACGAGTCGCGTGCTGAGTCCCGGTATTCCCGAAGTCGTTCGGCACTCGGTTTGGTATCTTCTTCGACTAAATGCACTATCGACTCGGCCAAGTCATAGTAACGGGAGCGAAAACTGGCGGTGGAACCCAGCGTTTTACGCTTGCGATCTTGCGTCTGCTCGATTGTCTTCCAGGCGCCAGCCAGCTTGGCGAGCTCTGGGTCCTGGTTCAGCTTGGCGAGTAGCTCCTGCTCCTTATCGGCTTTTTCTTTCAAGAACGATGGCGTTTGCAATCCCTGCAGCATGCCGGTATAGGCTTTGCGAGAATTTTGCAGGCCCATCAAATCGTCTTTGGCACGTCGCTTTTGCTCTTCGCCCTCAAAACCGAACTGCTGCATCAGGATTTCTTTGCGACGCAGTAAGTCGAGTACGTAGGGAATACGATCGTCGCGAAGGAACTTCAAAGCAGATTGCGTAAAGATTCTCTGAGTCCGCCCTGGATTTCCCGAAACAAAAACCAACTCACCATCGCCGGCTCCGCTCTTCGACCACTTGAGAAAATGTTCGATCTTGGCTGGTTTGTCGTTTTCGTAGACACGAAACAGGCATACGTCCAAACAGTATCGTGGGTACTCAAAATTGTCGGCGTCGCCGCCAAAAAAGGATATCGCTGATTCCGGCGCCCACACCACGCGAACGTCCGTGTACTTCTTGTAACGGTAGAGGTGATACTTGGCTCCACCGTATAGCGTCACCACGTCGCTACGTAGTTGCGTCTTTTCCAGCGACTCTTTCTCAATGTTCGCCATAATCGCGCGACGAGCCTTAAATGCTTCGGCTGCAGACATCTCCGTCGTAACCGCCCCATTGACTCGATCAGTAACATCTTCGATCGACACCAACTGGTTCAGCTCCAAGTCGGGTGCCTTGATCTCTTCCTTCATCGACTTGGCAAGAAAGCCGTCGGTTTGATAGTTCGACTCCTGCGTCGAAATTTTGTAAAGCGTATCCGCTGCGACGTGATGATTGGTCAACACCAAGCCATTGGAAGAAACGAACGAGGCCGAGCCGCCTGAATTAAAACGCACGGATGACAGCATGACATGATTCGCCCAATCGTCGGTGGGATCAAAGTCATAGTATTTCTTGAGATACTCACGTGGCAGATCGTTAAACAACCACATTCCCTCATCAGCCACCGCAGCACTCGCAATCATGGCGACCACAAGCGAGAATAGTCGTAGGTTCAGTCGAGTACGTTTCATCGAGAATCCCCAATTCGGATGTTGCAATTTGCCACTGTGCCGGGCAAGCAGTATAGAGGACCCAGCCAGAATGTTCAGGTGGGAGTATTTCCTCTACCCGCTTCCCCTATGTGGGGTATCCAGTATTGTGCCCAAAGAAACAAAACAACGAATTTGATTGCGTTCGCTATTTAGTGAGTAAGAAATCGCCACCATTCGCGAAAGAAGAATTCGCCCTTCGATGGCGAGTCGTGACTGCGTTGGCGAATACGCTAAGTCGAGGACTCGTATGGGGACTAATTCTTTACCTCGTATCGTCCATTGCGCCCAGATTGTGCGCATTCGTGATCCAGTCAGGCAAGCCACTCAGTCCACTGACGAAGCTCTCTCAAATATTGACGGATTGGTTGCGGGCAAACTACTTCGCCGTTCTGACACTCCTGGTGCTCTTACTTGTTGGTGATCTTGTTGCTCGATTATTGCCGCCACGGGGTGGGATTGTTCGGTTCTTCTTTATGATCTGGCACTTCGGATCCTTATGGATCCCCATTCTTTTGACGATACTTTATCTCTTGGGATTGGTTTGGCCATTGATCCGCTAGGCGCCAAAACAACAATTCCCGTTCGCCATCACAACTTGATGTGAGACTCCCATGCCACGACTCGCAATCTTCTTAACCGCCATCTTTCTCGGGTACGTCCACACATACGCCGCAACACCCAACGTCTTAATTCTGTACGCGGACGACCTCGGTTACGGCGACTTGGGATGCTACAACTCGGACACCAAAATCCCCACGCCCAATCTTGATCAACTGGCGACTGAAGGAGTCCGATTTACCGACGGCCACTGCTCAAGCGGAATCTGCACGCCCAGCCGTTATGCGCTTCTCACAGGCCGATACCATTGGCGCAAATTCCATGGAATCGTTACGGCTTTGGGACCCTCGGTATTTGACCGCGAGCGGTTGACGATGCCCGAAATGTTCCAGCGATCCGGTTATGACACGGCTTGCGTCGGCAAATGGCATCTCGGTTGGAATTGGGACGCTGTCAAGCGCCCGGGATCGAAATCCAAAACCCTGATGAAAGGGCGAAGAAAGAAGACCTTCTGGAGTCACGATTCCTTCGACTGGACCAAGCCGATCCCTGATGGACCACTAGACCACGGTTTTGATTACTACTTTGGCGACACCGTGATCAATTTCCCACCCTACACGTGGATTGAGAATAACAAAGTCGTCGATGTTCCGGATACGACGCTGACGATTACTGCCAAAACAAAGGAAGGTAGTTGGGAGGCGCGGCCTGGCCCAGCCCACACCGAATGGGATTTTTATGAGAACCTGCCCACTTTGACGGAACAAGCCGTCGGATGGCTTGAATCACGCAAAGGCAACGACGCCCCCTTCTTTCTTTACTTCCCGCTGCCTTCGCCTCACGCACCCATAGTCCCGACCAAGGAATTCGACGGAAAATCGAAAGCCGGCCCTTACGGAGACTATGTTACCCAATCCGATTGGTCCTGCGGGCAACTACTTGATGCCCTCAAAGCGTCGGGACACGCAGAGAACACCATCGTGATTTTCACTGCCGACAATGGCCCGGAAAAATATGCCTATCCTCGCGACAAGAAGCGGGAGCACTGGTCATCTCATCCACTTCGCGGCTTGAAGCGTGACATCTACGAAGGTGGGCATCGCGTTCCTTTTCTCATCCGCTGGCCGGGACAGATCGAAGCCGGAACCACGTCAGACGAGTTGGTATCGCAAATCGACATCATGGCGACCATGGCGGCGCTTCTCGAGTACCAGCTTCCCAATGACTCAGCGGAAGATTCTCACAATCTACTACCGCTTTTAAATGGCGAAACCAACATTCGAACCTCTCACGTGCACAACACGCGAGCCGACCAGTATGCCGTGCGAGATGGCGACTGGGTCCTGATTGCGTTCAAGAACGGGTACATGAGTGGCCGCGACAAGTCTTGGGAAGCCAAGCGTGGATTCCCCAA